>NZ_JADCLG010000027.1:0-84243 GCF_014982425.1 Enterobacter cloacae complex sp. I1M | reverse complement strand
CTGGGGATCCCTCAGCCCCGTGGGAGAGGGTCGGGGTGAGGGCATCAGACCGCACCTCTCCCCCAAATTTGATCCCGTCACACAATTTTCATAAAAACGCTTGCCGTGAATTTGCAGTTTATTGATAATGATTATCATTGTTACATTGATTGTTATTTATAAACATTATGTCACCGACCGATAACAGCGCGGCAACGCCAGTAAAAACACACACAGCGCCGTCCCCTGCTTCCACCGATCGCCGCATCGACAGCAAAAGCCTGTTGGGTGAGGAAGGCCGGGTGATTATCGAGCATGACGGCCAGCACTACCTGCTGCGCCAGACCAATGCCGGAAAACTGATCCTGACTAAATAATCCAGACAACACATTCGCCAGCCACCCAGGTGATCCCCAGGCAGCCAGCGCTTTTCAATTCTTATGGAGAGTTGCTATGCCACACCTGCAATCCGCGTCTTTACGCCCGTCTCTTCTGGCGCTGGCAATTGTCAGCACCCTGCCGGGCGTTGCGTTTGCCGCCACAGACGATATCACCGTTACCGCCACCGGCAACGCCCGCAGCGCCTTCGAAGCCCCCATGATGGTAAGCGTGATTGACGCCACCGCGCCGGAAAACCAGACCGCCAGCTCCGCCGCCGACCTGCTGCGCAAGGTGCCCGGCCTGACGCTGGACGGCACCGGGCGCACCAACGGTCAGGACGTTAACCTGCGCGGTTACGACCGACGTGGCGTGCTGGTGCTGGTGGATGGCGTACGCCAGGGCACCGATACCGGACACCTGAACAGCACGTTCCTCGATCCGGCGCTGATCAAACGTATCGAAGTGGTACGTGGCCCTTCCGCCTTGCTGTACGGCAGCGGCGCGCTGGGCGGCGTAATTTCATATGACACCGTCGACGCCAGCGATATGCTGGACGCAGGTAAAAATAGCGGCTATCGCGTATTTGCTACCGGTGCAACGGGCGATCACAGCATCGGGATGGGCGCCAGCGCCTATGGCCGCACCGATACCCTGGACGGTGTGGTCTCCTGGTCCAGTCGCGATCGCGGCGACATTCGCCAGAGTGACGGCGCGAGGGCGCCAAACGACGAATCCATCAACAATATGCTGGCGAAAGGCAGCTGGAAAATTGATCCGGCTCAGACGCTGAGCGGCTCCCTGCGCTACTACAACAACGACGCGCAGGAGCCGAAAAACCCGCAGACCACGGATGCCAGCAGCAGTAACCCGATGACCGATCGTTCCACCATTCAGCGCGATGCCCAGCTTGGCTACCGCATTGCGCCAGCCGGAAACGACTGGCTGAACGCCGATGCGAAAATTTACTGGTCCGAAGCGCGGATCAACGCCCAGAACATCGACGCCAGCGGCGAGTTCCGTAAGCAGACCACCAAAGGCGGCAAAGTGGAAAACCGCACCCGCCTGTTCAGCGACTCCTTCGCCTCGCACCTGCTGACCTACGGCGGGGAATACTACCGTCAGGAGCAACACCCTGGCGGCGCGACCACCGGCTTCCCGGACGCTAAAATCGACTTCAGCTCCGGCTGGTTGCAGGATGAGATCACCCTGCGCGACCTGCCGGTAACGCTTCTCGGCGGGACGCGTTACGACAACTACCGCGGCAGCAGCGACGGTTACGACGACGTGGATGCGGATAAATGGTCATCACGCGCCGGGTTAACCGTGAGTCCAACCGACTGGCTGATGCTGTTCGGCTCTTACGCCCAGGCCTTCCGCGCGCCAACGATGGGCGAGATGTATAACGACTCAAAGCACTTCTCTATCGGCAGCTTCTACACTAACTACTGGGTGCCGAACCCGAACCTGCGTCCGGAGACCAACGAAACCCAGGAGTTCGGTTTTGGGCTGCGTTTTGACGATCTGCTACTCGCCAACGACGCGCTGGAGTTCAAAGCCAGCTACTTCGACACCAAAGCGAAAGATTACATCTCTACCACCGTCGATTTTGCGGCGGCCACTACCATGTCCTATAACGTACCAAATGCCAAAATCTGGGGCTGGGACATGATGGCGACCTACTCGACCAGCCTGTTCAACCTCGACGTGGCCTACAACCGCACGCGCGGGAAAGATACCGACACGGGTGAATATATCTCCAGCATCAACCCGGACACCGTCACCAGCAAGCTGGATATCCCGGTGGCGCAAAGCGGCTTCTCCGTGGGCTGGATCGGCACCTTCGTCGAACGTTCAACGCACATCAGCAGCAGCTACAGCGAGCAGCCTGGCTACGCAGTAAATGATTTCTACGTCAGTTATAAAGGCCAGCAGCAGTTCAAAGGCATCACCACCACCCTCGTGCTGGGGAACGCCTTCGACAAAGCCTACTGGTCACCGCAGGGCATCCCGCAGGATGGCCGCAACGGCAAGATCTTCGTCAGTTATCAATGGTAATTCCCTTCGGGGCAACGATTCAGAAGGATAAGATTATGGGTCACTACACACGCTGGCTTGAGCTTAAAGAAGAACATCCGGGTAAGTACGCCCGTGATATCGCCGGATTAATGCACATCAGCGAAGCAGAGCTGGCATTTGCGCGCGTTGGACACGACGCCTGGCGGCTGCGCGGTGAAATCCGCGAGATTCTGGCAGCGCTGGAGTCCGTGGGGGAAACCAAATGCATCTGCCGTAACGAATACGCCGTTCACGAACAGGTTGGAGCGTTTACTCACCAGCACCTCGGCGGTCATGCCGGGCTGGTGCTGAATCCGCGCGCGCTGGATCTGCGTTTGTTCCTCAACCAGTGGGCGAGCGCGTTTCACATTAGCGAAACGACCTCCCGCGGCGAACGTCAGAGCATTCAGTTCTTCGATCATCAGGGCGACGCTTTACTGAAGGTCTACACCACGGATCACACCGACGTTGCCGCCTGGGGCGACGTGCTGACCCGTTTTATCATTGCCGATAACCCCACTCTGGCACTGAAGGCTGTCGATGCCCCCGCGCATTCCGACGGTGCTGATGCAGGCTCGGTGGAGAAAGAGTGGCGCGCCATGACCGATGTGCATCAGTTCTTTAGCTTACTGAAGCGCCATAACCTGAGCCGCCAGCAAGCGTTTCGTCTGGTGAGTGACGATCTGGCCTGTAAGGTGGATAACAGCGCGCTGGCACAGCTGCTGGAGACGGCGCGACAGGACGGAAACGAAATCATGATCTTCGTCGGCAACCGCGGCTGCGTGCAGATCTTCACCGGTGTGGTGGAAAAACTGACGCCCATGAAAGGCTGGCTGAACATCTTCAACCCAACCTTTACCCTGCATCTGCTGGAGGAGACTATCGCCGAGACGTGGGTAACGCGTAAACCTACGGCGGACGGACACGTTACCAGCCTGGAGCTGTTTGCTGCGGATGGCACTCAGATCGCCCAGCTCTATGGGCAGCGTACCGAAGGCGAGCCTGAGCAGAGCCAGTGGCGTCGCCATATTGACGCCCTGACGCCGGAAGGGCTGGCCGCATGAAAAACTGGTTCGCCCTGCTCTGCGCCCTGCCGCTGGTCGCCGTCGCCGCGCCGAAGAGAATTGTCGCCCTCGGCGGCGACGTGACGGAGATCGTCTACGCCCTCGGCGCGGAGTCTTCTCTGGTTGCGCGCGACAGTACCAGCCAGTGGCCGCAGGCGACAAACGCGCTGCCTGACGTGGGGTATCTTCGCCAGCTGAATGCGGAGGGGATTTTATCCGTACGCCCGACGCTGGTGCTGGCAAGCGACCAGGCGCAGCCCTCTCTGGCGCTGAAGCAGGTTGAACAGAGCCACGTCCGGGTGGTTACCGTTCCCGGCACGCCTGACCTGCGCGCGATTGACGAAAAAGTACGGGTGATAGCTCAGGCGACGCATCATGAGGCGCAAGGGGAAACCCTGCGCAACTCGCTGCGTCAGGCGCTGGCGGCACTGCCCTCAACACCGCTCAACAAGCGGGTGCTGTTTATCCTCAGCCACGGCGGAATGACCGCAATGGCGGCCGGGCAACAGACCGGCGCGGATGCGGCAATACGCGCCGCCGGGTTGCAGAACGCCATGCAGGGCTTTACCCGCTATCAGCCGCTTTCCCAGGAGGGGGTGATGGCCAGCCAGCCGGATCTGGTGGTGATTTCGCAGGAGGGCCTTAACGCGCTGGGCGGCGAAGAAAATCTGTGGAAACTGCCCGGTCTGGCGCAAACGCCAGCGGGACGAAGCAAGCAGGTGCTGGCTATTGATGACATGGCCCTGCTGGGCTTCAGCGTCCGCACGCCGAAAGCCATACAACAGCTGCGTGCCAGAGCGGAGCAACTGCCCTGATGTCCCGGCGCATCACGTTATCGTTATGGCTTCTGGCGGGGTCGCTTACCGTCATGACGATCATGGCTACCGGTTTTGGGGCGTTACGCCTGCCGGTGAACGTGCTGTGGAGCGGCAGCGATGAGACGCTACGCCAGATCTGGCTCACCATCCGTCTGCCCCGCGTGCTGCTGGCGCTGGTGATTGGCGGGTCGCTGGCGCTCGCCGGCTGCGTCATGCAGGGGCTGTTCCGCAATCCACTGGCCGACCCGGGCCTGCTCGGGATCAGCAGCGGTGCGGCGCTGGCCGTCGCCCTGTGGGTGGTGCTCCCGCTCGCGCTGCCCGCGCTGGTGATGCTTTACGCCCCTATGCTGGCGGCATTTTTTGGAGCGCTGGCAGCCACAGGCGTGATCTTCCTGCTCAGCAAGCAGCATGACACCTCTCTGTCACGTCTGTTGCTGGTGGGTATCGCCATCAATGCCCTGTGCGGTGCGGCAGTGGGTGTGCTTTCGTGGGTCAGCAATGACGCCCAGTTGCGTCAGCTTTCACTCTGGGGAATGGGAAGTCTCGGTCAGGCGCAGTGGTCCACGCTGCTCGCCGTGACCTCGCTGATGGTGCCTGCCGCTCTGGCGATCTGGCGTTGTGCCAGCGCGTTAAATTTACTGCAACTGGGTGAAGAGGAAGCGCATTATCTCGGCGTGGACGTTGCCCTTGTACAGCGAATATTACTGTTATGCAGCGCTCTGCTGGTCGCTGCGGCTGTCGCCGTCAGCGGCGTGATTGGCTTTGTCGGACTCGTGGTACCGCACCTGATGCGCATGTGGCTGGGCGCCGATCACCGGGCAACCCTCCCCGGCACGGTTCTCGCGGGCGCTTTTCTGCTGCTGGTGGCAGATACGGTAGCCCGCACTCTGGTCGCCCCGGCAGAAATGCCGGTCGGGTTGCTCACCAGCATCCTTGGCGCCCCCTGGTTCTTATGGCTCATTTTTCGTCGTGGAGAACAGCATGGCTGAACGTTATACGGCTGAAAATCTGACTTTTACCCGTTCTGGCCGCACGCTGACAGATAACGTTTCGCTGTCACTGTCGCAGGGAGAGCTGGTTACATTGATCGGTCCCAACGGCGCGGGGAAATCCACGCTGCTGCGACTGCTGACCGGCTACCTGAAACCCGACAGCGGCGGCTGTTCGCTGGCGGGGAAAGCGCTGGATGAATGGCACCCGGAGACGCTGTCCCGCTATCGGGCAGTGATGCGTCAGCATACTCAGCCTGGATTTGACTGGCTGGTGGAGGAGATCGTTGGAATGGGGCGTGCGCCCTGGTCGCGTCAACCTGGACCGTCGATTGTGCGTGAGGTGATGCAGCTGACCGGTTGCCTGCCGCTGGCTGGCAGACGTTATCATTCCCTCTCGGGGGGCGAGCAGCAGCGCGTTCAGCTCGCCCGCGCGCTGGCGCAGCTGTGGCGTGAGGGAACGCCGCGCGGCTGGCTGTTTCTCGACGAACCCACTTCAGCGCTGGATCTCTACCACCAGCAGCATCTGCTGCGCCTGTTGAAATCGCTGACCCGTCTGGGTCATCTTCACGTCTGCGTGGTGCTGCACGATCTTAATCTCGCCGCGTTATGGTCGGACCGGATCCTGCTGTTACACAACGGCAGGATTGTTTCTCAGGGCATACCGGAGACGGTATTGCAGGCCGACGCGCTGGCGCGCTGGTACGGTGCGCAGGTGCACGTCGGCAGACATCCGGCGCACGCCGCACCGCAGGTTTTTCTCGCCCCTTAGCTTGAGCAGCTCACTTCCAGTCGCTTGCCCCAGTCCGGCGGGCGGCTGACATAGTCATCCTCCCGGTCAGCAAACGGCGTGCGCAGGGCGATATGCAGCCGATGCAGCTCGGCATAATCCCCCTGCTCTGCCTGCTCAATAGCCCGCTGCGCCAGCCAGTTGCGCAACACCATCGCCGGGTTAACCGCCTTCATCCGCGCCTGGCGGGTATCGTCATCAATCTGTTCCTGCTGTAAACGCGCCCGGTAAGTGGCAAACCAGTCATCAAACGCCTGTCGATCGATGAACTCGTCACGCAGCGGTGAAGCGGCGCTCTGCTGCGCAGTCTGGCTTAGCATACGGAAGGTTCGGGTATAGTCGCTGCCTTCACGCGCCATGATGGCAAACAGCCCATTCAGCAGCGCGTTATCGCCTTTTTCCTGCGTCATCAGCCCCAGCTTGTTGCGCATTAACACACCATATTCCCGCAGCAAGACCTCCTGATAGGTGTCGAGCGCATCGTTCAGGGCATCGACGTCGATAAACGGCGACAGGCTTTGCGCAAGCCGCTGAAGGTTCCACAGCCCCACCGCAGGCTGGTTGTCGAAACGGTAACGCCCCTGATAGTCCGAATGGTTACAGATGTAACCCGGTTGATAGTCATCAAGGAAGCCGTACGGACCGTAGTCAAACGTCAGCCCTAACAGGGACATGTTGTCGGTATTCATCACCCCGTGGGCAAAGCCGACGGCCTGCCAGCGGGCAATCATTGAGGCGGTGCGCGCGACAATATCACGGAACCAGAGAACATAGCAGTCCGGTTCGTCTTGCAGGTGCGGCCAGTGACGTCGAAGGGCGTAGTCGGCAAGCTGGCGGACTTTATCCGGCTCGCGGCGATAGTAGAAGTGTTCAAAATGACCGAAACGCAGATGGCTTTCCGCCACGCGGATCAGCATCGCCCCCTGCTCTATCGTCTCACGGGCCACCGGCGTGTCGCTGGTGACAATGGACAGCGCGCGTGAGGTGGGGATCCCCAGGGCATGCATCGCCTCGGAAGCCAGACTTTCACGAATGGTTGAACGCAGCACCGCGCGGCCATCCCCCATGCGTGAGTACGGTGTTAACCCTGCCCCTTTCAGGTGCCAGTCGAGCGTTTCGCCATTCGGCAGAACCTGTTCACCCAGCAGGATGCCGCGACCATCGCCGAGCTGTCCCGCCCAGACGCCAAACTGATGTCCGCTGTAGACCTGAGCCAGAGGCTTCATGCCCGGAAGCAGCGTTTCGCCGCCCCAGACACCGGCGCCCTTTTCTGGCTGAAAAAATGTCGAAGGGATGCCAAGCGAATCCGCTAATGCATCGTTATGCCAGATAAGACGCGCGTTCTGTAAAGGCGTGGGCTTAAGCGCGGTGTAAAAGCCGGGTAATTCATCGTGCCAGTGAGCAGTAAAAGACAGGGTCATAAGTCCTCCTGCTTTAAGTGTAGAGGGTTTCCCTTGACGTAAACACGGGCGAAGAAAGGGGTTATTGCTGAACGAGGGTCGTTACGCGTTCTGCCGGGACGGCAGGCCACAGGGTTCCCTGCATTGCGCCAAAATTGAAGGGCAGCACGCGTTGTAAGATGCCGTGATCGTCAATTCCCGAGACCATGACCGACTGACAATGCGGCGCGATCTGCCAGAGGATGGCGCGCATAAATGGCTCGAAAGAGAGCGCCGAGACGCGCTGATGAATAAAGTTTTTATCCAGAATCACCCGTTTGAACAGACCATCATACACCGGTTTAAGGGATGCAGCCCCTGCACCAAAGTTAGCCAGCACTAAGGGGAAATGGATCGCCATTCTTGCAAGCGTAAGATCGTCTTTCCCGTTATTTAAACCTGGATAGTTCTCATTAACAGTAAACTCAAGAAACGGATAACGATCAAGGATTGAAACAGCGTTCTCATTAGTTAATAAAAACTCAACAATTGCAGGTGTAATATTGATCCATGCAATTAACTGATGCTGAATAAAAAATAGCTTACAGGTATCGAGTAATTGCAGTTTTTCCTGAAACAGCACTAATTCATCTTCCTGAGAAAGATGAGGGATAACCAGTTCAGTAGGGATTCGTACGTCCGTACCCACGCCAGTAAAGTTAACCAAAATCTCTAAACCTTTAAGCAAACCTGCACTATCACGTGCCGGAAGGAGTAAAAGTTCAGACTGGTAAGCATTATCTAGCGTAATAATCATCGCCCTTGTCCTGCATTAAAGATGAGAGAGAACATCCTGGAGCAATTGCAGGCACAATTCCACTGTCTTGATTTTAATAAGATTAATTTCATTCTTTCCGTATTAATTTTCAGATTTTTCCCTGAATCTAAAATAATCTTATCCTGGTTATTGAATAATAGCCAGTTTTAGATAAAACAGGCACATGCTGACAAAAATAAGTGGGCAAAAATTTTACTTTAATCCACCCGCAAGAAAAGCCTGACGTCTATTTTCACCGCCAGGCCCTCCGCACTGCATCTTTATGCAGCGGTTAAATACGCCTGGCCTGCCAGAAATTTTTACGCCAGTAAACATTATCGAGAGAGGAGCGCATCACGCCGCGGCTGGTCGAGGCATGAATAAACTGATTATCGGTGTCATAAATGCCGACATGAAGGCCGCTTTCACCGGAACCTGTTTTAAAAAAGACCAGATCGCCGGGCAGGAGCTCGTCTTTATCAATTTCAGTGCCGATTTTCGCCTGCATACGCGTTTCACGCGGAAGCTGTAGGTCAAATTTATCGCGGAAAGTCATCAGCACAAATCCCGAGCAATCCACCCCGCCCCGGCTCATCCCGCCGTAGCGATAAGGGGTGCCGCGCCAGTTGCTGAGCTGATCGTTCAGGCTGGCAATGACCGTAATGGAATCGGAAAGCCGTGGGTTAGGCGGAGGTGCACGATGGCTGCTGCATCCTGCAAGAAATAGCGCCGCAACAAGGAGAAACCAGAATCGCATTTCAGACGAATCCTCTGCTTTTTTTGTTCTTTCGGTAATTTAGCGTGCATCTATGCGGCTGTGCAAGAAAGGTTACTCCTGCGCCGTGGAAATGAGCATCTTGTGGCCTTCAATATCCAGCCTCCGGAACGACATGTGGTAAGCACTCGCAAGATTGGGGGCCGTCAGCACGCTGTCGCGCGTTCCGCTGGCAATCAGTTTGCCACGCGCCAGCAACCACACCCGATGCGCGTGGCGCAACGTATGGTTTAAATCATGGCTGCTCATCACAATGGCGATGCCCTTGCGACACAGCGCGCTGAGCAGAGTATCCAGCGCTGCCTGCTGGGCAACGTCCAGTCCGCTCATCGGCTCGTCCAGCAGCAGCAACCGCCCGTGAGGATTTCCCACCGGATGAACCTGAAGGATGACGGCGGCCAGACGCACGCGCTGCCATTCGCCACCGGAAAGCTGGCTGGCCTGTCGGGTGAGCTTATCGTCTAACCCGAGCGCCGCAGCAACGTCATGGAGCAACGCTACCTGATTTTTATCAGGCAGGTGCAGCGTCAGGTAGTGCCAGACGGGCATTGCAAAGGGCGGAACCTGCTGCTGAACCAGATAGCTTCGACGGGAGGCGAGTGTAGAGGGTAGCCAGTTGACGAGCGATTGCCCGAGAAAGGTAATCTCCCCTTCCCCGCGGGTCAGCCCCGCCATGCGCGCCAGCAGCGTGCTTTTTCCGGCGCCGTTAGGCCCAACCAGGTGAAGGATTTCACCTGCGTTGACTGCGGCGGTAACAGGCTCAAGACGTCCCTTCCCGGCAACGCCTGTGAGCTGCATCAGCAGCGTCATTATTTCGCCAGCGCCAGCTTGATTGATTCCATCACGATAGGATCTTCAGGCGTCATGTCAGGCGAGAAACGCTGCACAACCTGACCGTCACGGCCAATCAGGAATTTTTCGAAGTTCCATAGAATATCGTCCGGATAGAGCGGCGCGCGACCTTTGCTCGCCATACGCTCATAGAAACCACTCTCTTCAGGCGCAACGGCGGTCGGCGCCGCAGCAACCAGTTTGGCATACAGCGGATGACGATTTTCCCCGTTCACATCAATTTTGCTGAACATCGGGAACGTCACACCATAGGTTGTGCTGCAAAAGGTCTTAATCTCCTCTTCGCTGCCCGGCTCCTGGCCCAGGAACTGGTTGCACGGGAAGCCGAGTACGGTAAAGCCGTCTTTTTCCCAGGCTTTATGAATGTCTTCCAGCTGTTCATACTGCGGCGTAAGGCCACATTTCGATGCCACGTTCACGATGAGCAGTACCTTGCCCTTATAGCCTTCCAGCGTGGTTTTCTCGCCGTCAATGGTAGTCACTTCGGTATTCAGAATATCAGACTGCATAGCATTCCCTCAGGTTGACTTACAGGTTGTGTTTTAACGTCCAGCTTTTAATAGTAGCCAGATAAAGACCGGTGCGCCCAGCGTTGCGGTCACCACGCCTATCGGCAACTCAGCGGCCGTCAGCGCAAGCCGGGCGATAATATCGGCAATCAGCAGCGTTGCCGCCCCGGCAACCGCCGAGGCAGGAAGCAGGGTTCGGTGGTCCGTAATACCGCACAGGCGCAGCATATGCGGGATCACCAGCCCAATAAAGCCAATCGCCCCCGCCAGCGCCACGCTTACGCCCACCATCCAGCCGATGGCGATAACCAGCGCGTTGCGCCAGAAGCCAATCGGCATCCCGAGCTGGCGAGCAGACGTTTCGCCCAGCGCGAGAATATTTAGCGGCTGCGCCTGGAACGCCGTCCACAGGATGACCGGGATCAGGAGCACCATCAGCCACCCCTGACGCCAGTCAACGCCACCAAATCCCCCCATCATCCAGTACATTAACTGGCGCAGATCGAAAGAGGTGGAGAAGTAGACGGCCCATGTCATCAGCGCGCTACAGATGATCCCCAACGCTACCCCGGCAAGCAGCAGCCGGCTGGTGGATAAATGGCGACGAGCAAAGCGCAGAAGGATGAGGGTTATCAACAGCGCGCCAAGGATGGCGCTGAGGCTAATCCCCCAGGCGGAGAGCTCGCCTCCCCCCAGCATCACGGCGGCGATAAGCCCGACGCCTGCGCCATTCGACACCCCGAGAAGTCCGGGTTCCGCCAGAGGGTTTTCAAATAATGCCTGCATGATCGTGCCGCACAGCGCCAGCGCAGCGCCGACTAAAAGCACAGCCAGCGTCCGTGGCAGGCGGATCTGCCAGACAAAGAGGTGTCCCTCAGGCGTAAACCAGCTTTCCGGTCCCAGCCACCGATCGCCCGCACACAGGCTGACGGTGGTGGCGACAATCATCAGCACCCCGAGCAGACACAGGCGGCGGAGATCGGAGCGGTGCTGAAGACGGGCAAGATCAAGCATAGACGATAGGTTATCCGGTTGAGATATCATTGATTTTACGGCGGGTTTAGCAAATAGCGCAAAGAAAAAAGGCCGCGTGAGCGGCCTTTTTAGTTAGTTCATATTACTCTGCTTTGGGCGTTGCGTTTTCGACACGGCTTTTTAACTTCTGTCCGGGTCTGAAGGTCACCACGCGGCGGGCTGTAATGGGAATATCTTCCCCCGTCTTCGGGTTACGGCCCGGACGTTGGTTTTTGTCTCGCAAATCAAAATTGCCAAAGCCGGAGAGTTTAACCTGCTCACCATTTTCCAGAGCACGACGGATCTCTTCGAAAAACAGCTCTACCAGCTCTTTGGCATCCCGTTTGCTAAGCCCAAGCTTATCAAACAGATATTCTGACATTTCAGCTTTTGTAAGCGCCATAGGTTCAATCCCTCAATGATGCCTGGAATCGCTCTTTTAATGCCTCTACACATTTGGCGACGGTAGCGGCAATCTCCTCTTCTTCGAGTGTACGGCTGGTATCCTGAAGGATAAGGCTAATAGCGAGGCTCTTGAAACCTTCTGCTACGCCCTTGCCGCGGTACACGTCAAATAAGTTTACGCCAACTACCTGATTTACGCCAACTTTCTTACATTCGGCCAAAATATCTGCTGCGGGCACATTTTCAGCGACCACAACCGCGATATCACGGCGGTTTGCCGGGAAGCGTGAGACGTCCTTTGCCTGAGGAATGACGCGGTCTGCAACCGGGTTCCACTCCAGCTCGAATACGATGGTACGACCATTCAGATCCAGCTTACGTTCCAGCTCTGGGTGAACAACCCCAATAAAACCAACACGTTTGCCCTCTAAATAGATCGCCGCACTCTGGCCCGGATGCAGGGCTGGAATCGCTTCTGCGCGGAATTCAATTTCGGATAATTTACCGGTCAGATCGAGAATCGCTTCCAGATCGCCCTTCATATCGTAGAAATCAACCGTCCCTTTTGCCAGGTCCCAGTGCTCTTCATAGCGGTTACCGCTAATGGCGCCAGCCAGCATGAGATCCTGACGGATGCCTAAATTGGCCTGAGTATCCGGTACAAAGCGCAAACCGCTTTCGAAAATACGCACGCGGTTCTGCTGACGGTTCTGGTTATAAACGATAGTACCCAACAGTCCCGTCCACAGGGACAGACGCATCGCTGACATCTCGCTGGAGATCGGGCTTGGCAGGATCAGCGCTTCCTGACCCGGGTGGATCAGCTGTTGCAGCTTAGGATCAACGAAGCTGTAGGTGATCACTTCCTGGTAGCCTTTGTCGTTCAGCATGGTTTTCACACGCTTCAGTGATAGATCGGCTTCGCGATGGCTGCCCATCACCAGACCCGCCTGCACCGGCTCGTCAGGGATATTGTTGTAGCCGTAAACGCGGGCCACTTCTTCCACCAGATCTTCTTCGATCTCCATGTCGAAACGCCAGGATGGCGCAACGGCTTTCCACTCATCCTGACCTTCAGTCACTTCGCAGCCCAGACGCGTCAGAATGTCGGTCACCTGCGCATCGGCAACGTGGTGACCAATCAAACGATCCAGCTTGCTGCGGCGCAGAGTAATGGTCGCACGCTTCGGCAGCGCCGCTTGGTTGGTCACATCGATAACCGGACCCGCTTCGCCGCCGCAGATGTCGATCAGCAGGCGAGTCGCACGCTCCATCGCTTTGTATTGCAGCGCAGGATCCACGCCACGCTCATAGCGGTGAGAAGCGTCAGTGTGCAGACCGTGACGGCGTGCGCGGCCGGTGATGGAGAGCGGGCTGAAGAACGCGCATTCCAGCAGGACGTTTTGCGTCTCGTCGTTGACGCCAGAGTGCTCGCCGCCGAAGATCCCGCCCATCGCCAGCGCTTTGTTGTGATCGGCAATTACCAGGGTGTCGGCGTTCAGTTTCGCTTCGCTGCCGTCCAGCAGAACCAGGGTTTCGCCCTCTTTCGCCATGCGCACAATAATACCCCCTTCGATACGATCTTTATCGAAGGCGTGCATTGGCTGGCCCAGCTCCAGCAGAACATAGTTGGTCACGTCAACCACAGCGTCGATAGAACGGATACCACAGCGACGCAGTTTCTCTTTCATCCACAGCGGGGTTGGCGCTTTAACGTTAATACCTTTCACCACGCGACCGAGGTAGCGCGGACATGCGTCAGGGGCGTCAACCTGAATCGGCAGCACGTCACTGATGGTTGCCTCAACCGGAGCGATCTCCGGCTCGTTCAGTTCGGTCTGGTTCAGAACGGCCACGTCGCGGGCTACACCGATGATACCTAAGCAGTCGGCACGGTTTGGCGTCACGCTGATTTCGATGGTGTTGTCATCAAGCTTCAGGTATTCGCGGATATCGGTACCCACTGGTGCATCCTGCGGCAGCTCGATAATCCCGGAGTGATCGTCGGAAATGCCCAGCTCGGAGAAGGAGCACAGCATGCCTTCAGACGGCTCACCGCGCAGCTTAGCCGCTTTGATTTTGAAATCGCCCGGCAGTACCGCGCCGACGGTCGCCACGGCTACCTTCAGGCCCTGTCGGCAGTTTGGCGCACCGCAGACGATATCCAGCAGACGGTCACCGCCCACATTGACTTTTGTTACGCGCAGTTTGTCGGCGTTAGGGTGCTGGCCACACTCAACCACTTCACCTACCACGACGCCGGTAAAGGCGCCAGAAACAGGATCCACGCCATCAACTTCCAGACCCGCCATGGTGATCTGGTTAGAAAGCGCGTCGCTGTCCAGCGTGGTGTTAACCCATTCGCGTAACCACAGTTCACTGAATTTCATTGTTCTTTCCTGCCCTTATTTAAACTGTTTGAGGAAACGCAGATCGTTTTCGAAGAACGCACGTAAGTCGGTTACGCCGTAGCGCAGCATGGTAAGACGCTCCATGCCCATACCGAACGCAAAGCCGGAGTATACTTCCGGATCGATACCTACGTTGCGCAGTACGTTTGGATGCACCATGCCGCAGCCCAGCACTTCCAGCCATTTACCGTTTTTACCCATCACGTCAACTTCCGCAGAAGGTTCAGTGAACGGGAAGTAGGACGGACGGAAACGAACCTGCAAATCTTCCTCAAAGAAGTTGTTCAGGAAATCGTGCAGTGTGCCTTTCAGGTTGGTGAAGCTGATGTTTTTATCAACAATCAGACCTTCCATCTGGTGGAACATTGGGGTGTGGGTCTGATCGTAGTCGTTACGGTATACGCGACCCGGCGCGATGATGCGGATCGGTGGAGCCTGCTCCTTCATGGTACGGATCTGAACGCCAGATGTCTGAGTACGCAGCAGACGGGTGGCGTCGAACCAGAAAGTGTCGTGGTCAGCGCGTGCCGGATGATGGCCAGGAATGTTAAGGGCATCGAAGTTGTGGTAGTCATCTTCAATTTCCGGGCCAGTCGCCACGGTAAAGCCGAGCTCACCGAAGAAACTTTCAATACGATCGATAGTACGGGTAACCGGATGCAGACCGCCGTTTTCGATACGGCGACCCGGCAGAGAAACGTCAATCGTTTCTGCCGCCAGACGCGCATTCAGTACTGCACTTTCCAGCTCGGCTTTACGTGCGTTCAGCGCCTGTTGTACCTGCTCTTTGGCTTCGTTAATCACTGCACCTGCTGCCGGGCGCTCCTCTGCTGGCAGTTCACGCAGGGTAGTCATCTGAAGGGTCAGATGCCCTTTCTTGCCCAGATATTCGACGCGGACATTGTCTAACGCGGCAACATCTGAGGCCTGGTTAATGGCGGCCGTTGCACTGGCAACCAGCTCTGCGAGATGTGACATGGTTTTCCTCATTATGTCGGTGCAGACACCGAATTGTTGGACGTAATCTCTCAAATTCAGGCACAAAAAAAGCCTCCATCGGGAGGCTTATCTGGCGCTGTTTTTCGTTTCATCTTTCACGCGCTAGCCTCCTGAAGTCAGGTGCTAAAGTAAAAGAAGAAGCGGAAAATAGCAGCATTCATGCTTGCGTTACCTTGTAGGGTAAAAACCGTTAAGACCTTATTGAAAAGCCTGGACGGGTAAATGTCAATCTTCTGATAAGGCGATATGAAAAGAGGGAGCAAAGCCCCCTCTTTCAACTGGCTTATGCCAGTGCTGCTTTCGCTTTTTCGACCAGAGCGGTGAACGCTACTTTGTCGAATACTGCGATGTCAGCCAGGATCTTACGGTCGATTTCAACAGAGGCTTTTTTCAGGCCGTTGATGAATTTGCTGTAAGAAATACCGTTCTGACGTGCTGCTGCGTTGATACGCGCAATCCACAGTTGACGGAACTGACGCTTACGCTGACGACGGTCACGGTAAGCGTACTGACCTGCTTTGATAACAGCCTGGAAGGCAACGCGGTATACGCGTGAACGCGCACCGTAGTAGCCTTTAGCTTGTTTCAAAATTTTCTTGTGACGTGCACGTGCAATTACACCACGTTTTACGCGAGCCATGTGTGCTCTCCTGTATCTATTCTAAGTTAAAAAAGTTAAACGTTAACGACTTATGCGTACGGCAGGCACGCGATGACCAGGCCCAGATCGCCTTTAGAAACCATGGCTTTTGGACGCAGGTGACGTTTACGCTTGGTAGCTTTCTTAGTCAGAATGTGACGCAGGTTAGCGTGCTTGTGCTTAAAACCACCTTTACCGGTTTTTTTGAAGCGCTTAGCAGCACCGCGTACGGTCTTAATTTTTGGCATTTTAATAACTTCCACTTCGCATTGTTAAATAAACGAAACATAGGCGAACAAAACCTATGGGGCCCGAAGGCTCCACAGATTTTGCTGCTTGAAGGCCTTACTGTTTCTTCTTAGGAGCGAGCACCATGATCATCTGGCGGCCTTCGATCTTCGTTGGGAAGGATTCGACTACTGCCAGTTCACTCAGATCTTCACGGACGCGGTTAAGCACTTCCATACCAATCTGTTGGTGGGCCATCTCACGACCGCGGAAACGCAGCGTGATCTTGGCCTTATCGCCATCTTCCAGAAAGCGAATCAGGCTGCGGAGTTTTACCTGATAATCGCCATCGTCGGTACCAGGACGGAATTTGATTTCCTTAACCTGGATAACTTTTTGCTTCTTCTTCTGTTCCTTAGAAGATTTACTCTTTTCATAAAGGAACTTGCCGTAGTCCATAATACGACAAACTGGCGGTTCGGCGTTAGGGCTGATTTCAACTAAATCTACTCCAGCTTCTTCAGCTTTTTCGATCGCTTCTCTCAGACTCACAATCCCCAGTGGTTCACCTTCAAGATCTGTTAAGCGAACTTCCTGGGCGCGAATCTCGCCATTGATACGATTCGGACGTGCCGTTTGAACTCGTTTTCCGCCTTTAATACCTTATTCCTCCAGTTGTTGAAGACTGCGGCTGCGAATCTCTTGTTGCAGCTTCTCAATCACTTCACTTACGTCCAGGCTCCCCAGGTCTTTACCACGGCGGGTGCGAACGGCAACTTTGCCTGCTTCCACCTCTTTATCACCACAGACCAACATATACGGGACACGACGTAAAGTGTGCTCGCGGATTTTAAAGCCAATCTTCTCATTTCTCAAGTCTGCTTTTACGCGAATGCCCGCATTTTGTAGTTTCTGCGTCAATTCTTTAACGTAATCCGCCTGAGAATCGGTAATGTTCATCACAACTACCTGCACTGGCGCAAGCCAGGTTGGGAAGAAGCCCGCGAACTCTTCAGTCAGGATGCCGATGAAGCGCTCCAGTGAACCGAGAATCGCACGGTGAATCATAACCGGCACCTGACGCTCGTTGTCTTCGCCAACATAAGAGGCGCTTAAACGCTGCGGCAGGGAGAAGTCCAGCTGTACCGTTCCGCACTGCCATGCGCGATCGAGGCAGTCATACAGGGTAAATTCAATTTTTGGACCGTAGAATGCGCCCTCGCCCAGCTGGTATTCGAACGGAATACCGTTCTCTTCCAGCGCCACGGCGAGATCCGCCTCTGCGCGATCCCATGTCTCATCGCTACCGATACGTTTTTCCGGACGCGTTGAGAGTTTGACCACGATCTTCTCGAAGCCAAAGGTGCTGTACATATCGTAGACCATACGAATACAGGCGTTAACTTCATCACGTACCTGATCTTCAGTACAGAAAATATGCGCATCATCCTGAGTAAAGCCACGAACACGCATCAGACCGTGCAGCGCACCTGATGGCTCGTTACGGTGGCAGCTACCGAACTCCGCCATACGCAGCGGCAGATCGCGGTAGGATTTCAGACCCTGGTTGAAGATCTGAACGTGGCCCGGACAGTTCATTGGCTTGATGCAGTATTCACGGTTCTCAGACGAAGTGGTGAACATCGCATCTTTGTAGTTGTCCCAGTGGCCGGTTTTTTCCCACAGCACACGGTCCATCATGAACGGGCCTTTCACTTCCTGATACTGGTACTCTTTCAGCTTGGAGCGCACGAACGTTTCCAGTTCACGGAAAATTGTCCAGCCGTCGTTATGCCAGAACACCATCCCCGGCGCTTCTTCCTGCATATGATACAGGTCAAGCTGCTTACCGATTTTACGGTGGTCACGCTTAGCCGCCTCTTCCAGGCGTTGCAGGTACGCGTTCAGGGCTTTCTTATCGGCCCACGCGGTACCATAGATACGCTGCAACATTTTATTGTTGCTGTCGCCACGCCAGTAGGCGCCTGCGATTTTCATCAGTTTGAAGTGATGACAGAAGCGCATATTCGGCACGTGCGGTCCACGGCACATGTCGACATATTCTTCGTGATGGTACAAGCCAGGCTTGTCATCATGAGCGATGTTTTCATCAAGAATCGAGACTTTATAGCTCTCGCCGCGCTTCACGAAGGTTTCACGCGCTTCATGCCAGCTGACTTTCTTCTTGATGACGTCATAGTTCGTTTCGGCGAGCTCATGCATACGTTTTTCGAGCGCGTCGATATCTTCCTGTGTCAGGGTGTGGTCAAGGTCAACGTCGTAGTAGAAGCCGTTGTCGATAACCGGGCCGATCGCCATTTTGGTGTTGGGCCACAGCTGCTTAATAGCATGACCTAACAGGTGCGCACAGGAGTGACGAATGATCTCCAGACCTTCTTCGTCTTTCGCGGTGATGATCGCAAGCGTTGCATCGCTTTCAATCAGATCGGACGCGTCTACCAGTTCACCGTTTACGCGGCCTGCAATGGTTGCTTTTGCGAGTCCAGGACCGATATCCAGTGCAACATCCATTGGGCTTACAGCGTGGTCGAAATGGCGTTGGCTGCCATCAGGAAGAGTAATTACAGGCATTTTATATCCTTATTTGCAGTGATGCCCCACACATAAGAGCATATACAAAGAAAATAATCGTGATTAAACAGTAGATTACGAAACCATCTGACCAACAATCGTCAAATTGGTTCGTCATCATGCACCTGCCGATTCAGATAAATGCGGATTTACGGCAAGCAGCGTAATGGTAACACTATTAACAGGGCGAATGCACCTTCCCGCGACCGATTTGAACCGCTCATCCTTATGTCTGCGTTTATGAACTTTTGTTGACGGGGGCTCGCAATCCGAAAGTGCTGAGCTATTCTTGATCTGGTCCTTAAACATCGAAGGGGTATCACATGAATGTATCGAGCAGAACCGTTGTGATATTGAATCTACTTTCCGCTGCTGGTCTGGTATTGATACTGGCCGACAGATTCCACTGGTTTTAAGCCGAACCGCTGTTCTGGCATACCTGTTGTCCCGGGTAAAGCGCTTTCTGGCGCAGACTTTGGTAGACTAAGGGTATCAACTGACAAGGATTGGGTTATGCCAACAAAAAGATTTGCCGTTAAGCACTGGAAAATGGTCGTGGTGTTAATCGCTATTTGCGGCGCGATGTTGCTGCTGCGCTGGGCCGCGATGATCTGGGGCTAATATTATGTCAGCGAAGACGTGCCGTGAATTTACTGAATAAATCTTAACTATCTTTACGATAATTTATGGTCCAAAACCGGTACGTCATAATCCGGTTTTCGCCAGGCTGTGACAGCGTATATATTCCATCACATGTGGCAGTTGAAATATCAGGACCACTCACCCGCCACCAGCTTGTGTACATCAAATGCATCATTCATTGACTGGCCGGTAGACTGGGAGCCAGGGGCAATGTTGGAGCCTGCTTCAACATCAGAGGCTTTAGCGATCCCGACTGGGCTGTTAACGTCACTGGCAGGTTGCGTCATATTATCAGCAGCAAATACGCCAAATGAAAGTGCGGAAAGCACCATCGCTGCTGTAGCGGTTTTGATTTTTTTCATAATTCTGTTCTCATACTTAATTAATGCAGAAATGCCTGAGGCGAGTTTTTTGCCTGTGCCGTAAGTGTAGATCTGGATCACACTTTTGCCTAGTCAAATTATTTATCAAATCGTGTCAAATAAACTGAATAAGGCCTGGTCGCCTAATTATGGAGAAATTATGAAGACGAAAGCATGCCTATTATTTCAAAACGCCGTTTAATATAAATAAGCACAGTTTCAAAAAATAAAAAACAGGCCGAGAATAGTCCCGGCCCGAAGAAATTACATTTTATAACCTAAAGAAATCGTGGTTCGGCGATCGGTATGTTCCGGCGCGGAATCAGGCGGTGATGAGTTCCAGGTTACGTTGTACGCCACCTTGAGTCCAAAGTGTTCGTTGATAGCCACGTTCAACGCACTTTCAGAGTTCAGCGTTGTATCTTCAGCACCAAACACCGACACACCCTGGGTGAATTTCGCGTTGTCAGTCATTTGCCATGCGTAGGTGCCCGATGCATAACCCAGCGGCTGGGTTTCATCTTCGCCGTTGGTGTACTCGTCGTAACGGACACCCGGACCGAATTCAAAACGGAGGCTGTGCACTGGTCCATTCAGGAACTGACGACCATAACCCGCAGTCATGACATCGCGCTGGCGATAGCCGTTGTAGCGGTCAGTAAGCCAACTCGCCTGCCCAAACAGGTAGTCATAATCTGTCATGTTGTAACGGCTACGCCCACCTACCGCGTATTTCTCAGAGGAGCGTTCATCGTTAGCAGATGTGTTGCTGGCATTGCCCCACAGCGACCAGGCCGTGGTGTTGCCGTACCAGGTCAGGGTGCTGTCTGCGGTCATGGAGGAGCTTTTCGTGTTACCGGATTGCGCCAGATACCCGGCATTCACGTTACCTTCAAAGGGTTTTTTGGCAGTGGAGGGATCGTCCATGACAGTAAAAACGGTATCATCGGCGGTTGCATTCAGTGACGCAAATACGCCACCCGCCAGCATCAGTGCTGCGGGTACTGTCTTCAAAAGCTTCATTTATTTTAGGAGTCCGTACAACATAAAAAGAGACCGTCACGGTCTCGGAAACTTTCTTGCGGATCAATGACAAGGCGACCATAGAAAGGTAACAAATTATAAAAAGCCGCAAATAACATAGCAATAATTTCTTCTTTCATTTTTTGAATAAGAACGATCCCAAAACGCGATTTAATGTATATACCCGGCCAAGGTTTTTTGTCAGTATTCATTTTTAAAATCATACTGTTATTTACGTTGCCTTCCTGCCAAACGGTGCCAGGCTTAAAATAACCCATGATAAAAGGAGGTCATGATGGCTTCGATTTACACGCTGACGCTCTCCCCTTCCCTCGACTCTGCGACCATGACGCCGCAAATCTATCCGGAAGGTAAGCTGCGCTGTAGCGCGCCGGTGTTTGAGCCGGGCGGCGGCGGCATTAACGTGGCGCGCGCCATTACCCATCTCGGCGGAAAAGCAACCGCCATCTTCCCCGCTGGCGGCGCCACAGGTGAGCATCTGGTTGCGTTGCTGGCAGATGAACAGGTTGCCGTAGATACCGTTGACGCCAGAGACTGGACCCGGCAAAACCTGCATGTCCATGTTGAATCCAGCGGCGAGCAATATCGTTTTGTGATGCCAGGGGCGAAGTTGAGCGATGATGAGTTTCGTCAACTGGAAGAGAAAGTGCTGACCATTGAAAGCGGCTCATTGCTGGTGATCAGCGGTAGCCTGCCGCCGGGCGTCAAAACAGAAAAGCTGACGGCACTGGTTCAGGCGGTGCTCCAGCGCGGCATCCGCTGCATTGTCGATAGCTCAGGCGATGCCCTGAAGGCGGCGTTAGAGCCCGGACAACTTGAACTTGTCAAACCTAACCAGAAAGAGCTCAGTGCGCTTGTCAATCGCGAGCTCAACCAGCCTGATGACGTGCGTACTGCCGCAGAAGAGCTGGTACGCACGGGCAAAGCGCATCGCGTTGTAGTCTCTCTCGGTCCTCAGGGTGCGCTGGCCGTCGACAAGACGGGCTGCGTGCAGGTTGTTCCACCACCGATGAAAAGTCAGAGTACCGTGGGTGCCGGTGACAGTATGGTTGGCGCGATGGTGCTGAAGCTGGCGCAGGGCGCTTCGCTTCTGGAGATGGCACGCTATGGCGTCGCGGCAGGGAGCGCTGCCACCATCAATCAGGGAACCCGTCTGTGTTCGCTTGCGGATACTCAGAAAATTGTCGATTACCTGGCGAGAAGCTGAACGTGCTTCCCCTTCCCGTGGAGGGGGAAGTCGCCAAATATGGCTTATCGACTATGCTAAGAAAACTTTCAGGATAACAACGAGGTGAATTATGAGCAGTGGTGATATCACCCGCTACGTCGTAACCGTCAATATTCATGAAGCATCGCTGACCGAACTGAATGAACTCAACAACGCTTTCACGCGGGCGAATTTTCTGCTCACGCTGACGGACGATGAGGGCAATATTCACGATCTCGGCTCGCTGGCCTTTGGCCTGATAAGCCCGCTGAGTCAGGAGGAGGTGAAGGCGCTGGCCAGTAGCCTGGTGGAAAGCGTGACTGACAAAGCCACGGAAATTGATGTGGATAGCTGGGAAAACTGGCATAAAAAAGAACAATAAGTGCCCTGTACAAAATTAAACCGCTCAGTTGTGCGTTAGTTCCTGTTTTTTTATAGCCGTTTTGCGCTAACTTTATGATCTGGCAGACAACATGGGAGAGACATCATGTGGCAGGCTATCAGTCATCTTTTAAGTGAGCAACTGGGTGAAGGTGAAATTGAACTGCGTAACGAACTGCCAGGCGGAGAGATCCATGCCGCATGGCATTTACGTTACGCCGGGCGCGATCTCTTCGTAAAATGTGATGAGCGCGAATTGCTCCCCATTTTTACGGCCGAAGCCGATCAGCTTGAGTTGTTATCGCGCAGTAAAACAGTCAACGTTCCACAGGTTTTAGCCGTTGGCAGCGATCGTGACTACAGCTTTCTGGTGATGAACTATCTTCCGGCGCGCCCTCTGGATGCGCACAACGCCTTTATTCTCGGCCAACAGATCGCCCGTTTGCACCAGTGGAGCGATCAACCTCAGTTTGGGCTCGATTTCGATAACGACCTCTCAACCACCCCACAGCCAAACGCGTGGCAACGCCGCTGGTCGACTTTTTTTGCCGAGCAGCGCATAGGCTGGCAGCTGGAGCTGGCCGCTGAAAAGGGACTAGCGTTCGGCAACATCGACGCGATTGTTGAACACATTCAGCAGCGTCTGGCTTCGCATCAGCCTCAGGCTTCCCTTCTGCACGGTGATTTATGGTCGAACAACTGCGCGCTTGGGCCTGATGGTCCCTATATATTTGACCCGGCCTGCTACTGGGGCGACAGAGAATGTGACCTCGCGATGCTGCCGTTGCACCCTGAACAGCCGCCGCAAATTTATGATGGCTATCAGTCTGTCTCGCCGTTACCTGCGGGTTTCCTTGAACGTCAGCCGGTTTATCAGCTGTACACCTTGCTAAACCGGGCGATTTTGTTTGGCGGGAGTCATCTGGTGAATGCCCAGCGGGCGCTGGACCGTATCCTGGCGGCATAGCGGGAGGGGGCGGCAATACGCCCCCTTTGACATTACAGGAAGCCGAGCAGCGTAAAGAAGAAATACCCGGCCACAATGATAATAACCGGCAGGATATAGAGCGGGAAAAACTGCACAAAAATGGTATGACGCGGAACGACAATGCGCGATTCGATCTGCTCGCGGCTCATCCCGTCAGGGCCTTTCGCCTTCTCAAGTATCAGCTGATCTTCTACCCCTTCGCGTAAAAAGCGGGTCTGGCGGCTCATGCGTGCGCCGGAGGCCTGCAACGCCATCGCGATAAAGATCAACGCATAGATTATCCAGAACCCGACATTCAGCTGGTGGTGAAAATCCGGGGTGGGCGAGTTGAACCAGAAGACGTTCAGGAATGGGGTGTTAAACCGCATCATCTCAATCATGACGTGGGCAAAATCGAGCATGACGGCATTAATGCCCGGCTGTTTTTCGCTGTGATCGTACATAAATTTAAGTACGGAGATCAGCGTTGAAATCAGGGCGGGAATGAAAATAACCCAACCAGCAATACGTTTTAAGACTGCGATGCGTCCAGCTTGTTGATACGTCATTAGTTCCTCTTCATAAAGACGCGTTATTTGTGCCTAAGTCTACCTGCTGTCGGTCATTTTCGCCCGATCTTTGGATGCAATATGCTAAATTGCTTGTGCTTAGCACCGTTCGTCTTACCCCAAGATAAGGAGATGTTGTAATGTCGACACCGCGCCAGATACTTGCCGCTATTTTTGACATGGATGGATTGTTGATTGATTCCGAACCCCTGTGGGATCGGGCTGAACTGGACGTGATGGCCAGCCTCGGCGTCGATATCAGTCGTCGTAATGAGCTTCCCGATACCCTGGGGCTGCGCATCGATATGGTGGTTGACCTTTGGTATGCCCACCAGCCATGGGTTGGCCCGGATCGCGACGAAGTTACGGCGCGCATTATCAACCGTGCTATCTCCCTTGTAGAAGAGAATAAGCCTCTGTTACCGGGCGTACGCGACGCTATCGCCCTGTGCAAGGCGCAAGGGCTGAAAGTGGGGCTTGCCTCTGCCTCACCTCTGCATATGCTGGAAAAAGTGCTGACGATGTTCGGGCTGCGCGACAGCTTCGACGCGCTGGCCTCGGCCGAAAAGCTTCCTTACAGCAAGCCACATCCGCAGGTGTATATGGACTGCGCCGCGAAACTGGGGCTGGATCCGCTTACCTGTGTGGCGCTGGAAGATTCGGTTAACGGCATGGTGGCGTCCAAAGCCGCACGTATGCGCTCCATCGTTGTGCCGGCTGAAGAAGGCCGACACGATCCCCGCTTTGCCCTCGCGGATGTCAGGCTGACGTCTCTTGAAGAATTGACTGCCCGCCATCTGCGCGGAGAGTAACGCTCTTTCAGGCAGCTTCGGCTGCCTGTATCACAAAATCAAAACAACGTTTTACTTTATTTGCTTTTCTCATTCCAGACTCCTATCCTTACGTGCAGAATGACAATAACCTGACTTCTGAGGCGCGTATGATACTGGATGCTTTTACTCTGGCAGGAAAAGTGGCGATGGTGACCGGGTGCGATACCGGTCTGGGGCAAGGCATGGCCATTGCCCTCGCCCAGGCAGGATGCGATATCGTGGGGGTAAACCGCAAGGTTCCTGACGAAACGGCAGCGCGCGTCACGGCGCTGGGACGGCGCTTTATCGCAATTCGCGCCGATCTCGGCAAGCATGAGAGTATTCAGAGCGTCGTGGATACCGCCGTCACAGAGATGGGCCGCATCGATATTCTGGTTAACAATGCCGGCACCATTCGTCGGTGCGATGCGCTGGAATTTAGCGAGAAGGACTGGGACGAGGTCATCGATCTCAATCTGAAATCGGTCTTTTTCCTCTCTCAGGCAGTAGCGAAACAGTTTATCGTGCAGGGTCAGGGCGGCAAGATCATTAACATTGCCTCCATGCTCTCCTTCCAGGGCGGCATTCGGGTGCCGTCCTATACGGCTTCGAAAAGCGGCGTCCTCGGGCTCACCCGCCTGCTGGCAAACGAATGGGCGCCGCTAGGTATTAACGTGAACGCTATCGCGCCGGGTTATATGGCGACAAATAACACCCAACAACTTCGCGATGATGAGCAGCGCAGCCAGGCGATCCTCGACCGTATTCCGGCGGGCCGCTGGGGACTTCCGGAGGATTTACAGGGTCCGGTGGTGTTTCTGGCCTCGGCGGCGTCGGATTACGTTAACGGCCATACCCTTGCCGTAGACGGTGGCTGGCTGGCGCGCTAACCGCCGGTTTGTGACAAAGAGTTACACCGTCACCTCTTTCACACACTGTATAAAAACCCTATACTGTATGGATTGACAGTTTACCGGGTTTTATCATGACGGCGGAAGGCCACCTGCTTTTTTCACTTGCCTGTGCAGTGTTTGCTAAAAACGCTGAACTGACCCCTGTGCTGGCCCAGGGGGACTGGTGGCATATTGTCCCTTCTGCCGTGCTGACCTGCCTGCTGCCGGACATCGATCATCCAAAATCATTCCTTGGTCAGCGGCTGAAGTGGATTTCAAAACCCATCGCCAGAGCCTTTGGTCATCGCGGGTTTACCCACAGCCTGCTGGCCGTATTTGGCCTGCTTACACTCTTCTATTTGAAGGTTCCCGAGAGTTGGATAGTCCCGGCGGATGCCATTCAGGGCATGGTGCTCGGCTACTTAAGCCATATCCTCGCCGATATGCTGACGCCAGCGGGCGTTCCGCTGCTCTGGCCCTGCCGCTGGCGTTTCCGCCTGCCAATCCTCGTGCCGCAAAAAGGCAACCAGCTGGAGCGCGTTCTGTGCATGGCGCTGTTTGCCTATGCCGTCTGGATGCCGCAGACATTGCCCGAAAATGGTGCAGTGCGCTGGTCATCGCAGATGATCAACTCGCTGCAATTTCAGTTCAATCGTTTTATTAATCACCAGATTGAGCATTAAACCGGCAATACAATCACTTTTGTCATAAACCATTCCATATGGATATAAGCGCCACATCACACTTCTGATAACCTTGCGCCAACAGGTTCGGTAAAAACCGACCGTATAATAAATCAGGAGAACGGGGATGAATTTTCCACTCATCGCGAACATTGTTGTGTTCGTCGTATTGCTATTGCTTCTCGCCCAGGCTCGCCACAAACAGTGGAGCCTGGCGAAAAAGGTACTGGTTGGTCTGGTCATGGGCGTGGTGTTTGGCCTGGCCTTACACGCTATTTACGGCTCCGACAGCCCGGTACTGAAAGATTCCATTCAGTGGTTCAACATTGTCGGTAACGGCTATGTACAGCTGCTGCAAATGATCGTTATGCCGCTGGTATTCGCCTCAATTCTGAGCGCCGTAGCCCGGCTGCATAATGCTTCTCAACTGGGTAAAATCAGTTTCCTGACCATTGGCACCCTGCTCTTCACCACGCTGATTGCGGCGCTGGTGGGTGTGCTGGTTACCAATCTGTTTGGCCTGACTGCTGAAGGTCTGGTGCAGGGTAGCGCTGAAACCGCGCGTCTGACGGCGATTGAGACCAACTACGTGGGTAAAGTGGCCGATCTGACCGTTCCGCAGATGGTGCTCTCCTTCATTCCGAAAAACCCGTTTGCTGACCTGACCGGTGCAAGCCCAACCTCCATTATCAGCGTAGTGATCTTCGCTGCGTTCCTGGGCGTGGCTGCGCTGAAGCTGCTGAAGGACGATGCGCCGAAAGGCGAGCGGGTTCTGACTGCCATCGATACCCTGCAAAGCTGGGTAATGAAGCTGGTGCGTCTGGTCATGCAGCTGACGCCATACGGTGTCCTGGCGCTGATGACCAAAGTCGTGGCAGGTTCTAACCTGCAAGACATCATCAAGCTTGGCAGCTTTGTGATTGCCTCGTACCTCGGTCTGGGCATCATGTTTGTTGTGCACGGCATCCTGCTGGCGGTGAACGGCGTTGGCCCGCTGAAATATTTCCGCAAAGTCTGGCCGGTGCTGACCTTCGCCTTCACCAGCCGTTCCAGCGCGGCATCGATTCCGCTGAACGTGGAAGCACAGACACGTCGTCTGGGCGTACCCGAGTCTATCGCCAGCTTCTCGGCCTCCTTTGGCGCCACCATCGGGCAGAACGGCTGTGCGGGTCTCTACCCGGCGATGCTGGCCGTGATGGTTGCCCCAACCGTGGGTATTAACCCGCTGGATCCGGTCTGGATTGCGACGCTGGTCGGTATCGTGACCATTAGCTCCGCCGGTGTTGCGGGCGTGGGCGGCGGCGCGACCTTCGCTGCGCTGATCGTTCTGCCTGCGCTGGGGCTGCCGGTAACGCTGGTTGCCCTGCTGATCTCTGTTGAACCACTGATCGATATGGGTCGTACCGCGTTGAACGTGAGTGGTTCAATGACCGCCGGTACCCTGACCAGCCAGTGGCTGAAGCAGACCGACAAAACGATTCTCGACAGTGAAGATGATGCCGAACTGGCACATCGTTAATCACTGCTGAAATAAAAAAACCGCCATCGGGCGGTTTTTTTATGGCTGTTATTCTTCAACCTCTTCATCCTGGCGGGTCTGCATTGCCCATCGCTGCGCCGATTCCGGCACCGTAAACGCAGGGGAGCGACGGAAGTGCTCGCCAATCAGCACGAAGGCAACGTATTTACCCCGCAGCATCCAGACATCGCGAAAACCATCCACCTTCAGGGCATGGTCTGGCGGCGCGGGCTCAACGCGGGGTACATAGCTAATAACCTGGCGGTTTTGTTGACGAAGAGGTTTCATAAGCGACGGGTTCACTAAAGTAAATTCTTAAAGCAGGAAATTTCTATCATAGCCGATTCTCCCCCCGCCCGTCGCGCCTGACGTATCGCAGATGGCTCCTTTCGCTAATCAATATCTGAAAACGCTTAGTTCGCCTGCTAATTCTTAACATTGTTCTATCCTTAATAGGGTTTTTAGGAATGAACAAAGGAGAAGCGTGCAATGTCGAACAATGATAAACCACATCAGTCACCCATTCATGGGACTGAAGAATCTCAACCGGGAATGGACTCACTTGCCCCAGCCGACGGCTCACACAAACCATCACCGGGTCCTTCCGCACCGGGTGAACAGCCTACCGCCCCGGGCAGCATGAAAGCCCCGGAAACGGAAAACGAAAAGCTGAAATCGCTCGATCCTCACCGCAAGGGCGGTGAAGGCCATGCGCTGACCACGAACCAGGGCGTTCGCATTGCCGATGATCAGAACTCCCTGCGCGCCGGAACGCGCGGCCCGACGCTGCTGGAAGATTTCATCCTGCGCGAAAAAATCACCCATTTCGACCATGAGCGTATCCCTGAGCGTATCGTCCACGCTCGCGGCTCCGCGGCGCACGGCTATTTCCAGCCGTACAAGAGCCTGAAGGAGATCACCAAAGCAGATTTCCTTTCCGATCCGAACAAAATCACACCGGTGTTTGTGCGTTTCTCTACCGTACAGGGCGGCGCGGGTTCGGCCGACACGGTGCGTGATATCCGCGGCTTCGCCACCAAATTCTATACCGAAGAGGGCATTTTCGACCTCGTCGGGAATAACACCCCGGTTTTCTTCATACAGGACGCGCATAAGTTCCCTGACTTTGTCCATGCGGTAAAACCAGAACCACACTGGGCCATACCGCAGGGACAAAGTGCGCATGACACATTCTGGGACTACGTCTCCCTGCAACCGGAAACCCTTCACAACGTGATGTGGGCGATGTCTGACCGGGGGATCCCGCGCAGCTATCGCACCATGGAAGGCTTTGGTATTCATACCTTCCGTCTGATTAACGCTGAAGGTAAAGCGACGTTTGTGCGTTTCCACTGGAAACCGGTCGCAGGGAAAGCGTCGCTGGTGTGGGATGAAGCGCAGAAGCTGACCGGACGCGATCCGGACTTCCACCGTCGCGAACTGTGGGAATCCATTGAAGCCGGTGATTTCCCGGAATACGAGCTGGGGTTACAGCTGATCCCGGAAGAAGACGAGTTCAAATTCGACTTCGACCTGCTCGACCCGACCAAGCTTATTCCTGAAGAGTTGGTGCCGGTTCAGCTGGTGGGTAAAATGGTGCTTAACCGCAACCCGGACAACTTCTTCGCGGAAAATGAGCAGGCAGCGTTCCACCCGGGCCATATTGTGCCGGGGCTGGACTTCACCAACGATCCGCTGCTGCAGGGTCGTCTGTTCTCTTACACCGATACGCAGATCAGCCGTCTTGGTGGACCTAACTTCCATGAGCTCCCAATCAACCGTCCGACCTGTCCGTACCATAACTTCCAGCGTGACGGGATGCATCGCCAGGATATCGATACCAACCCGGCGAACTACGAGCCGAACTCCATTAACGATAACTGGCCGCGTGAAACCCCGCCGGGGCCTAAACGTGGCGGATTCGAGTCGTATCAGGAGCGCGTGGACGGAACAAAAATTCGCGAGCGCAGCCCGTCATTCGGCGAATATTACGCTCAGCCTCGCCTGTTCTGGAACAGCCAGACCCCGATCGAACAGCAGCACATTATCGGCGGCTTCAGCTTCGAGCTGAGCAAAGTGGTGCGTACCTACATTCGCGAGCGCGTGGTCGACCATCTGGCGCATATTGATATCCAGCTTGCTCAGGGCGTAGCGAATAATCTCGGCATTACGCTGACTGACGAGCAATGCCATGCTGCACCGCCTAAAGACGTGAACGGGCTTAAGAAGGATCCGTCCCTGAGCCTGTACGCGGTACCTGGCGGGACGATCAAAGGCCGCGTAGTGGCTATCCTGCTGAACGATAAACCGCGCGCCAGCGACGTGCTGGGGATCATGAGGGCGCTCAAGACTCAGGGCGTACATGCCAAACTGCTTTACTCACGCATGGGTGAAGTGACGGCCGATGATGGCTCCGTCCTGCCGATTGCCGCGACCTTTGCCGGGGCACCGTCCCTGACGGTTGATGCGGTGATTATGCCGTGCGGCGACGTTGAGAGTCTGCTCGGTAACGGTGATGCCGCCTATTATCTGCTGGAAGCCTATAAGCACCTGAAGCCAATCGCCCTCGCAGGCGATGCGCGGAAGTTTAAATCGCTGCTGAAGGTACCGGATCAAGGGGAAGAAGGCATTGTCGAAGGTGATAACATTGACGATGCGTTTATGACCCGGCTGTTTGACCTGCTCGCCGCGCACCGCGTGTGGTCGCGCAGCAGCAAGATTGACCAGATACCGGCGTAAAAAAAGCCGGGTGGCGATACGCTTACCCGGCCTATATTTCGACTGATGTTGTAGGCCCGGTAAGGCGAAGCCGTCCCCGGGCTTTATTTTGCTCACAAATCCCTGAACGTCCCCAGACGATACCCACGCTCGGCAATCGCATACTTCAACGACGCCGACGTTAGCACGTCCAGTTCCGCCAGACGCGGCCAGCAGTAGGCGCTCTTACGTACGATGTTATCGACAAACGCCGGATGCGCCATTACCTCAAGCGAGCGCTCCCCTTTTGCGGCGGAGGCATCCAGCACCTTCAGGAACAGCGCTTCGTCGATATCGTCGCCATAAAATGCGCTGCTGAACCCCTCCGTTGACGTCACCGCAACGTCCGGCAGTCCGCGCACCTCCCGATCCACGCGCATCGCCACGCCTTTACGTTGGGCAAATTCTGCCACAAGCGGGAAAATCGCCGGGATCATATGCACATGATGATGACTGTCGATATGGGTGGGCTCGCGGCCAAACACATCCACAAAGCGGTTAAACTGGCAGTCCAGCTCGCGGGCAATCTCATCGAGCGGCAGAGCGTCCTGCTCCGCCATTTCCCAAATCCATTTACCCAGTTGTCCGTCGCGCGTCAGCCCCGGCATCGGTGAAAGGGGCAACCCAAGCGTCAGCACAAAGTGCATGCCCACGCCCAGTTCGGGCAGCTCACGGCTTAGCTGCGCCGCATGTTCCACCGCCTCACCGTTGATGAGCGCTGTTGTAGAGGTCACGACGCCCCGGCGACAGGCTTCGATAATGCCGTAGTTCTGCCCTTTTGACAGGCCGAAATCATCGGCATTGACGATCAGCAGGTTTTCCATCGCGCCTCCTCTTAACGGTGTGTGAGTTTCAGTTTCTCAACCGTTGCAGCAAAGTTTGGCAGCCATTTCTCATGCGCCAGGATCATCTCACTCGCGAGTTTTTCAGCGTCACGGTCAGAATGCACCAGCGGGCTCAGGTTCAGCGCCAGCAGCACGTCATTCAGCTCGCCGCTCAGGGCCGCATTGCTCGCCGCCACTTCAAAGCCTTTGATGGTGTGAATCAGGCCCATCACCTTATCGTCGAAGTGGGTAATGCGGGGATGCGGTTTTGCACCCTCGCGCCCAAGGATGCAGGTCATCTCTACGGCCCAGTCTGCCGGGATATTGTCGATGTGCCCATGATGCGGAACGTTCACATAGTGCTCGGCCTGCTTGTCATTGTAAATGGCGTTGATCACTTCACACGCGGCATCTGAATAGTATGCCCCACCGCGCTGCTCAAGCTCTTTCGGTTTGACGTTCAGGTTCGGATCTTTATACAAATCAAAAAGCTGCTTCTCTACTTTCTGCACAACCTGAGCGCGTGCGCCACCTTTGTAGTATTCGCCCATTTCAATCGCCAGCATCTCTTTCTGCTTGAAGTAGTAAAGCAGATACGAGCACGGCAGCAGATTCAGGGAGCGGATCAGCCCTTCGCTGAACGGCAGATCGAAGATGTTTTTCACCGAGGCCGCGGTCAGGCGACCAGAGGCAACGCCATCAAGCAGTTCCGCAAAGCGCGATTGCCCGTTCACAATCACATCTTTGATAAAGACCATGTGGTTCAGGCCGAACAGGTCAATGGACAATTCATCGTTATCGGTTAGCGCCAGCACATCGCGGATGAACATCTTCATGCCGATCGGAATATTGCAGACGCCGATAAAGCGTTTGAAACCGGTGTGACGATAGACTGCCTCGGTGACCATCCCGGCCGGGTTGGTAAAGTTAATCACCCACGCGTTCGGGCAGATCTCCTCCACGTCTTTAATGATGTCAAAAATGACCGGAATAGTACGCAGACCTTTAAACAGGCCACCAGCCCCGTTGGTTTCCTGGCCCAGATAACCGTGGCTCAGCGGAATACGCTCGTCCAGCTCACGCGCCTTCAGCTGGCCGACGCGCAGCTGGGTGGTCACGAAGTCAGCATCTTTCAGCGCCAGGCGGCGATCCAGCGTTTTATGCACGGTTAAAGGCACGCCTGCTTTTTCAACCATGCGTTTGCACAGTTCAAAAATAATATTTAGCTTCTCCTGACCTTCTTCAACATCCACCAGCCATAATTCGCTGACCGGTAATTCATGATAACGTTTCAGGAAACCTTCAAGTAATTCCGGGGTATAGCTGCTGCCGCCACCAATGGTTACCACTTTTAATTTCTTTTGCATAAACTCTCCCTTAGCTTATCAGGGTAATCGCCTGCAAGGTATAGCGTACTCTTCCCGCTATTTGGGCAAGCCATTACGTCAATATTCCTGGCGGATAACCGCCGAAAGTTAATTAATTACCGTTAAATTTTTGCGGTAACTGTTCGGTGTGAATGAAGTCATTTTCTTAAAGGTTTTAATAAACAGGCTGGGGCTGCTGTAACCCGATTCATAAGCGATATCGGTGACAGAGTAGTTAGTAATTTCCAGCTGTTTTTTGGCAAAATTGATGCGGATTTCATTAATAATTTGAACAGGCGTTTTACGGTAATAGCGCTGCGTGGCGCGCGTTAAATATTCCTGCGATTTACCCGACAGCGCCACCATGTTTTCCAGGGCGTTATCGCTGAACTGTCCTTTGTCGTGCATCAGCTCCACGGTACTGCGCAGCCACTGAGGAATATCATCCACCACCTGCTGTTCTTCACGGTGATGGCGAAGACGGTTCATGACGTAGAACGTCACGGTTTCAATAAATTCATCAAATTCATTGTCGCGGAAATTCAGCGAGGCGATAACCGTTTCAATCCAGGTCATAAACTCATTTTTAACGCGATACACCTGTGACGCCACAAAGCAGAACGGAACCAGCGGCAGATAGTGCTTCTCGAAGAAACGCCTGCTCACCCCTACGTTAAGAATGCGCGTCGCACCAAACTCATAAAAGCTCTGGTGATAGGACCCCATCGGCAGGAAGACGAAATCGCCACGCTCAAGCAGGACGCGCTTACCGTTAATCTCCTGATAGTAGCGGCCGGTCAGAACAATCGTGAACTCGTAGTAGTCATGCTGGTGCAGACCGCTGGCGCTCTCCGTTTTGTTGTAAATCACCACGTGAAAATTCTTGCCATTAAACAGCTGCTGCTCATGTGCGGTTTTGATTTCCATCGTGCTGACCTCCTGGTGCCTGTTCAGACTTACTGCATCTTCTCGTGAAGCTCAATGAGCTCCGCTACCATCTCGCGCGCCAGCATGGAGGTCATCAGGTGATCCTGCGCATGTACCAGCACCAGACTCACTTTCATCTTTCCTTCGCCCTGGTCGCTTTCGATGAGTTTCGTCTGCACCAGATGCGCTTCGTTTAACGCCGTACGGGACTGCTCCATCATGGTTTTCGCGGCAACAAAATCGCCCTGCTTAGCCTGCTTAAGCGCCGAATACGCCAGGCTTCGCGCCTGCCCGGAATTGATGATGAGCCCCATCACCACCTCTTCCAAATCGTTCACTGCGGTTTCTTCGGCAACGATACTCTCTAAATCTAACATCTTTAAGCTCCTTTACGCTGGCGCGGGTTGCCCCGCGCCGTGCAATTTTAGAATTTCAGTGCGAGGGCGATATCCTCCTCGCTCTCTTCTTCATCGATAACCGTTGCAGCCTTGTTCGCAATCGCCACGAACGGCATGTAGAGCAGGGTTGCAATCCCGAGGTTGAATATCGCCAGCAGGAAGGCGGCCACGCTACCGTTGGTGTTGAAGAACGCGCCCAGACCAGCTGGCATCGTCCACGGCGCAATGTTGGTCACCGGCGGGATAATGCCCAGGTAATACGCCGTCAGCGTAATCGCGGCCAGCAGCGGCTGAACCAGGATGAATGGAATGAACATCACCGGGTTCATGATAATTGGCAGACCAAACAGGATCGGCTCGTTAATCTGGAAGATGCCTGACGGCAGGGCCAGCTTCGCAACCTGACGATGGTCGGCGCGGCGAGAGACAATAAAGACCGCGATGATCAGACCCAGCGTCGCCCCGGTACCGCCCAGGAAGATATAGGAGTCAAGCATCGGCTTCGCCCACACATGGAAGGTTTTACCGGCCGCCAGCGCCGCATCGACGGAGCCGTACTGCTGGTAAAGCGCGACGTTTTCCAGTGCCCACGGGGTCATAATACCGCTGTCCAGCGCCGCCAGTGCCAGTGAACCATGCACGCCGAAGAACCACAGCAGGGAGGTAAAGATGACATACGCCCAACCGACCACGCTACCCATCGACGCCAGCGGCGTTGAGATAGAGTCCATAATGATCTGGTGGAAGTTAGTCCCCCAGTGAGAGAGCGCCCAGGCAATAATCCCCATGATGGAGAGAATAATGAAGCCCGGTATCAACGCGGAAAATGAACGAGAAACGGAGGCCGGAACGCTATCCGGCAAGCGGATAACCCAGTTGCGGCGAATAATAAAGGTGAACATTTCGGCCACCACCAGTCCGATAATAATACCGGAAATGATGTTTGCCCCACCCAGCCAGTTGGCGCCCACGGCGTAAGCGTCGCCCACGCTGTACGGCGTGACGGTCATAAACGCGGCAATGGACAGTAAGCCCGCCGCCAGCGGATCCACCTTACGCTCTTCCGCCAGGGCCATTCCAATAAAGAAAGGCGCCATTAGCGACATAATACCCAACGTGCCGTTGTATACGTTGCCGCCAATGGCTTTTAAACCATTAAGGGTTTCAATAGTGGAAGCATCTAACCTAATTCCTAATGAATAAAAAAAGGAACCTTCTCCAAAGCTGAGAAAAACGTTGTTAATTAAAACGAACATTGCCCCGGCTAATGTCAACGGCATTAATTTAATAAAGCCGTTCTTAATGGCATTAACGTGAGGCTGCTTTCCTATTTTAACAGCAAAAGGAAGGAGTACCTTTTCAAGTGAAGCGATGACTTTACTCATAGGAAAATACCCTTAAATGCCGCAACGACCGTTACGGCGTATTGTGTGTGAAATAACTCTTTGACGGGAAAAATAAAAAATTAATTAGCAGCTTTTTTAATCGCCGCAACAGCAGCTTTTAATACACCTAAACCATCAATCTTGCCGTATAAAACGGAATCGATCACTTCGACCGGCTTATTAGGGAGCAAACGTTGAATTTCTGGCAGCATATAAGCGATTTGCGGCCCGAGTAAAATTACATCTGCTGTCTGACCCTTTTCGCCCGCCAGCGTTTCCGGAAACGCCTCAATCACCACAGGGACTTCATATTTTTCGGCCTGCGCGCGCATTTTTGAAACCAGCAGCGAAGTGGACATGCCCGCAGAGCAGAACAAGTAGATATGTTTCTTTTCCATGATAATTTCCCTCTTATTGGTCTGACCGCCGTCGCGCTATCACTCGACTCGCTATCCTGGCTGACGGGCAGTGTGCTGAACATTGTTTGTCGTTGAAGTGAGTATACGCAATGGTACAGGGAGGGGATAATTCTGGATAGACTCAAATTGTCTCTCATTGACCTGGCTTGTTGACTACCTTCACATTTCAGGCAAATATTTCGCGCTAAGAAATAAGATTTACGTATGCATAAAAAAACCGGCCATCAGGCCGGTTTGTTAACACTTTCAGGCAAGCGCGGTTACTGCGCCTTAGGTGCCTGTGGATCGGTGTCGTATTCAGCGCAGGTCTGGTAACCCGAATTGATCACGTGACCGGTATCATCCAGGGCGACAAAGTAGGTTTCTGCCTTACCATTACGTTGACCCAGAATATAGGTCTGGCAGGTGCCACGCGCGTGGATCATAGTGACTTCTGAAGAAGGTTTACCGGCAATGGCTGCAACCTGGGAACGCGTCATGCCTTTTTTGACGTCTTTTACCACTGGCTGTGTGAACTGATCTGTGGTGCGATCGTAAGCTGTACACCCAGCCAGCATAGTCAGTACCGCCGCTGCGCTTAAAATTCCTGCTACGTTCTTGTTCATATTCCGTCCTCTTGTTTATCAGCGTGTTAACTAAGCATGGGATAAAAATTACTATTGTTCAACTTTGCGAGTTACGCCAGACGAATTTCGGAAAATTCTAATAAAACAACGATAAGCTGCTAAATCGCTGTAAAACAGTACACTCAAAACTGTGATCCTTGTCGTTTCCCCGACAAAGGGTTAGTTTTAACAGATCACACTTTCTGTTTGGTTCTGCATAGGGAGGGCGTAATGGCTCTGCAACAAGAAATTATTCAGGCGCTGGGCGCGAAACCTGCGATTAATGCCAATGAAGAGATCCGTCGTAGCGTTGATTTTTTGAAAGCTTACCTGTCCGCACACCCTTTCCTGAAGACGCTGGTACTGGGTATCAGCGGCGGTCAGGACTCCACTCTGGCCGGTAAACTAAGCCAGATGGCCATCACCGAGCTTCGTGACGAGACCGGTGACACCGCACTGCAATTTATTGCCGTACGTCTGCCGTATGGCGTGCAGGCCGACGAGCAGGACTGTCAGGATGCGATCGCCTTTATTCAGCCGGACCGAGTTCTAACCGTGAATATTAAAGGTTCGGTGCTGGCAAGCGAGCAGGCCTTGCGTGAAGCCGGTATTGAACTGAGCGATTTTGTTCGTGGCAACGAGAAAGCCCGTGAGCGCATGAAAGCGCAGTACAGTATCGCAGGGATGACCAAAGGGGTCGTCGTCGGCACCGACCACGCCGCGGAAGCCATCACCGGTTTCTTCACCAAATACGGCGATGGCGGCACGGACATCAACCCCCTCTTCCGCCTGAACAAGCGTCAGGGTAAGCAACTGCTGGCGGCGTTGGGCTGCCCGGAGCACCTGTATAAGAAGGCGCCAACGGCAGACCTGGAAGACGATCGCCCTTCCCTGCCGGATGAAGCCGCGCTGGGTGTGACCTATGACAACATCGATGATTATCTGGAAGGCAAAACGCTCGACGAAGGTACCGCAAAAATTATTGAAGGCTGGTATCTGAAAACCGAGCACAAACGCCGTCCACCCATTACGGTGTTTGATGATTTCTGGAAAAAGTAAAAGCAAAACGGTAACTCAGTTTTGCAGGCCGGGTAAGGCGTAGCCGCCACCCGGCTCTTTTTTAACCACCAAACACCTGCTACACTGTATGCCTGAACAGTATATGGAGCAGTATGTGAGCAGGCGTCAATCCGCCCCGCGTCTTGAGTTTGAAGCGGCGGCTATCTACGAATATCCCGAGCATCTTCGCCCCTGGCTTGAGGCGCTGCCTAAACAGCCTGGCGTCTATTTCTTCCACGGCGACAGCGACACCATGCCGCTCTATATCGGCAAAAGCGTAAATATCCGCAGTCGGGTGATGTCGCACCTGCGTACGCCGGACGAAGCATCGATGCTCAGACAGTCCCGGCGGATCACCTGGATCGAGACGGCAGGTGAACTGGGCGCGCTTCTGCTCGAAGCCCGGCTCATCAAGGAACAGCAGCCGCTGTTTAACAAACGCCTGCGCCGCAACCGCCAGCTGTGTTCCTTGCAGGTTAACGCGGGAAAACCGCAGGTCGTTTATGCCCGGGAAGTGGATTTTTCGCATGAACCGAATCTTTACGGTCTGTTTGCCAACAAACGTGCCGCACTGCAAACTCTGCAATCCCTTGCTGATGAATTACAGCTTTGTTACGGCCTGTTAGGACTGGAAGCGACTACCCGCGGTCGCGCCTGTTTCCGCTCCGCGTTGAAACGCTGCGCCGGGGCGTGTTGTGGAAAAGAGAGCGTTGAAGAACATCATGCCCGATTTATGGCTGGCCTGGCCTCAATCAGCGTCAACTGCTGGCCGTGGGAAGGCGCGGTGGCGTTGAAAGAGACCCGCGATGCGATGACGCACTATCACGTCATCCGCAACTGGCTCTGGCTTGGCGCGGTTGAAAGTCTGGATGACGCTGCCGCCCTGCTGCGCACACCTGCCGGGTTCGATCAGGATGGCTACAAAATTCTCTGTAAGCCGCTGTTAACCGGTAAATATGAGATAGTCATGCTCAATGACCCGGCAGCCAGGTAATTTCACTGAACAGCAGCGACCCCTTCGTTTCCAGTAGACGGAGGGTATGGCTGCCCTCTTGCCAGCTGGCGCCCTGATCGGCGGTCAGTAATTTATCGCCCAGTTGCCAGGCGCCGCTTAATACGAACGCCACGCCACCACGTGATGCGAAGGTAGTGAACGTCCGGGTAGCAACGCGCACTTTTGCCTGGCAGTGCTCCCGTCGGGTCATGACATTGAAATCCATTGACATCTGCCCCTCCGTGAGCACGGCTTTCACCGTCAAATCGCCCGCAAAGCCGTAAGGCTGATGGTGTTTCAGGGTATGGCAAAACGCCCTCCCCGCATCCAGCGTCACCTCGCCTCCTTCCAGCAGCGTAATCACCCGGTCAACGCCCGGAAACGCGGAGAATTCGCCGTTACTGGCGATGGAGGCGATGCTGGCCCGCCAGGAAAAATCCCGCGTCGCGGGAGGGAAACAGCAAATCTCACGCGTCTCGCCCGCGCCGTTACGCCAGAGACTGACGGGTATTTTACGGATATCAAAGAATTCCATGACCACTCCTGAAGGACGCACCGTGCGCCAGGGCATTTTCACAGACGTATTATCGGCAACGGTAAGGCCAGACCTTAGGCATGGGGCAAAAGAAAAACCGCCGGTCCTGTCCACAGCGTTTTCGCTTGTGTAGACAGGAGCCCGGCGGTCTTAAGAGAGTGAACCGATTATTCGGCTGGTGCAGGCATTTTACCTTCCGGCGCTGCACGTTCTGTCAGACGCTTCTCAAAATTGGCATTAAATTGCTTTTTCTGTTCCGGCGTCAGAATGTTGTAAATCTTGTTCTGGGTTTCCATGTGGGCCAGCATGCGCGCTTTATGCTGCTCGGCCATTTTGTCGATCTGCGCTTCTGCTTTTGCTTTGTCGAAGCTGTCGCTGGCAATGATGTCATGCATCGCGCGGCGCTCTTCCAGCGGAGGACGTTTCATCTGGTCACGCTGACTTTTCCTGATGTCGCGGATCTGCTGCTTCTGCGCATCGGTCAGGTTCAGATCTTTAAACATCATCATCTCATGATGCATACCCGGCTTGCCTTTATGATGCATCATCATTTTGCCTTCTGCCGGCGCGGCGGTAGTGGTCGCGGTATCGGCGGCGAACGCCATGCTGGTAGCGCCCAGAGCCAGGGTAGAGGCAACAAACAGTGCAGTTAATTTACGCATAATGTCTTTCCTTACTTTCAGTTATTCTTCGGCGCTATGCCGTGTTGACGAGATTAACTTTACGGGGTTTATCGTCAATTAGTCAGAGCAACGGTAAAACAATGAAAGTATAAAAAACACGTTTTCGCCAATTATGGAGAAATTAAGGAAAAAGCGTGGAGAGATGAAACAAAAATATTCAACAGGATGATTTTAAAGAGATTGTGGAGGAGTATAGCGAAGTACCGTTTAATAATAAAGCAATTCTCCAGGAATATTCCGCAAACACTACCAGAGCGCTTTTAACGTTAAGAAATTAATTCTTCGTTTCCCCTCCGGTCTGCGCGAGGGGAGACGATCAGGGCATTTTTTCCAGCATCAACCCGGCTCGTAAACCAAACGCGACTGACGGGTTAGGAAATAAAACATATTCCGTGGGGTTCTGTACCGCATAACGCGTCTCACCATCTTCCGCCAGCAGGACGCCCTGGCGAAACGGCGTGAAGTTCAGCGTATGGGGAGCCATATGAAGCTGGAAAGCTTCGCTTTGACGCGTGATCTGCTGTACGACCCGATAGCGCACGACGGGTTCCCGGGTGGGTTCCGGCGCAACCCCTGCGAGCAACGCCCGAAGCGCCCGATGCGTAGGGGCAAAACGCGTCAGGTCGTTTTGCCCGAACGGCAGCGCTTTTCCCAGCTCCAGCGTGCAGGACAGCGCGCCGAAATTCTCGCAGGTGAAGTGGGTAAACGTACCGCCCGGCGTCTGGTGGAAAACCAGCGCTTCCAGTCCCGCGTCGCCAAGCCAGGTCAGAAACGCCTCATCCCACGGCTGATGGCGCTGCGGTAACACGCCAAAACGTACGTGGTACGAGGCGCGGATGGCGGTATGCAGATCGAGGTGCCAGCGCGTTTCCCCCGCCCCGGCAAAAAACGCCGTGACCACCTTCTCCAGCCATTGCGCACGTGTCGTTTCATCACTCTGTGGAAATTGCGCCCAGCGGCCGCCAAACATTCGGTTGATGTCGCTCACGAGATACCGTTTGTTTTGCGCCAGCGCAGGCGGATTTCCCAGTACCACCAGCAGACGACAGTGCAGCGTGATCTCTGCGCGATACAGCGCGCGCAGCAACAGATCGACAATCTCCACAGGCGCGGTTTCATTCCCGTGAATGCCGGTAGAAAGCAGCAGCGACAGGTTATATTGCCCCGTCGGCGTCAGTTCAAGCACGCCCGGCCCCAGCCATCGCCAGTGGAACGAAGGGCCTTCCCCCTCGTGCCGCTCCGGTGTCTCTTCAGCCAGCGTCAGCGCCAGAAAGTTTTCCATATCGTCTCCTTAGCGCTGGAACGGATAAACCGATCCCAGTTGCAGGATGGTCGATAATGCATCCAGCGCCTCGCGGCCTTCGCGCAGCAGCTGCGGATCAACCAGATCGGCCTGAACCAGACGGTCACGATAGTAGCGGTCCACCCAGTCATTGAGGGTATTGAACAGCGTGTCGTTCATCATCACCGACGGATTCACGGCCTGCATTTCCTCCGGCGTTAACACCACGCGCAGTCGCAGGCACGCCGGTCCCCCGCCGTTAGCCATACTTTCCCGCAGATCAAACACGCGCAGTTCATCAATCGGGTTATCCGCCTGCACCAGTTCGCTGAGATAGCGCCAGACACCCTGATGGTTGCGGGACTCCTGCGGCAGCACCAGCATCATGCTGCCGTCATCCCGGCTCAGCAGCTGGCTGTTGAACAGATACGTTTCGACCGCATCCTGCACGCTTACCGCCTGCGTGGGCACCTGAATCGGCATAAATCCCGGCACGCGTTCGCGCAGCGTGGCAAGCAACTTTTCCTGACGGGCAAACGCCTGCTCGTGGCAGAACAGCACCTGACGGTTGGAAACGGCAATCACGTCGTTATGAAACACGCCCTGGTCGATCACCTGCGGATTTTGCTGGGCAAAAATCACCTGAGTAGGATTAACCTGGTTCAGCCGTGCAACCGCCTGGCTTGCGGCTAAGGTTTGTCTCGCCGGATAACGAACCGGCGCGGCGTGGCCGCCCTCTTCCCGTCCATAGATAAACAGCTGCAAGCCTGGATCGCCGTAATCGCCACCCAGACGGTTGTGGTTTGCCGCCCCTTCGTCGCCAAACATCGCGACCTGCGGCAGCGCCGAATGCACCTCAAAATGCGCATCATGATTAAAAATGGCGCGCAGCACGCGCCCGGTGGTCTCCGCTTCGCTGGCGCGGTGGAATTTGTTGTTCAGGTTAGCGACGGTCAGATGCACTTTGCCGTCCAGCGTATCCGCCGACGGCGCGACGGTGGCGGCATTCGCTACCCACATTGAAGAGGCTGAACTGGCCGCGGAAAGCAGCTGTGGGGACTGCGTACCGGCTTTTTCAACCACCTGTTCATCCGTACCGCTGAAGCCCAGCTGGCGCAGCACGGCCACGTTCGGCCGCTCCTGCGGCGGGATTACCGCCTGCGGGAAACCGGCATCGGACAGCGCCTTCATTTTCAATAGCCCCTGCTTGGCCGCCAGCTTCGGGTTCGAGACCTGGAAACGGTGCTTCGTCGAAGCTTCATTGCCGAACGACAGCCCGGCATAGTGGTGCGTCAGCCCCACCAGTCCGTCAAAGTTAACCTCACGCGCTTTCATGGGCGTCACCCTCTGTAAAATCCAGCCCCGGATTCAACGTCTCCGGCAGCGTCAGCGCCGGGGTTTCCAGGCTTGCCATCGGCCACGCGCAGTAATCGGCGGCATACCAGGCGCTGGCGCGATGGTTGCCCGATGCCCCTACGCCACCAAACGGCGCGGTGCTCGCCGCGCCGGTCAGCGGTTTGTTCCAGTTCACGATCCCGGCGCGCGCTTCCAGCAGCAGCTGGTCGAATTTCTCGCGATGCGGGGATATCAGGCCGCTCGACAGGCCGTAGCGGGTGTTGTTGGCCATCTCGATCGCCGATGCAAAATCGTCATAGCGCCAGACGCACAGCAGCGGGCCAAAGACCTCTTCATCCGGCACGTTGCTCGTCGCACTCATCTCAATAATCCCCGGCGTCAGCAGCGATGTGCCCGGCAGAACCAGCTTCGGCTCCAGCAGGGTTTTCGCCCCGCGCGCCACGTGCTCCTGCCACGCTTTCAGCACGTTCAGCGCCGCCTGCCCGGAGATCAGCCCGCCGATAAACGGCTGCGGCTCGGTATCCCATTTCGCGGGAACCAGACGCCCGCTCACCTCCACCAGACGCTTAAGAAACGCATCCCCCTGCGCGCCGCGTTTAACCAGCAGGCGGCGGGCGCAGGTGCAGCGCTGTCCGGCGGTAATGAATGCCGACTGAATGGTCAGGTGGACCGCAGCATCGATATCATCCGGATCTTCCACAATCAGCGGGTTGTTGCCACCCATCTCCAGCGCCAGAATTTTTTCCGGCTGCCCCGCCAGCTGACGATGCAGCTGATAACCCGTTCCGGCACTGCCGGTAAACAGCAGACCGTCAATGTCGCTCAGCGCACTCAGCGCCTGACCGGTTTCACGCCCGCCCTGCACCAGATTCAGCACGCCCGGCGGCAGCCCTGCCTGCTCCCAGAGTTTTACCACCGCTTCTCCGGTTAAGGGGGTTAACTCACTCGGCTTGAAGATAACGGTATTTCCCGCCAGCAGCGCAGGCACAATATGCCCGTTCGGCAGATGCCCGGGGAAGTTGTACGGGCCAAACACCGCCAACACCCCGTGCGGACGGTGGCGCAGCGTGGCGGCGCCGTCCGGCATCCCGGTATGCTGCTCACCGGTGCGGGCATGGTACGCCTTCACCGATATACCGATTTTATTGATCATCGCCGTCACTTCGGTTGTTGCCTCCCAGCGCGGCTTGCTGGTTTCGCAGGCAATGATGCGGGTCAGCTCGACTTTATTGGCCTCCAGCAGCGCAGCAAATTTCTCAACCAGCGCCTGGCGCTCGGAGAATGGCCGTTTCGCCCATGCCGGAAACGCGCGGCGTGCAGCCTGGCAGGCCTGCTCAACCTGCCCGGCGCTGGCGTCGCTCCCCGACCAGAGCACCTCCTGGCCGACCGGGTTAGTTTTTGTCCGCGCATCACCTTCGCCCGTTACCCAGTCACCGTTAATCCATAGAGTCATGCTGTTTTCTCCTCAGGGCAGAGCCGCACCAGGCGAACCGTGTCGCCAGCGTTACATTTCAGGGCATCCAGTTGCGCAGCCGTCAGTACCAGACGCTCGCATGTTGGGTTGGTTCGCACCAGCATGGCGCGGAAGTTTGCGTAATTCTCGTTCGAGACAAGACAGGCTGGCCACTCGCCCGGCGCGGGCTGGCCTTCTGAAACCTCAACCAGGCGGCTTTTACGGATGGCGCGTACGCGGTCAATGTCGCATTCCAGCGTCGGACCGCCGTCAAAGATGTCGACGTAATTACGGTAGCGAAAACCCTCTTTCTCCAGCACTGCACGGGCCGGAGCGGTTTGCGGGTGAACTTCGCCGATCACCGCCTGCGCTTCCGGCGTTAAGAAATGGGTATAAATAGGATGCTTCGGCATTAACTCGGCGATAAACGCCTTCTGACCGGTACCGCACAGGTAATCCGCCCGGCTGAATTCCATGGAGAAGAAGCGTTCGCCCAGGCTCTCCCAGAACGGCGAGTAGCCCGTCTCATCAATTACGCCGCGCATCTCCGCGACCACTTTTTCGTTGAAGCGGTCGCGAAAGGCGGCCATAAACATGAAGCGCGATTTGGAGAGCAGATAACCGTTACCCTCTTTGCGCCAGTCCGGATCGAGAAACAGGGTGCAGAGTTCGCTGGCGCCGGTATGGTCATTACAAAGAAAGAGCGTCGGCAGCGCGTTGTAGACGTTCAACTCTTTCGAGGCGTGGACCATCGTGCCGACGCGGTAGTTGTACCACGGATCGTTGAGCCCGACGGCCACCTCGATGGCGCAAATCCCCGCCACGGTTCCCGTGTCGGTCTCTTCCAGCACGAACACATAGCCCTGTTCGCTTTTTGGCAACGTCCCCTGCCAGGTTTGCAGGGCGCGCTCAATGCGCGCCGACAGCGTTTTTTCATCGGCAGGCAGCGAGGTCAGCCCGCCCCCTGTCTTACCGGCAAGCTGCATAAGCCCGGCGAGATCGCCGTGCGCAACGGGACGGATGACCATCATGATGACACCCCGGACTTCACCTGTTCGCAGGCCAGCGCAAAACGATCTAACCCGGTTCTGACCTCTTCCTCACTGACGATCAGCGCAGGGGCAAACCGCACCACGTTAGCGCCGGCAATCAACACCATCACGCCCTGCTTTGCCGCTTCCTGTGAAATCAGCTTCGCTTTGCCAGCAAACTCAGGGGCAAGCTCACAACCTATCAACAGCCCCAGACCGCGGATCTCTTTGAACATGCCGGTCTGGTTATTGATGGCGGTAAGACGCTCAACAAACCACTGGTGACGCTGCTTCACGCCGCTAAGCACCTCAGGAGTGTTGATGATATCCAGCACCTGTCCGGCGACAGCGGTTGCCAGCGGGTTACCGCCGTAAGTGGTGCCATGGGTGCCCACGGTCATCACGCTGGCGAATGTATCGGTGGTCAGCATCGCCCCCACCGGGAAGCCGCCGCCGAGCGCTTTGGCTGTTGAAAGCACATCCGGGGTCACGCCATAGTGCATGTAGGCGTACAGCTCACCCGTGCGGCCCACGCCGGTCTGGACTTCGTCAAAAATCAGGACCGCGTTATGCCGATCGCACAGCTCGCGCAGCCCTTGCAGGAACGCTTTCTGGGCGGGCATGACGCCGCCTTCCCCCTGCATGGGCTCGACAATCACCGCACAGGTGGTGTCGTCAATCAGCTCGCTGGCAGAGTGTAAATCGTTATACGCCGCATGACGGATATCCGGCGGCAGCGGCGCAAAATCCTGAGAATATGAGGGCTGACCACCCGCACTGACGGTAAACAGCGTGCGGCCATGGAAGGCATTTTTAAAGGCTACGATGCCGCTCTTGTGCGGGCCGAATTTATCGTGCGCATATTTGCGCGCCAGCTTCAGCGCCGCTTCGTTCGCTTCCGCGCCGGAGTTACAGAAAAAGACTTTTTCTGCGAAAGTGGCGTCGATCAGCTTCTTCGCCAGACGCAACGCCGGTTCGTTGGTATAACCGTTGCCGGTATGCCAGAATTTCGCCGCCTGATCATTCAGCGCCTGCCGCAGCGCCGGGTTTGCATGCCCCAGCGCATTCACCGCAATCCCACCCGCAAAGTCGATATACTCTTTGCCCTGCTGATCCCACAGGCGAGAGCCCTCCCCACGTACCGGAATAAAAGCCGCCGGAGCGTATACCGGCATCATCCATTCATCGAAATTTTCACGCGTAACTGACAGAGACATAGCGACCTCATCCGGTAAATAAAAGGTTGTTTAAATGTTAAATAATTGAGTGTTTGCACTGTGAATGTAGATTGCAGCGTTCGTGCCAGCCAGCGATAAAAATGCATAAACGGATTTGGGCAACACAATATCAATGAGTTACAATATGGAGTTATTCACTGTTAATGCATAAATAGTGAATATTTTCACGACAAGCGGCGCTTTGCCGCACGAAAACAAGAAAGAGTATGCACATGCCAAATATAATTCTGGAATTGTGATCGCTCGCGAAATTTATCGGTCCTTTACGCCCTGTTCGAGGGCAAAACGCGTCGAAATGGTGCAAATATTGCACCGTCGGCATTATCTGTCGCAGTAATTGGGCGAAGCGGATAACAGACGACGTAAATTCTGCTACCATCCTTGCACTATTCACCTTGCATTGGCAGCGACTATGAAATTTGTCTCTTTTAATATCAACGGCCTGCGTGCCCGCCCTCACCAGCTCGAAGCGATTGTTGAGCAACATCAGCCAGATGTGATCGGCTTGCAGGAGACAAAAGTTCACGACGATATGTTCCCGCTCGAAGAGGTAGCGAAGCTGGGCTATAACGTTTTTTACCACGGTCAGAAAGGCCACTACGGCGTTGCGCTGCTGACCAAAGATACGCCGGTGTCGGTGCGTCGTGGCTTCCCGGGTGACGGTGAAGAAGCACAGCGTCGTCTCATCATGGCTGAGCTGCCTTCCCCGCTGGGTAACATCATTGTGATTAATGGTTACTTCCCGCAGGGTGAAAGCCGCGACCACCCGACCAAATTCCCGGCCAAAGCCAAATTTTATCAGGATCTGCAAAACTACCTTACGACCGAACTCAACAAAGATAATCCGGTGCTGATCATGGGGGATGTGAATATCAGCCCGACTGATCTGGACATTGGCATTGGCGAAGACAGCCGCAAGCGCTGGCTGCGCACCGGGAAATGTTCCTTCCTGCCGGAAGAGCGCGAGTGGATGCAGCGCTTGCTTGACTGGGGGCTGGTGGATACCTTCCGCACCGCTAACCCGGAGACGCAGGATCGCTTCTCGTGGTTTGACTACCGCTCTAAAGGCTTCGATGACAACCGGGGCCTGCGTATTGATCTGCTGCTGGCGAGCGCCCCCCTGGCCGAACGCTGCATCGAAACCGGTATCGACTATGATATTCGCAGCATGGAAAAACCGTCCGACCATGCGCCGGTATGGGCAACGTTCAAGCTGTAATCCTCAGTGAATATTAAAAAAATCAGTCTCCTGTGCGCCCTTCTGGGCGCATTTGTTTTAATCGTTGTTTTGCTTCCTCCGGGCATGCTCTCCCTCGACACGCTAAAAATACACCAGCAAACGTTGCTCGATCGTGTGGAGCAGGCGCCCCTTCAGAGCGCGCTGATCTATTTTGCGGTTTACGTTCTGGTCTCTGCGCTGTCGATACCCGGGGCTGCGCTTCTGACGCTGCTCGGCGGGGCGATTTTCAGCCTGTGGGAGGCGACGCTGTTGGTGTCATTGGCCTCGACGCTCGGCGCCACGCTTGCCATGCTCGTCAGCCGTTATCTGCTGCGTGATTGGGTGCAACGGCGCTTTGCCGCACAGATGAACACGATCGATGTGGGGATGGTTCGCGATGGCGCGCGCTACCTTTTTGCCCTGCGCCTGATGCCGTTGTTTCCGTTCTTTCTGGTCAATTTGCTGATGGGGCTAACCCGTATCCAGGTGCGTCACTACTGGTGGGTCAGCCAGCTTGCGATGCTACCTGCCACTGTCATTTATCTGAACGCCGGACGCGAGCTGGGAAAACTCACCACGCTGCGCGATATTCTGTCGCCGGGACTGCTGTTCGCCTTTACACTATTAGGGTTATTACCGCTGGTCACTCGCTGGCTGTTTTCCCGTTACATCCCTTCGATTAAAAAGTGAGGCATTATGCGCCGGGTGCGTTTTTGCGCGTTTCTGACGAGTCTGCTGCTGGCAACCTCTGCCTTCGCCGCAGAAAGCTGGCAATCCATTCAGCAACAGGCCACCGGGCAGACCGTCTGGTTTAACGCCTGGGGCGGTGACGAGGCCGTTAACCGCTACCTCGACTGGGTGAGCGGCGAGATGAAAACGCACTACGCCATTAACCTGAAGATCGTTCATCTGGCCGATGCCGCCGATGCGGTGAAGCGGATCCAGACGGAACAGGCCGCAGGACGCAGCAGTAACGGGTCGGTGGATCTACTCTGGGTAAACGGGGAAAACTTCCGCACGCTGAAGGAGGCAAACCTGCTGCTCTCCGGCTGGGCGCAAACCCTGCCCAACTGGCGTTACGTCGATACCCGTAAACCGGTCACGGAAGATTTTGCCATCCCGACCGATGGGGCGGAATCCCCATGGGGCAGCGCGCAGTTAACCTTCATCGCCCGTAAAGCGAGTATGCCGACGCCTCCGGCAGATCCCCACGCGTTGCTGGCTTACGCTCAGCAGCACCCTGGCAAGGTGAGCTATCCGCGACCGCCGGATTTTACCGGCACGGCGTTTCTTGAACAGCTTCTGCTGGCATTGACCGCCCATCCGGAGGCGTTAAAAAACGCGCCGGACGGCACCTTTGCAGAGATCACCGCGCCGCTGTGGGACTATCTTGATACCCTGCATCCCCTGCTGTGGCGCGAAGGGAACGATTTCCCACCATCGCCTGCGCGCATGGATACGCTGCTGGCCAGCGGCAACCTGAACCTGTCGCTCACCTTTAACCCCGCCCATGCGATGCAAAAGGTGGCGAGCGGTGAACTGCCTGCCGACAGCTACAGTTTCGGCTTTCTCAAAGGCATGATCGGCAACGTCCATTTTGTCGCTATCCCGGCAAATGCCAGTGCGAGCGCAGGGGCGAAAGTGGTGGCAAATTTCCTGCTGTCACCGCAGGCGCAGATCCGCAAAGCCGATCCTGCCGTCTGGGGTGACCCGAGCGTGCTGGATGGTGCCAAACTACCTGCGAAAGCGGCAAAACAGCTTCATGCCTTTACCCCTTCAGGCACGCCTGATGTGCTTCCCGAACCGCACGCCGCCTGGGTTAACGCCCTGGAGCAGGAATGGCTTCGCCGCTACGGAACCCGCTAAGCGGGCTGGTATGGGCGGCAATGGCGGTCATCTATCTGCCACTGCTTCCCGCCAGCGGCATGCTGCTGGCCCCGGCGTTTTCTCTCAGTAACTGGGCGGCGTTGTTTGCCGACCCGCAGCTGCCGCAGGCGCTGGCCGCTACGCTGGTGTCAACCCTCATCGCGACGCTGGGTTCACTGTTTATCGCCCTGAGCCTGCTTGCGCTTCTTTGGCCGGGTGATGGCTGGCAGCGCCTGAGCACCCGTCTGCCGTGGCTGTTGGCCGTGCCGCACGTCGCCTTCGCCACCAGCGCGCTGCTGTTGTTTGCGGAAGGCGGTCAGTTTTACCGGATCTGTACAGTCTGTTCGCCGCAGCTTGACCGCTACGGTATCGGGCTTGGCCTGACGCTTGCGGTCAAAGAGAGCGCGTTCGTTCTGTGGGCAATCTACGCCGCGCTGCCTGAAAAGCGCCTCGCACAGCAGAAAATTGTCCTGCATACCTTCGGCTACGGACGAATGCAGGCGCTTAACTGGCTCGTCCTCCCGGCTATCGCCCCCGCGCTGGGCGCCGTGATGCTGGCGGTGCTCGCCTGGTCGCTTTCCGTGGTGGATGTGGCGATCGTGCTCGGGCCGGGCAACCCACCTACGCTGGCGGTGCTGGCCTGGCAGTGGCTCACCCAGGGCGATGCGCAGCAGCAGTCAAAAGGAACGTTGCTGTGTCTGGTGTTGCTCCTGCTGCTGGCCGCACTTGCCGCGGTGGGATACAGCCTCTGGACGGCTTGGCGGCGCGCCCAGCCTGACGTCTCGGGGGTACGTCGCGCTTCGCATACCGCGTTGCCCGCACGGACGCTGGGCGGGTTACTGCCGCTGTGCGGCGTGCTCTGTGCGCTGGTTCTGCTGATGCTGGCACGCCGGGGCGACATCGGCCCCGTCAGCGACAGCCTTTCACTGGGACTGCTGTCCAGCCTGACAGCGCTGGCCATCCTCATGCTCTGGCTTGAGTGGGGACCCCAGCGTGGCGCGGTGTGGATCTGGCTGCCGCTCGCCCTCCCGGCGCTGCCCCTCGTGTCCGGGCAGTATGCCGTGGCGCTGTGGCTGGGCATCGACGGCCAGTACGCTGCGGTGCTCTGGAGCCATATGCTCTGGGTTCTCCCGTGGATGCTCCTGGTGCTGCAACCGGCCTGGCGCAGGCTCGATCCCCGGCTTATCCTCACCGCCAGAACGCTGGGCTGGCGACAGGCGAAAATTTTCTGGTTAGTGAAATGCCCCCTGATGATTCGTCCGGCCCTGCTGGCCGTTGCCACCGGTTTTTCCGTGAGCATGGCCCAGTACATGCCCACCCTCTGGCTGGGAGCGGGTCGTTTTACTACTCTGACCACGGAGGCGGTCGCCCTCAGCAGCGGCGGCAGCGTTCCGATCCTTGCCAGCCGGGCGCTGGGTCTGTTGCTGTTGACCAGCAGCGTATTTGCCCTTGCCGCGCTGCTCGCCCGGTTCGTGGGCCGTCACAGACAAGGATTACGTTAATGCTGAACGTGAAAAATCTCACCATTGCGCCACTCTTACGTGAGGTCAACTTCCGCGTCCCGGCAGGGGAGATTCTCACGCTGATGGGACCCTCCGGGAGCGGGAAATCGACCCTTTTCGCCTGGATGGTGGGCACGTTATCCGCTGATTTTAAGGCGCACGGCGAGCTGTGGCTGAACGATCGTCGCTGCGATATGCTCCCCGTGGAAACGCGCGGGATCGGCATTCTGTTTCAGGACGCCCTGCTGTTTGACGCCTTCAGCGTGGGGCAAAACCTGATGCTGGCGTTGCCGGCGCACATTGCCGGACGCGCGCGGCGCGACGCGGTAGAACAGGCTCTTGAATCTGCCGGGCTGGCAAACCACTATGTCAGCGATCCGGCGACCCTTTCCGGCGGCGAGCGCGCCCGGGTCAGCCTGCTGCGCGCCCTTCTCGCCCAGCCGCAGGCATTGCTGCTCGACGAACCGTTCAGCCGACTGGATAAAACGCTCCGCGCCTCATTCCGGGCGTGGGTATTCGAAACCACTCGCCAGCGCAAGATCCCGATGGTGCTGGTCACGCATGATGAGGAAGATATCCCGCCCGGCGGAGAGGTGATTGAGATTTCTCGCTGGCAATAATGTGCTAACGCAATGTTTTTGGCTTCAGGAGAGACGACAATGCCACCCTCTTTTAATGACGTCAGGTTTTTCGATGAAACGTGTTTCTCAACTGACCGCGCTGGCTCTGATCTGCGGCCTCGCCTCACTCTCCTCCATGGCGGCTGATATGCCCCACTCCCTCACGCTGGACCAGCTCCAGGCGCAAAACGGCGCGGTAATTGATACGCGCATCAGTGCGTTCTATAACGGCTGGCCGCAGGCGCTGCGCGGAACGTCCGGGCATGAACCCGCCGCGCTTAATCTCTCTGCAGGCTGGCTTGGGGCAATGAGCGATGAACAGCTCAGCGGCTGGGCAAAACAGCATCGGCTTACACCTGACATGCCGGTTGCGCTCTATGGCAATGATGATGACAACCAGACCGTCAAAACGCGGCTGGAAAAAGCGGGTTTTACCCACGTTTCCATCCTGAGCGATGCCCTGCAACAATCCGACCGTTTGCAACGTCTGGCACATTTTGAACAGCTGGTTTATCCGCAGTGGATCCACCTGTTGCAGCAGGGCAAACCCGTTACCGCCGCACCAGCCGGAGAGTGGAAGGTGATCGAGGCTGGCTGGGGTGCGCCGAAGCTTTATCTCCTGAGCCACATTCCCGGCGCGGGCTACATCGACACCAATGAAGTGGAAAGCGAACCGCTGTGGAATAAGGTCGCTGACGAAAAGTTGAAAGCGATGCTGGCGAAGCACGGGATCCGTCACGATACCACCGTCATTCTGTACGGTCGCGACGTATATGCCGCCGCGCGCGTGGCGCAGATCATGCTCTACGCGGGCGTGAAGGATGTGCGAATTCTGGACGGCGGCTGGAAGGCATGGTCAGACGCCAGCCTGCCCGTTGAGCGCGGAACGCCTGAGAACGTGAAGCCAGCCCCTGATTTTGGCGCGCCGATCCCGGGCCAGCCCCGGCTGATGGTGGATATGGAACAGGCCCGGGGAATGCTGCACCGTCAGGACGCCTCACTGGTGAGCATTCGTTCCTGGCCAGAGTTTATCGGTGAAACCAGCGGCTACAGTTATATCAAGCCAAAAGGTGACATTGCCGGTGCGCGCTGGGGCCATGCGGGTAGCGACGCGACCCACATGGAAGATTTCCACAATCCGGATGGCACCATGCGCAGCGCCGATGACATCGCCGCCATGTGGAAGACGTGGAATATCCTGCCGGAGCAGCACGTTGCGTTTTACTGCGGCACCGGCTGGCGCGCGTCTGAAGCCTTCATGTACGCCCGCGCCATGGGCTGGCAAAACGTTGCCGTCTACGACGGCGGCTGGTACGAATGGAGCAGCCATCCGCAGAACCCGGTCTCCACCGGGGAGCGTGGACCGGAGAGTACACGCTAGCGGGGGAGTGACTTCAGCGTCACGTAACCGCTCCAGATGCGCGTTGTGGTGGTCAGCCAGCACAACGCGCCAAACGCCCAGGCAAACAGCGTGAAGTGTGCCGGAAACAGGCAGCACAGCACAAACAGCGCGATGGTCTCCGTTCCTTCCGTTAATCCTCCAATGTAATAAAGCGACTTGTGCGCGTAGCCGGGGTTGTCGATATTATGCTTCCCCGCCAGCGCGGCAAAGGCCAGGAAACTGCTGCCCGTCCCCATAAACGCGAACAGCAGCCAGGCGGCGGCGATCGCATTGTCAGCCGGAGCGGCCAGCGCGAAGCCAAACGGTACCAGCGCGTAAAACAGGAAGTCGAGGGCGATATCAAGAAATCCTCCCGCGTCCGTCAGGCCACGGCGACGCGCCAGCGCACCGTCCAGACCATCCAGCAGCCGGTTCAGCACAATGGCGACCAGCGCCGCCAGATACCAGCCCAACGCCAGAAACGGTAACGCCAGTACGCCAATCGCAAACCCGGCGAGCGTTAACCCATCAGGCGTAATAAACGGTTTATCCAGCGCGGCGGCCAGCTGATTTAACCCGGGCTTCAGCCGTGGATGCAGATGTTTATCCAGCATGCGGTTCACCTTTAAACGTGGCACACAGGCCCTGAGCCGGGATATCCAGCGCGGCGTTAAAGCGGGCGGAAAGGTTCTGAAAGGCAATCAGAGCCGTCATTTCGGTGATAGTCTCTTCGCTAAAGTGGCGCTTCAGCTGGTTTTTGATATTTTCATCCACCTGAGGCGGCGTGGCGGTGACCGCTTCCGCATAGGCCAGCGCCGCGCGCTCCTCTTCGCTGAACAGGGTGGAATTTTGCCAGTCGTTGACGGCCTGCACTTTATCCAGCGCCCCGCTCCGCTCGGCCAGACGCAGGCTGTTGGCATCAATACAAAATGCGCAGTGGCAGATCTGCGAGACCCGCGTCATTAGTAACGAACGCAGAACCGGCGTCAAACGCGCCTTGCGCCGCTCCAGATAGCCGACAAATAGCGCTACCAGCCAGAAAAGACGCGGCATACGCCCCCACCAGCGCGTGGGGTTCAGCACCGCGCCGAAGTGTTTTTTCTGCATGGCAGCAATGGGCTTGAGGCTGACGGGAAGGGTTTCCATGGGCGCAACCCAGGCGGCTGTCTCTTTCACCTGATTCTCCTGATGACTGGACTCTTTGGCAGGGCACGATAATATGTCGTTTTTCGCTATTAATTATTGACGAACATGCTGAAAACACTCGATGTGGTTGCGGCTATCCTCGAAAAAGAGGGCAAGATCTTGCTGGCGCAGCGTCCCGAACATGCCGATCAGCCAGGAATGTGGGAATTTGCGGGCGGAAAGGTTGAAGCCGGTGAGACCCAGCAGGAAGCGCTGATCCGCGAACTACGCGAAGAGCTCGGCATTGAAGCCGTGCCCGCGCGGTATGTGGCAAGCCACCAGCGGGAAGTGTCGCAGCGGCTGATCCACCTCCACGCCTGGCACGTGCCGGAATTTAGCGGCGAGCTGAAGGCGCACTACCACTCGGCGCTGGTGTGGTGCACGCCAGAAGACGCGTTCACGTATGATTTAGCCCCGGCGGATATACCGCTCCTGGAAGCGTTTATTCTTTTACGCGACGCCAGACCAGCGGGTTTGTACTGAGGGTGCGTTCATCACGCTGGCACTGCAACAGCACGCCATCCGCCCTGACCACTGCGCCTTCGGAATAGTTTTGATCCTGATAGATACAGCACTGATTACACGGCTGCGCACGCTGTCCGCCAGCGCTAAAAACCTCTGGCGGCACGTTAACTTCGACATCCGGGCGAATGCGATCAGCCTGTGCCCCGGCGGACACCATCAAACATAACGCGGCCATTGCGAAACGGTTCATAGACTTAATTTCCTTTGCATCGTTTATATCTATAACGGTAGATCCTGGCGGGATCTTTAATTTATCTCGTCATCGCTTTTGGTTATGACGCGCGGCTTGTCATTAATTTCCCTTTCGGCCTAAATTTCTGCTTGCCTCTCAAAGCGGTGCGGGTGGTATAGTCAAAAAAACGACACAAAACATCTCCGCCACACGCATAAATTATTATAAGAGGTTCTTATATCTATGGATCAGACACGCTCTCTGGAAAGCTTTCTTGCCCATGTTCAGCAGCGCGACCCGCACCAAAGCGAGTTTGCCCAGGCCGTTCGTGAAGTCATGACCACCCTGTGGCCCTTCCTTGAGGAAAATCCGCGCTACCGACAGATGGCGCTGCTTGAACGTCTGGTGGAGCCAGAGCGCGTCATCCAGTTCCGCGTGGCGTGGGTGGACGATCGCAATCAGGTACAGGTCAACCGCGCGTGGCGCGTGCAGTTTAACTCCGCCATTGGGCCGTTTAAGGGCGGGATGCGCTTCCATCCCTCGGTGAACCTGTCGATTCTGAAATTCCTCGGCTTCGAGCAGACCTTTAAAAATGCGCTCACTACCCTGCCGATGGGCGGCGGTAAAGGCGGGAGTGATTTCGATCCGAAAGGCAAGAGCGAAGGCGAAGTGATGCGCTTCTGCCAGGCGCTAGTCACTGAGCTCTATCGCCACCTTGGGCCGGACACCGACGTTCCTGCCGGGGATATCGGCGTGGGTGGTCGTGAAGTGGGCTTTATGGCCGGGATGATGAAAAAGCTCTCCAACAACAGCGCCTGCGTCTTTACCGGCAAAGGTCTGTCGTTTGGCGGCAGCCTGATTCGTCCGGAAGCGACGGGTTACGGTCTGGTCTATTTCACTGAAGCGATGCTTAAGCGTCACGGGCTGAGCTTCGAGGGGATGCGCGTGGCGGTCTCCGGCTCCGGCAACGTGGCGCAGTACGCTATCGAGAAAGCGATGGAGTTTGGCGCGCGCGTAGTGACCGCCTCCGACTCCAGCGGCACCGTGGTGGATGAAGCTGGCTTCACAGCAGAAAAACTGGCGCGTCTGTGCGAAATCAAAGCCAGCCGTGACGGCCGCGTGGCGGATTATGCCCGAGAGTTTGGCCTGACCTATCTGGAAGGTAAACAGCCGTGGGGTGTGCCGGTGGATATCGCCCTGCCGTGCGCGACGCAAAACGAGCTGGACGTGGATGCCGCCCGGACGCTGATTAGCAATGGCGTGAAGGCGGTAGCGGAAGGGGCAAATATGCCCACCACCATTGAAGCGACCGATCTGTTCCTGGACGCAGGCGTACTCTTTGCGCCAGGCAAGGCGGCGAACGCGGGCGGGGTGGCAACATCCGGTCTGGAAATGGCACAAAACGCCGCGAGAATGGGCTGGAAGGCGGAGAAAGTGGATGCCCGTCTGCACCACATTATGCTTGATATTCACCATGCCTGCGTGGAGTACGGCGGTGAGGCTTCACAGACCAACTACGTGCGCGGCGCCAACATCGCCGGGTTCGTGAAGGTGGCCGATGCGATGATCGGGCAGGGTGTGATTTAGTTTCGCTGCATTCTCGCCCTTGCAGGCCCGGTAAGCGTTAGCGCCACCGGGCTTTTTTCAGGCCGCAGAGCTGCTTTTTGCCGGGTGGCGGCTTCGCCTTACCCGGCCTACGGTTTAAGCGGTGGTATTTTTGGCTGCGCTTTTTTTCTTTTTGAACGGTTTCTTCGCCCCGCCACCCGGGGCAACCATCCCCCGGAATCGCTTCACTGGCGTGCTGCGCGCCTGATCAATCAACTGATAAAGCGTCCCCACCAGCGGCTGCATAAAGTCCTGGTAACGGCACTGCTTTTCGCTGATCTGCGTCAGCACCGACTCCCAGTGCGCGGTCATGTCCGGTCTGGCGGCCAGCTCTGGCAAGGAGTGAATCAGTGCCCGGCCCGGCTCTGTCGAATGGATATAGCGCCCTTTTTTCTCGAGAAAACCACGCTTAAACAGCAACTCGATAATCCCCGCGCGGGTTGCTTCCGTACCCAGACCGTCGGTGGCGCGGAGGATCTTCTTTAGATCTTTATCCTGCACAAAACGGGCGATCCCGGTCATGGCCGAAAGCAGCGTCGCATCGGTGAAGTGGCGCGGCGGCTGGGTCTGACGTTCAACCACTTCGCCTTTTTCGCACAGCAGTTCATCGCCTTTGGCTACGACCGGCAGCGGCGTGCCGTCGTTCTCTTCGTCACGCTCTTTGTTGCCGAGCAGCGTGCGCCAGCCCGCTTCCGCGAGGAAACGCGCTTTGGCGATAAATTTGCCTTTGGCAATTTCCAGCTCAATAACGCACTTGCGGAAAACCGCGTCCGGGCAGAACTGCATCAGATACTGACGCGCGATCAGGTTATAGACCTTTGCTTCGTTGTCGGTCAGGTTGACGTTGCTGGTGCGCGCCGTCGGGATTATCGCGTGGTGGGCATCGACTTTTTTATCGTCCCAGCAGCGGTTATGGGTATCCGGGTTTACCGCCGGTTGCGGCAACAGATCCGGCGCATGGACACCAATGGCATTCATCACCGAGTGGCGTCCGGCGAAGTGTTCCTCCGGCAGATAGCGGCTGTCCGAACGCGGATAGGTGATCAGCTTGTGGGTTTCATAGAGCTTCTGGCAGATATCGAGCACGTTCTGCGCGCTCAGGCCAAACTTTTTCGCGGCCTCGATCTGCAACGCCGAAAGGGAGAACGGCAGTGGTGCAGGCTCTGATTCCCGTTTGTCGTTGTAGCTGGTAACGATCGCGGGCTGGCCGGTAATGCGGTTAACCACGTGCTCCGCCAGCGGACGATGCAGCAGCCGTCCCTCTTCGTCCTGATATGACTCACAGGCATCGCTCGGCTGCCAGACGGCGGTAAAGCGTTCGTCTTTCGGCGTGACGATATGCGCTTTGACTTCGAAGAAGTCTTTGGCGACGAAATTTTCGATCTCTTCGTCGCGACGCACCACCAGCCCCAGCACCGGGGTTTGAACACGCCCAACAGAGAGTACGCCCTGATAGCCCGCATTGCGTCCCAGGATGGTGTAGGCGCGGGTCATGTTGATCCCGTACAGCCAGTCCGCGCGAGCACGCGCCAGCGCGGAGACACACAGGGGAATAAATTCGCTGTTGGCGCGCAGGCGCGAAATCGCGCGCTCCACCGCCTGCGGGTTGAGGTCGTTAATTAAACAGCGCTGCACCTGCTGGCGCTTTTCCGGTGCCAACTCCAGGTAGTCGAGCACTTCGTCGACAAGCAGTTGCCCTTCCCTGTCCGGGTCACCCGCGTGGACCACTTCCGTCGCCTCATGCAGGAAACGCTTAATGACGTTGAGCTGTTTGGTGACGGAAGGACGCGGTTGCAGACGCCACTTTTCCGGCACGATCGGCAGATCGTTGAGGTTCCAGCGGGCGTAGCGGTTGTCGTAGACATCCGGCTGCGCCTGTTCAAGCAGGTGACCGATACACCAGGTGACCACCTGCCCGTTACCGCATTCGATAAAGCCATCACCTTTGCGATGCGGCTTGGGCAGCACGTCGGCGATGGCTCGCGCCAGACTCGGCTTTTCGGCAATAAACAACCGCATCGAATTAACGGATCTCAATCATCGGGCGGCCACCGCGGGCGGTCACCAGCTCGCCAATGGCCGTCAGGGTGATGCCAAACTCGGCCGCCGTTGCCTGAACGTCAGCTTCTGCTTCCGGCGTCACCGCCAGCAGCAGGCCGCCGGAGGTTTGCGGATCGCACAGCAGATTGCGCCACGCTTCCGGCATTTCGCCCATTAAATGGCCGTAGCTGGCGAAGTTGCGCTGCGTCCCGCCCGGAACGGCGCCCTGAGCAATGTACTCTTCCACGCCCGGCAGCTTCGGCACATCCTGATACCAGACCTGCGCCTGCACGCCCGCGCCCTGACAGACTTCAGAGAGGTGTCCCAGCAGACCAAAGCCGGTCACGTCGGTCATGGCCTTCACGCCGTCGATACTGGCGAATGCCGCACCGGCAAGGTTCATCTGGCACATCACTTCCGTTGCCAGACCAATATGCTCGGGCTTCAGCAGGGATTTTTTCTCGGCGGTTGTCAGTACGCCAATGCCCAGCGGCTTGGTGAGGAACAGCTTGCAGCCCGCCTGCGCGGTGCTGTTGCGCTTCACGCGTTCGGTCGGCACCACGCCGGTGACGGCCAGGCCGAAGATCGGCTCCGGCGCATCGATAGAGTGACCACCGGCCAGGGCAATACCCGCCTGCTGGCAGGCAAAGCGTCCGCCTTCGATGACATCGCGGGCAATCTCCGGCGGGAGGGTGTTAATCGGCCAGCCCAGAATGGCGATCGCCATAATCGGCTTACCGCCCATCGCGAAGATATCGCTGATGGCGTTGGTGGCCGCAATGCGTCCGAAGTCGAACGGGTTGTCGACAATCGGCATAAAGAAGTCAGTGGTGCTGATAATGCTGGTGCCGTTACCTAAGTCATAAACCGCTGCATCGTCACGCGTTTCGTTACCGACAAGCAGGTTCGGGTCGACAAACTTCGCCTGTTCACTGTGCAGGATGGTCTCCAGCACTTTCGGGGAAATTTTACAACCGCAACCGGCTCCGTGGCTGTATTGCGTTAAACGAATGGTTTGCTCGCTCATGGACGTCTCCTGTCATCTCAATCGCGCTATGGTAGCGCTCATTCCATAAAGAGGTAAGTATGACTATCTGAATTCTGCGGCGGATGCTCAGAATCCAGACAGTTTAGCGCGTGTAATTAAAAACGGCTGACGAAAGGCGTGGTGTCCGGCACGCTAATGGTGCTGGAGGCTTTAAGCTGCGGGGTGCCGAGATAGAGGAAGCCGACAATTTTATCGTGTTCACCGCAGGAGAAGCCTTCCCGCACGGCGGCGCTCTCGGTCAGCGGCCCGGTACGCCAGATGCCGTTAAAGCCCTGCGCGACGGCGGCCATCTGCATTGCCATTACCGCGCAACCGGCAGACATCTCCTGCTCCCAGACCGGCACTTTATGGTCGGCCTGGCATTTTGCGACTACCGCGATGATCATCGGCGCACGGAACGGCGCGTTGCGGGCTTTATCAATCCCCTTCTCATCCTGGCCTGCGGCAACCGCCCCCTGCTCCAGCAGCTGGCTGAAGCGGTCGCGCCCTTCGCCTTCAATAATAAAGAAGTGCCATGGCTGCAATGTGCCATGGTCCGGCGCACGCATTCCGGCACGCAGAATGTTTTCCAGCTGTTCGCCGACGGGGGCCGGGTCGGCCAGGCGGGAAGCGCTACGACGGTTAACAAGCAGTTCAAGTGCGTCCATTGGTTAACTCCTTTCGTGAAATTTACTCACAAAATTAACACGACAGCAGAATTTGTTACAGCGTGGCAGGCGATTCCTGCTGACAAGTGGCGGTTGGGTCATTACGATAACCGCACATTACCGTCCTGTGGCGACGGAAACAGTCCTTTTCTGGTTAGGGAGAATACATGCGAACCCTTTGGCGAATCTTTGCCGGTTTCTTTAAATGGACGTGGCGACTGCTCAACTTCGTCCGCAACCTGGTGATGAATATCTTCTTCATCTTCCTGGTCCTGGTATGCGCAGGTATCTGGATGCATCTCAGCAGCGCCAGCCAGGCGCAGAATTCGACGCGCGGCGCACTGCTCCTCGATATCACCGGGGTGATTGTTGATAAGCCATCGACCAGCAATCGTCTGGGCGTGATTGGCCGCCAGCTGTTCGGCGCGACTTCAGACCGCCTGCAGGAAAACTCCCTGTTTGATATCGTCGACACGATCCGTCAGGCCAAAGACGATCGCAACATTACCGGTATCGTGCTGGATCTGAAAGATTTTGCCGGAGCCGATCAGCCTTCGATGCAGTACATCGGGAAAGCGCTGCGGGAATTCCGCGACAGCGGTAAACCGGTCATTGCCGTCGGCGACAGCTACACCCAGGGGCAATATTATCTGGCGAGCTTTGCTAACAAAATCTGGCTCTCTCCGCAGGGCACGGTCGATCTGCATGGCTTCGCCACAAATGGTCTGTACTACAAATCGCTGCTCGACAAGCTGAAGGTCACTACCCACGTCTTCCGCGTCGGGACCTATAAATCTGCCGTGGAGCCGTTTATCCGTGATGATATGTCCCCTGCCGCCCGTGAAGCGGACAGCCGCTGGATTGGCGAGCTGTGGCAGAACTATCTCGGCACCATTGCCGCTAACCGTCAAATGACCGCTGAGCAGGTCTTCCCGGGCGCGCGCGGTGTGCTGGAGGGCCTGCGCAAAGTGGACGGCGATACAGCGAAATACGCGCTTGATAACAAACTGGTCGATCGGCTGGGTTCCAGCGCTGAAATCGAAAAAGCGCTGACCAAACAGTTCGGCTGGAGTAAAGAGGACAAGAACTACAGCGCCATCAGCATGTATGACTACGCCGCGAAAAAGCCGGATGACAGCGGTGACAGCATCGCCGTGGTGTTTGCTAACGGGGCCATTATGGACGGTGAAGAAACGCCGGGGAACGTCGGCGGGGACACCACCGCGTCGCAGATCCGCGATGCGCGTCTGGATCCGAAAGTGAAGGCGATTGTCCTGCGGGTGAACAGCCCTGGCGGCAGTGTCAGCGCCTCCGAGGTGATCCGTGCTGAGCTGGCCGCCGCGCGTGCCGCGGGCAAGCCGGTCGTGGTCTCGATGGGGGGCATGGCGGCTTCAGGGGGGTACTGGATCTCGACGCCAGCCAACTACATTGTGGCTAACCCAAGCACGCTGACCGGCTCGATTGGCATCTTCGGCGTGATCAACACCGTAGAGAACAGCCTGGATTATCTCGGCGTTCATACCGACGGCGTTTCCACCTCGCCGCTGGCGGATGTGTCCGTGACTAAATCTCTGCCGCCTGAGGTGTCCGAGATGATGCAGCTCAGCATTGAGAGTGGCTATAAGCGCTTCATCACGCTGGTGGCGGATTCCCGTAAAAAGACGCCAGACCAGATTGACCAGATCGCGCAGGGCCACGTCTGGACCGGCCAGGATGCGAAGAGCAACGGTCTGGTAGACAGCCTGGGTGACTTCGACGATGCCGTGAAGAAAGCGGCGGAACTGGCGAAGCTCAAGCAGTGGCACGTTGACTATTATCAGGACGAACCGACGTTCTTCGATATGGTCATGGACAGCATGTCCGGCTCCGTCCGCGCCATGCTGCCGGAAGCGCTTCAGGCGTATCTGCCGGCGCCGGTGGCGACGGCGGCTAAAGCCATGAAAGCGGAGAGCGATAAGCTCGCGACTTTCAACGATCCGCAAAGCCGTTACGCGTTTTGCCTGACCTGTGCGAACGTGCGTTAAAAACCGTCCCCTCTTCCCGTTAAGAGGGGATTTTTTCTTTTGAAGAACAAGAACTCATTACCATGCAGAAGAAATCAATATATGTCGCCTATACCGGCGGTACCATCGGTATGCAGCGCTCTGAAAATGGCTATATTCCGGTTTCTGGCCACTTGCAGCGCCAGCTGGCGCTGATGCCTGAATTCCACCGTCCGGAAATGCCGGACTTTACCATCCACGAATATGAGCCGCTGATGGACTCCTCCGACATGACGCCGGAAGACTGGCAGCATATTGCGGACGATATTAAAGCCCATTACGACCAGTACGACGGCTTCGTGATCCTGCACGGCACCGACACCATGGCGTTCACCGCCTCGGCGCTCTCCTTCATGCTGGAGAACCTGGGCAAGCCCGTCATCGTGACCGGTTCGCAGATCCCGCTGGCGGAACTGCGTTCAGACGGGCAGATCAACCTGCTTAACTCCCTGTACGTGGCCGCTAATTACCCGATCAACGAGGTAACGCTGTTCTTCAACAACCGACTGTACCGCGGGAACCGTACCACTAAAGCGCACGCTGACGGCTTTGACGCGTTTGCCTCACCTAACCTGCAACCGCTGCTGGAAGCGGGGATCCATATCCGTCGTCTGGGCACGCCGCCCGCGCCAAATACTGCAGGCGAGCTGATCGTTCACCCGATCACCCCGCAGCCGATTGGCGTGGTGACGATTTATCCGGGTATTTCCGCCGACGTGGTGCGCAACTTCCTGCGCCAGCCGGTGAAGGCGCTGATCCTGCGCTCCTATGGTGTGGGTAACGCCCCGCAGAACGGTGAGTTCCTGAAAGAGCTTCAGGAGGCGAGCGATCGCGGGATTGTGGTGGTCAACCTCACCCAGTGTATGTCCGGAAAGGTCAATATGGGCGGCTACGCCACCGGCAACGCCCTGGCGCACGCTGGCGTGATCAGTGGTTTCGATATGACCGTTGAGGCAACGCTGACTAAACTTCACTATTTACTGAGTCAGGATCTGGATATTGATTCCATTCGCCGCGCCATGATGCAAAACCTGCGCGGTGAACTGACGCCGGACGAATAAGGAGTTCCCATGAAGCAACGCGCCCTGTTACTGGTCGATTTGCAAAATGATTTCTGTGCGGGCGGTGCGCTGGCCGTCGCGGAAGGCGACAGCACCGTAGACGTCGCGAATTCGCTGATTGAGTGGTGTAAGGCTCGTGGTGAAGCGGTGGTGGCGAGTCAGGACTGGCATCCGGCAAACCACGGCAGCTTTGCCAGCCAGCACAACGTTGAGCCTTACAGCCAGGGCGAACTGGACGGACTGGCGCAAACCTTCTGGCCCGATCACTGCGTGCAGCAGACGGAAGGCGCTGAGCTGCATCCGCTGCTGAACCAGAAAGCCATCGACGCGGTGTTCCACAAAGGTGAAAACCCAACCATCGACAGCTACAGCGCATTCTTCGATAACGGTCACCGCCAGAAGACGGCGCTGGACGCATGGTTACGCCATCATGAGATCACCGAGCTGATTGTGCTGGGCCTGGCGACGGATTACTGCGTGAAGTTCACCGTGCTGGATGCGCTCCAGTTGGGCTATACCGTGAATGTCATTACCGACGGCTGTCGCGGGGTGAATATTCAGCCGCATGACAGCGCCCAGGCGTTTATGGATATGGCCGCAGAAGGCGCAACGCTGTATACGCTGGCTGACTGGATGGAGACGCAGGCGTAAGCTTTTTTAGCCGTGTGGCGGCTTCGCCTTACCCGGCGGTTTTGTAGGCCGGGTAAGCATCAGCGCCACCCGGCAAAACCCCCTCCCCGATCTCCCATAAAGTGAACTCCCTCGCATCACAAGCGAAGCGGCGATGGTATTCTCTTCAGGCTGTTTTTTCGCCACGCCTTTTCTGTGGCGTGGTTATTTTTATTCAGTCAAAGAGGAACTTATATGAAACGTTTGCCCTTGCTGGCAGCATTACCCTTGCTTTGCGCGTCACTGGCTTCCGCCGCGCCCCTGATGTCCGTGGGCTACTTCAATGGCGGTGGCGATGTTACCGCCGGACCGGGTGGCGATATCAATAAACTCGATGTCCGCCAGATCACACACCTCAACTACTCGTTTGGTCTGGTCTATAACAACGAGAAAGACGAGACCAACCCTGCACTGAAAGATCCGGCAAAACTGCATCAAATCTGGTTATCACCCAAGGTGGCATCCGACCTGGCGTTACTTCCTCAGCTTCGTAAACAAAACCCGAATTTAAAAGTGCTGCTTTCCGTTGGCGGCTGGGGCGCACGTGGTTTTTCTGGCGCAGCGGCTACCAAAGAGAGCCGCGCGGTGTTTATTCGCTCCGCGCAGCAGATCGTCAGTCAATACGGCCTGGACGGGATCGATCTCGACTGGGAGTTCCCGGTCAACGGCGCGTGGGGACTGGTCGAGAGCACCCCAGCCGACAGGGATAATTTCACCGCGCTGTTAAAAGAGATGCGTGACGCGTTTGGTAAGAAAAAACTGGTCACGATTGCGGTGGGCGCAAATGCAGAAAGTCCGAAAAGCTGGGTGGATGTGAAGGCCATTGCCCCCCTGCTTGATTACATCAACCTGATGACCTACGACATGGCGTACGGGACGCAGTATTTTAACGCGAATCTGTATAACTCCAGCGCCTGGCCAACGGTGGCTGCCGCAGACAAATACAGCGTTGATTTTGTGGTGAATAACTATCTGGCCGCCGGCCTTAAGCCGCAGCAAATGAACCTCGGAATCGGTTTTTACGGTCGTGTACCGAAGCGCGCCGTTGAACCGGGTATCGACTGGAGTAAACCGGACGCGCAAAACAATCCGGTCACCCAGCCCTACTTCGGGCCGCAGGAACTGGGCCTGTTCAAATCGCTTGGCTATGACCTGACCAAAGATACCTACGTGAAATACAACGATATCGTCCGCAAACTGCTAAACGATCCGCAGAAACGCTTTACCGAGCACTGGGACGAACAGGCGAAGGTGCCGTGGCTGTCGGTAAAATCCGCCGACGGGAAGGCGCTGTTTGCGATCTCCTATGAGAACCCGCGTTCCGTGGCGATTAAAGCAGATTACATCAAGGAGAAAGGTCTCGCCGGGGCGATGTTCTGGGAGTATGGCGCCGATGACAACAACCAGTTAGCGAAGCAGCTGGCGGAGTCGCTTGGGATCCCGCACTAAGGTGTAGTGTGCCGGGTGGCGGCTTCGCCTTACCCGGCCTACATGGGAGATTTATTTGAAGGTTGCAATCGGCTTCGGCGTGATGCCGAAGTCTTCTTTCAGTTCGCGCTTACTTTTCATCACCATCTGACCGTTAGTGTCGATGGTCATGTGCTGGGCGTTGGTATTGTGACGCGCCTGCCACAGCATCACCAGCTGCAAGCTGTTCTCTTTTTGCTCAGGTGTGAGCGCCACACCGTCCGGCCATTTTCCCAGCTCAACGGCCGTCACCAGGCGCTGATAAACCTCCGGGGTCATGCCTGCAATCATGTCATCAATATTCACGATCTCTCCCTTTCAAAGGAATAATTTGCTGAATCGTTTTTTCAACCCTTGGTCTGGTCGCCGTTTTCGTCATCGGTAAAGCTCATCGAAGCCGAATTTACGCAGAAACGCTCCCCCGTCGGCTGCGGGCCATCCGGGAAGACATGCCCGAGATGGGCGTCGCAGTTCCCACAACGAATTTCGGTGCGCACCATGCCGTGCGAGTAGTCCGTCAGATAGCGGATCGCATCATCGCTGACAGGCTCGTAAAAGCTTGGCCAGCCGCAGCCAGAATCGTACTTAGTCTGGGAGTTAAACAGCGGTGCATCACACACCAGGCAGTAGTAGACGCCTTCCCGTTTATTGTGCAGCAAACGCCCGGTAAACGGCGGTTCCGTGCCGTGATTTTGCGTTACGTAAAACTGCATCTCTGTAAGGTTTTTTTTCAAATCGTCGGGGTTATGTTGGTTCGACATATGCTTACATCTCGCTGTTGAAACAGACATCTTTTAACCCAGATTCTAACAAAACATTAACACCCGCGCGTGCACTTTTGATCTAAACTTATGTGTCGCGAAAAGGCGGTCAGGCAATTGTGATCAATTTCACATTTTAATCCTGCGAGGCCTTTAAAATTCCGGGCGCAGCCCCCATGTGGTTGCTAGCTCAAAGGGAAAGTGAGGCGAGTCAGTCGCACAAACGTTAGTCACAGGATTGATTTGTCGCAATGATTGACACGATTCCGCTTGACGCTGCGTAAGGTTTTTGTAATTTTACAGGCAACCTTTTATTCACTAACAAATAGCTGGTGGAATATATGACTATCAAAGTAGGTATCAACGGTTTTGGCCGTATCGGCCGTATTGTTTTCCGTGCTGCTCAGAAACGTTCTGACATCGAAATCGTTGGTATCAACGATCTCCTGGACGCTGAATACATGGCGTACATGCTGAAGTACGACTCAACTCACGGTCGTTTCGACGGCACCGTTGAAGTGAAAGACGGCCACCTGGTTGTAAACGGCAAAACCATCCGCGTTACTGCTGAGAAAGACCCAGCTAACCTTAAATGGAACGAAATCGGTGTTGACGTTGTAGCTGAAGCTACCGGTATCTTCCTGACCGACGAAACTGCACGTAAACACATCACTGCGGGTGCGAAGAAGGTTGTTCTGACTGGTCCTTCCAAAGACAACACCCCAATGTTCGTTCGCGGTGCAAACTTCGAAACTTACGCTGGCCAGGACATCGTTTCCAACGCATCCTGCACCACCAACTGCCTGGCACCGCTGGCTAAAGTTATCAACGACAACTTCGGCATCATCGAAGGTCTGATGACTACCGTTCACGCTACCACCGCTACTCAGAAAACCGTTGATGGCCCGTCTCACAAAGACTGGCGCGGCGGCCGTGGCGCGGCTCAGAACATCATCCCATCTTCTACCGGTGCTGCTAAAGCAGTAGGTAAAGTACTGCCAGAACTGAATGGCAAACTGACTGGTATGGCGTTCCGCGTTCCAACTCCTAACGTATCCGTTGTTGACCTGACCGTTCGTCTGGAAAAAGCTGCTTCTTACGAAGAAATTAAGAAAGCAATCAAAGCTGCTTCCGAAGGCCCAATGAAAGGCGTTCTGGGTTACACCGAAGACGACGTTGTATCTACCGATTTCAACGGCGAAGTGTGCACTTCCGTGTTCGATGCTAAAGCAGGTATCGCACTGAACGACAACTTCGTGAAACTGGTTTCCTGGTACGACAACGAAACTGGCTACTCTAACAAAGTACTGGACCTGATCGCTCACATCTCCAAATAAGTTGAGATGAGTGCTTGATCCTAAAAGGCGACTTCGGTCGCCTTTTTTATTGTTTTTAGACAGAGGATTGCTTAATGATTAATAAAATTTTTGCACTTCCGGTAGTCGAACAACTTACCCCTGTGCTCTCCCGCCGTCAGATTGACGGCGCCGATATCATCGTCGTCGATCATCCGCGCGTTAAAGCCTCCGTAGCGCTCAATGGCGCCCACCTGCTCTCCTGGAAACCAGAAGGCGAAGAAGAAGGCCTGTGGCTGAGCGAGGCCACCTCGTTCAAAAAAGGGGCGGCGATCCGTGGCGGCGTACCGATCTGCTGGCCATGGTTTGGTCCGTCAGCGCAGCAGGGATTGCCGTCTCACGGTTTCGCCCGTAACCAGCAGTGGACGCTGAAAGCCCACAACGAAGATGATAACGGCGCGGTGTTGACCTTTGAACTTCAGGCAAATGATGAAACGCGCGCCCTGTGGCCACATGAATTCACCCTCTATGCCCGCTTCAAGCTGGGTAAAACCTGCGAGATTGAACTGGAAGCGCACGGCGAATTCGAAACAACGTCCGCCCTGCACACCTATTTCAACGTAGGCGACATTCAGGCCGTTAAGGTGAGCGGACTTGGCGATACCTTTATCGACAAAGTGGACAACGCGAAAGAAGGCAGGCTGGACGACGGCGTTCAGAGCTTCCCGGACCGTACCGACCGCGTGTATCTGCACCCGGAAGCCTGTAGCGTCATCCACGACAGCGCGTTGAACCGCGGCATTGACGTGGTTCACCACCACCATAGCAACGTGGTGGGCTGGAACCCGGGCCCTGCCCTTTCCGTCAGCATGGCAGATATCCCTGATGACGGTTACAAGACCTTCGTGTGTGTGGAAACCGCGTGCGTGACCGCCCCGCAGAAAACCAGCGAAGAAAAACCGTCCCGCTTAGGCCAAACGATCAAGATTGTGAAGCGCTAATATTTATCAGGCACCATAAAAAACAAACGGGGCGCAAGCGCCCCGTTTTAATACATCACGTTCTGGTCAGAACTTGTAGGTCACACCCACGGAGAAGATGCCGGACCAGGACTTGTCGACCATCGGACTGTCCTTCACTTCGTCGCTCAGACGGGTATAACGGCCAGTACCGTACACGTTCCAGTCACCGAGGAAGTTATACGAGGCGGTGAGTTCCAGGTACGGATCCCAGCCATCATCAGCGCTGTAGCTCTTCAGACCACTGCGGCGAGACTCAGCCTTAGACACGCCATAGTAGTAGTCATTGTAATTCTCGCTGCTGTACTGCACACCGATACCCGGCGTCAGGGTCACCGCGCCGTTGGTATAGCGATAAAGCCACGCCAGATCCCAGATGAAGCCATTGCTGTTGTCCAGGGTATCGCCCGCCAGCGCCGTGCGCAGGAAGCCATACTCGGTATTATGGACGTAAGAAAGCCCGGCCATCAGTGAGCTTCTGCGCTTGTCCAGCTGACGAAGCGCATTGCTGTCGCTGTCGCCTGGTTTAAAGTACGTTGGGTCGTAATAGGCCATGATGGAGAGCTTATCGGCCGTATCGTTCCACAGATAGTAGCCGCCGCCCAATCCACGGAACCAGAAGTTATCGCCTTCATAGGTGACAACGGGGACAGGATAAACGTCGCGGTCATACTGCTTGTACGGGCTGTTGATCACGCCAGCACCCGCGCCAACAGTCCACTGGCTCTCAGCCTGTACGGTGCTCGCTGCGGTAGCGGCAAGGATGCCCAATGCCAGAAGTTTGAGTTTGGTCACAATCCATTCTTTCCTGTAGTCAAATAATCAGCGGGTGAAGTGTAACCGCCATTCCCGTACATCCCAAAATTTTTTGCGCGCGAATCCATTTGATTAACCCGTTATTTTTCATTTTTCAGATGACATCCCGCTTTCATTTATGTGACCGATAAATGAAAAACCCCCTTTTCGCTTATAACCGCAGTGGAAATTTTTGGATGAGTTATTGATATGTCATTGAAAGTAGATTTTATCCGTATGCAAGTTTTGCAATTGCCATCTACGCTTTAATTTAAGAAGAGGTTTTGCTGAACACCCTGCGGTTCATAGCCTTCGACCTGGCACACAGGTTGCTGCTCTGGCAGTGAGGTGCGAAAGATTCTCTTCCGGGAGCCTCCACTACTCATACGAACGGCTCTTATCCTGTGCTAAAAAACGAAAGGACGGCATGCCATGAATATATTCGATCACTATCGCCAGCGCTACGAAGCTGCCAAGGACGAAGAGTTCACACTGCAGGAGTTTCTTACCATTTGTCGGCAAGATCGCAGTGCCTATGCCAATGCGGCAGAACGGCTATTGATGGCTATCGGTGAGCCAAACATGGTTGATACTGCCCTGGAGCCACGGCTTTCCCGTCTTTTTTCGAATCGGGTAGTCGCCCGATACCCGGCGTTTGAAGAGTTCTATGGTATGGAAGATGCCATTGAGCAGATTGTCTCCTACCTGAAGCATGCCGCTCAGGGGCTGGAAGAGAAGAAACAGATCCTTTACCTGCTGGGTCCCGTCGGCGGGGGTAAATCCTCCCTGGCTGAACGGCTGAAAGCGCTGATGCAGCGCGTGCCGATCTATGTGCTGAGCGCCAACGGCGAGCGCAGCCCAGTCAATGACCATCCGCTGTGCCTGTTTAATCCGCAAGAGGATGCGCAAATTCTGGAAAAAGAGTTTGGCATTCCGCATCGCTATCTCGGTACGATCATGTCGCCGTGGGCGGCAAAACGCCTGCACGAGTTTGGTGGGGACATCACCAAATTCCGCGTCGTGAAAGTGTGGCCGTCTATCCTCGAGCAGATCGCCATTGCTAAAACTGAACCCGGTGACGAGAACAACCAGGACATCTCGGCGCTGGTGGGTAAAGTCGATATCCGTAAGCTGGAACATCACGCGCAAAACGACCCGGATGCCTACGGCTATTCCGGTGCGCTGTGCCGCGCCAACCAGGGGATTATGGAATTCGTCGAGATGTTTAAAGCACCGATCAAAGTGCTGCATCCGCTGCTGACCGCCACCCAGGAGGGGAACTACAACGGGACGGAAGGTATTTCCGCCCTGCCGTTTAACGGGATTATCCTCGCCCACTCGAACGAATCTGAATGGGTGACCTTCCGTAACAACAAAAACAATGAGGCGTTCCTTGACCGCGTGTACATCGTCAAAGTGCCTTATTGCCTGCGGATCTCCGAGGAGATCAAGATTTACGAAAAACTGCTCAACCACAGTGAGCTGGTCCATGCCCCCTGCGCACCGGGAACGCTGGAAACGCTGTCGCGCTTCTCGATTCTGTCGCGCCTGAAAGAGCCGGAAAACTCCAGCATTTACTCCAAAATGCGCGTGTATGACGGCGAAAGCCTGAAGGATACCGACCCGAAAGCTAAATCGTACCAGGAATACCGCGATTACGCCGGGGTCGACGAAGGGATGAACGGTTTGTCGACGCGTTTCGCGTTTAAGATCCTCTCCCGCGTCTTTAACTTCGACCACGCGGAGGTGGCCGCCAACCCGGTTCATCTGTTCTACGTGCTGGAACAGCAAATTGAACGTGAACAGTTCCCACAGGAGCAGGCTGAACGCTACCTGGAGTTCCTGAAAGGCTACCTGATCCCGAAATACGCCGAGTTTATCGGCAAAGAGATCCAGACCGCCTACCTGGAATCCTATTCCGAATACGGCCAGAACATTTTCGATCGGTACGTCACCTACGCTGACTTCTGGATCCAGGATCAGGAGTACCGCGACCCGGATACCGGCCAGCTGTTTGACCGTGAATCCCTGAACGCAGAGCTGGAAAAAATTGAGAAACCGGCCGGGATCAGCAACCCGAAAGACTTCCGAAACGAGATTGTGAACTTCGTGCTGCGCGCCAGAGCGCATAACAACGGCCGCAATCCAAACTGGACCAGCTACGAAAAACTGCGCACGGTTATAGAGAAGAAAATGTTCTCTAACACGGAAGAGCTGTTGCCGGTTATCTCGTTCAACGCCAAAACCTCAACCGACGAGCAGAAAAAGCACGACGATTTTGTCGACCGTATGATGGAAAAAGGCTATACGCGCAAACAGGTCCGCCTGCTTTGTGAATGGTATCTGCGCGTGCGTAAATCGTCTTAAAACAAGTGCCCGGTAACGCGCTTACCGGGCCAACAAAATGTCCGGCACTTACGGACGCTGCAAGTTGGCAAATGCAGTACGGGGGATATATGACCTGGTTTATTGACCGGCGTCTTAACGGCAAAAACAAGAGCACGGTGAATCGCCAGCGCTTCTTGCGCCGTTATAAAGCGCAAATTAAACAGTCGATCTCCGAGGCCATCAACAAACGCTCGGTGACCGACGTCGACAGCGGCGAATCCGTCTCCATCCCCAACGATGACATCAGCGAACCGATGTTTCATCAGGGGCGTGGCGGCCTTCGCCATCGCGTGCACCCAGGTAATGACCACTTCGTCCAGAATGACAGAATCGAGCGGCCACAAGGCGGAGGCGGCGGTTCTGGCAGCGGTCAGGGACAGGCCAGCCAGGACGGTGAAGGCCAGGATGAGTTCGTCTTTCAGATTTCAAAAGACGAATATCTCGACCTGCTGTTTGAGGATCTGGCCCTGCCGAATCTGAGAAAGAATCAGCACCGTCAGCTCAACGAATACAAAACCCATCGCGCGGGTTATACCGCAAACGGGGTGCCCGCCAACATCAGCGTGGTGCGTTCACTGCAAAACTCGCTGGCGCGACGCACGGCGATGACGGCAGGCAAACGGCGCGAACTGCGCGAGCTGGAAACCAACCTGAAAGTGGTGGAAAACACCGAACCGGCGCAACTACTGGAAGAGGAGCGCCTGCGAAAAGAGATCGCCGAACTGCGGGCGAAGATCGACCGGGTACCGTTTATCGACACGTTCGACCTGCGCTATAAGAACTACGAAAAACGTCCGGAGCCTTCCAGCCAGGCGGTGATGTTCTGCCTGATGGACGTGTCAGGTTCAATGGATCAGGCCACCAAGGATATGGCTAAGCGTTTTTATATTCTGCTCTATCTGTTCCTGAGCAGAACGTATAAGAACGTGGAGGTGGTCTACATCCGCCATCACACTCAGGCGAAAGAGGTGGATGAGCATGAGTTTTTCTACTCGCAGGAGACCGGTGGCACCATCGTGTCGAGCGCCCTGAAGCTGATGGATGAGGTGGTGAAGGAGCGCTACGACCCGGCGCAGTGGAACATCTACGCCGCCCAGGCATCGGATGGCGATAACTGGGCGGATGACTCGCCCCTGTGTCATGAAATTCTGGCGAAGAAGATCCTGCCGGTGGTGCGCTACTACAGTTACATTGAAATTACCCGTCGCGCCCACCAGACGCTGTGGCGCGAGTATGAGCATCTGCAAGCGATGTTTGATAACTTTGCGATGCAGCATATTCGTGACCAGGATGACATCTATCCGGTCTTCCGGGAACTGTTCCAGAAGCAGAGTTCGACAACCTCCAATTAAATGTTATTAATCAGCCAGTTAACTCTGTTTTTCTGGCTGATTTTATTGCATTTTCATCCTCATTTTTCTCCATGTTTTTCATTCACTTAAATTTTATTTTGGGGAATGCGATTTTGAAGAAGTGATTATGCAAAACTTCCTTTGAGCTTTAGGATGCCATCATGGGATGGAGGTTAAAATTCTCTCGTTCCGACCAAACCACACAAAAAACCAGCCGCTTATGGCTGGTTATTCGTCAGTGAAGCATGGGGAACTTTATCTATATTGCAGGGCAATCATCATCTAATGCACGATTGATGAAGAACGTCACTCTGCCCAACACTTCCACCTCTTCCAGAGCGGTTCCCTCTATTGCCTCGCCATCATCCGTGATCAATGACTTACCCATCAGTTTTGCAAACTGCGTGTGGCCGTCGCACAAAATTAACAATACATCTCCTGGCCTTTTTTTCGTGGCTGGCTCAATGACTGCAAACCCAACATCTGTTTCAAGCACCCTGCTTTCTGCCCCTATGTTGCACAGAACGGATGGAGAAAGTTGGCGTTCGACGTAATCGGTCGCAGGTGATGCAAATCCCATCAGAGGACCCTCCCCATGTTTCTCAGGATCCAGTACCGGTTATCGCTACCGTCTGTCGTCTTGTCAGCGAAGCCTGGCTGATTGCGCTCTATCCATGCATTGGCGTCGGCTCGGGTGAAGTGCCAGTTAAAACCACGCAACTTTTCTATAAAGCTGTCTGTTCTCAGGTAGCGGTAGCCCTTTGGGTTAAGCTCTATGGCCGCAATAAAGGCGGCCTGAATATCTGAAATTCGGGGCATAATCTGCACTCCCTTTATTACTGTGTTTATATACAGTAGTTTCAAATGAGATGCAGATCAATTTGGGTTCGCCTATTAATTTTTAAGGCTGAATGTCCTCAGGCTGCTCTGTCAGTTCAAGAGAAGCTTCGGAAGCTCTTGTTTTCCAGATGCTATCCTCTGGCATATCGAGGCGAACGTCGATCCAGCTGTTGGCAGGAACATCTATAGGAGCCCCTTTCGTTTTAACAATTTCGCCTTCTTCGTTGAGTATGTATTTCCGCTTAAAAAGCCGAATCGTCAGCCCACCGCCTTCTGTCTGCTCAGCTTCAACTACACCCAGTTCCCCCATGCCGCCAGGGTCCATTGGTGGCAATAACTGCCAGCCCTCAGAGGCCAGTCCCGCTGAACCAGTCAGGACATAAACACCAACATCCAGTCTTGAAATCTTGATCCCTTCAGCTTCTTCATTGGCAGTGCCACCTCCACACCAGCTGAAACCGTCAGAATCAATGTCCTCACGCTGGCAGTCCTCACGGGATTTTACAATACGGGCGACAGGGGACGCCGCCTTCAAAGTACCATCGCTTGATTTTGTCGTATTACCAGTCGTGTAAGCTTCGTGATAGGCCCATGCGATCCCGCTGTAATATGAAAACCAGGTACGACGTAGAGAGTATGCCTGATGTATTCTGGTTGGCCTGTTGCCCCGATTGAGAATGATGGAAGTTAGTCCCGTATTCGATGTCAGGCCCAACTGAGTCAGACCATCATTTTGATGTGAGGTAAATCCGGTAGGCGTTAACCCGTCCATATTATCGAGGGTTGGACCGTCCGCCTGAATAGCACCAAGGTTAAATGCGCCTACCAACATCACGTTTCCAGAGTTTGTTCCGGCATCTTTTGCAGCTGCGCTACCAAGGCTTGCTTTATCAGCTTTTTCATTTAATGCAGCCGTAAAACTGTTCCATGACGGACCGGTGAATGAAGAACCATCCGGGAGCGTAACGGTTATATTTCCCGATGCACTGAATAACCGCTGCCAGTTCTGTTTGTCATAGTTCAGGCCACGCAGAGCTTCGGCGCTTTGTGCCACCAGCGCAGCAGTAACAAGGTTCATCGCAACGCGCGGCACGGCATACCATGCCGCCCCTGCCTGAGTGGGTCCGGTATAGCTGCTGACAAGCGTCAGTGAGGTATTACTGTTCACTGTTTTGATCGCCAGCGTGTAGGGAATACCGCCGATGGTCACAACAATAAAATCTCCGGCGACCAGTTCGGTGGTAAAGGCGGTGCCATTGCCGGTGACTGCTGCTGAGTTATTGGTCAGTGTCAGTGTTCCTGCGGACATAGATGCTCCTTTGAGGCAATAAAAAACCCCGCCGGAGCGAGGTTGGTATTAATACTGAAAAGGTTCAGACGTACATATCGGGGATAACGGGTAGCGAGATCGGCGTAACCCCGGCGTTCGCGAGCTGCCTGTCAGCCCAGCCGACATACAGCCCCCTCCCCGCCCTCAGTGTGCCATTCTGCATAACCAGCCCGTAATGGTAGTGATAAATGCGACCACCGCCGAAGCTGGGCACCCTGAGACCAAAGCGGCCAACCGGAACATATCCGCCACCGGGGACGGTCTGCGCTGATGTGGATGGCACAAAATTAGTGCCGAGATAAACAAATGGCCTTCTCGCCGTTGAGAACGTGCACTGGCCTGCCGCGTTATAGATATTGAATCCGGGATTCGCGGCCACGGGCGTAACGCCACCCGCAAAAATAATCACATCAACTGTGCCGATCATGGGCTGGTCTTCCGTGTTTGATCCATCATTCAGAAACAGCAGCCGGTTTCCGTCATAGTCCAGGGTGTAAGGGCTGTTCCACTTACAGCAGACCAGGTATTTACTGCGATCAAATCCTGCAATGGTCGGCGTGACCCAGCCGGACGTACCGACAGTTACCCTGGCTTTATAGATGCAGTACCCGACCCTTGACGCCGTTGTGATCGCCGTAAAGTCGGTGCTGTTCTGAACGAGAAGGCCAACGTTTGAGTTCTGGCTTACGGGCAGGATCTGCCACAGCGTGCCGGAGAACGCCACGCGCTGCGGATTGGGAAATCCGGGGTTTGAATTCCCGCTCCAGTTCTGCGTGACGTTCGCGCCGGAGATAGTGACGCTGTCCAGCTTGAATATCCCCTCGTCGCTGATTACCGTCTGGGTCGGTATGAAAATGACATTCGACCCGGCCACGTAACCCTCAACTGTCGCAGTATTCACGTTACCGATACCGCCGGATATCGCCCCGCCATATGTAGGGCAACGTAATCCGGCGGTAATTTCCATCGGTTTACCGCCATCATTGAGATCGATTAAAAGTCCTGAAGGCATAAATCACCATGAACCAACGACGATACGGCCACCGCCGGGGATGTTGACGGTAATACCGTTATTGTTGATAACGACCGTGTTATTGGTCCCGTTGAACGCAAAATTACCGCTGTCTGCATAGAGTTTGCCGTGGAATTCACAGTCGCCGTTCTTGTCGATGTTCCAGCCCCGAACTCCGGCTGCGAAGTTTGTCGAGCGGATATAACTGCCGATTTTCGCATTGGTGATACTGCCGTCCTGGATCATCGCGTCACGGATAAAGACCTGTCCGTTATAGACAAAGAAGGCGGCCTCATAGTTGCCGGGATCGCTTCCTGAGTAGATGCCGAACTGGTCAGCAGCGAATACAACCGTGGATTTGTAAGAACCACCAGAAGGCTCAATGGACATACCAAAGCCGGTGTTGTACTTCACGCCGTTACGGATAATGCCAAGGTTCAGGGTATATGAAGCCTTGCCTGTACCGTTGCTCGTCACCTCGGCGTTCATTTTCTGGTTAACCGCCGTCGTCAGGTCTCCAACCTCTGCCTGAACATAAGTATCAAGGGAAGCGATAGCTTTCGTGTTATCACTGATGGCCGTTTGCTGCTCGAGGATTTGCGAGTTAACACTTTCGAACTGAGACTTAACACTGGTGGTGAGCTGGGCTAACGCCTTGTCTACCGTGGCGATCGTTGTCCTGACCGTCATGATTTCGGCATTTACTTCCCCCAGTTGCTGGAACTGGCGTTCCACCGTGCCGTTATTCGCCAGCGCGTTTTGCAGAATGCCTTCAAGGTTGGTATCAACTCCCTTCTCCACGTTTTTCATGGCGTCAGAATTCCTGACAGACTCGTCAATGACGTCAATCAGGCCCGACGTATCGGTCTGGCACAGCGCGGCCACTTCAACAAACGCAGATGTACCAAACGCGTTGATCGTGCGGACATACCAGTAATAGGTGTGCCCGTTCTTCAGGTTATGGCTGCTCCAGGTGGTGCCAATCCCGGCACGCGTTGCCCTGCCTTCAACCGTTGACGTGCTGGTATTCGGTAGCCTGGTTTCGCCGGACGTCCAGAAATCAAACTGCGTTGATACGTTCGTCACTGCTGCCAGGCGCGGGTATAGCGTGATGGCAAAATAGCTTTGCTCAATATCTACCCTTGACGGCGCTGGCGGTGCCTGAATGCTGAATTCAAGATATGCCTCCGGCGACTCTGCCCCCATCTGGTTTACCGCAGTGACGTGGGCCGTGTAGGTAGACTGAACAAGCCCTGTCAGGCGGGTAAAGGAACCCGGAACCTGAACAGAGAGCACCGTCTGACCCGCCTTGCGGATCACAACCTTGTTGTAAACAAACTGCCCGATGTTCTGCCAGGACAGCACGCCCTGAACCACCTGCCCAATCTCCTCGACGGTGTATTTCAGGTTCTGCGGCTGCGCCACCCCACCAGATGGCAGCTGCGTGAACGGCGGCCGCTCAATTGGCTTGCCTATTGCATCACCCCAGACATCAGCAGTCTCCTGTTTCAGGGTGATCTGCACCCCGTTCTGCACACCGAACCGCCAGTCGGTCACGCGCATTTCGACATTAATGATTCCGAGCGACGGGAAATTCACCTTCACGTACATGCCGGGACGGTAGCGATAGCCGCTCAGGTTCAGTGTGAGATTCATCGTGCGTGAAATGCGGGTGCGCTTCAGTTTGATGTCTGCCAGGCGCTGAGCCTGAAACTCACTGGTGACAAAGCGAAGTTTCAGATCCTGCGAAATCTCAACGCCATCTTCAGCAACCCATTCGCTGACAGACACCGCCGGGAAATCAGCCTCAGCGTAGGTCTGCTTAGGATCGATAAAGGTACCGTTAATGGTGTTGACGCGCTCAGACTGCGATACTTCCGGCATGATTTCGATATCGCCGGCCAGCTGACTTTCGGTGATCACTTCGGTTGCAGGGCCATAATACGCACCAACCAGAATGCCGTGCTTACCCGCAATGTACGTTGGCTCGCCAGCTCCGGCAGCCAGCATCGCTTCAAGAATGCTGGCTTTGTTTTCGTTCAGGTCGAACTCACCGTTTAAGGTGTAACGTTTTTCCGTGGTTCCGTCGCCGTTCGTTACCGTCTCGTCGCAAATGTTGGCGGCTTCCTGAAACTGATCCCAGTTGATATCCGCATCCGGCACCTTCAGGTAATTGCGGTAATAGTCCAGCACGCAGAGTGCAAGGTTGTTGCTGTATTCCGTGCGGCCGGTGCGCGGGTCATAGACCTTGCGCCCCGTTTTCTCGACCTTGATGTTAGGAATGCCTGAGGGGAATTTTTCAGCGTTAAACTTCAGCGACACACGTAGCCAGGAAATGCCCTTGCCGATCATGTCCTCTTTCCAGGACGGGCAGTTCTGAAGCATAAACGGATCGGCGGTCTGGCGGTCGTTATGTACTTCGTAGGTGGCGTAATCAGGGTACGAACCAATATCGTCATCACCGAGATAGATGGTTCCCACACCGGAGAGAGGGTGTCCCGCCAGGGTGATCGCAAGGTGAAGCCATTCGCCATCAGTCTGATCGCCTTTTTCCTCTTCGGAGAAGAAAAGCGTACCTGCTGATACCGTCCTGCCATATACCACCGTTTTCGGGCTGGCAGCCGCGCGCAGAACCTGTTTCCTCTCCGCCACATCACGGTAACCGCCAATAGATGGCTTCTTCGTCAGCATCTGCGTTGCCACCTGCGCAGCAATAGTGATAGCCATGGCAATCGCATAAGCTTCGTTTGCCGCCGCAATACCCGCAGCAACCGTGGCAACAATTGGAATAGCAGCAGGCATCAGCGAACCCTCCAGGTGCTCAGTGGCTTAATCCTCAGACAAACCAGCCCATTCTCCCCCGGCACCCACACGGCGCCGCCGTAAATCACCCCGGCGCACCGGGTACCAGCATTCTCTACAACCGCGATATCGCCGCGCTGGGCCATCTTCACAGGTACCTCATCTAGGTACTTCGCCAGCACTTTCTCCAGCGATCCGCCGCCGCGCAGCAATGCTTTTTTCGCACCCGTTTCGCTGTCATACGTCCCGCGCCAGCCGTCGGCAAAATTATCCCCGGTCATCGCTTCAGCGCAGTCAGCTGCGAACAGGCAGCAGTCATGTTCGCCCCATAAAAAAGGCCGCTTTTCAGCGGCCCTTATCACGGCGATTAATCTGTTATGCCAGTCTGGATGCTTCATGCTTCCTCACGTATAGGTAAATCCTGGCGCATCTTTTTTACTGCCCCAGTAAATAGAACGTTCTGCCATCTGTGCGACGTAACGAAAAATGCGATCGCCTGGCTGGGAGGCCTGATGCGATTCGTCGGTATAGCGGTCCGGGAACGGTCGCTGCCAGTCTTCAAAAATGTTACTGACGGTGTATTGCAGGGCGTTGGTCTCCCCCGACGTCGCGCCGGTACCGGATACCCGCCCCTTAAAAATCAGGTCAGCCACCTGAACAACGCCGTTGTCGTCCATAGCCACCAGATACAGTTCCGCCGGTTTCCCGACACAGCGCTCATTAAGCGTTTTGGCAAACAGGGACATGTCCAGGCCGGAAAGCGTCATCCTGAGCTGCGTCGGGCTCGTCGTGTTGGTTTCATTGACATCATCAATGGCGCCCATCGTTCCCATGCCGTAATAGACATATCCGCCCAGCATCAGCGTGCCGGTGCCGGAATGGACGTAAGCGGTCCCGGATTCAAACTGGACATTGGCCGCCAGCACCGCGGTAACCCTGTCACGGGAGAGCCAAGTGATCATCGAATCTGAAAAAGGGGAATACAGCATTAAAACGCCTCCTCAAATTCCAGTATGTAGCTGGTAAACACGCCAGGAACGCGGTTACCCGCGCCCTGCTGGTTATCTTTCAGCTTAAAAATGCCATAGGGGTTAGCCACCTCAATTTTGCCGTTAACCGGCGGAGAGGTACGCAGCATCGGCGCAATCGGAATTATTGCGGTACCCGTTGAAGTACTGGTCACATCAGCAGTGACCATCTTCAGCTCGTCGTTGACGGTAAGATAATCTCCGGTGCGCAGCACGAGCTTGCCGGGCGTCCAGCCTTTACTGCTGAGCTGGGTCCCCGTCTGGTTCGCATCCTGAACCACCGGATTCCCGGCGGGCGTTCTCCCCTCGCGTCCCCAGTCGCGAATTTTCACCCTGCCGTATTCACCATCGAGATCGGCCACCAGCGCATCAATACGCCGGGATTTATCGTCGGTAAGGTTGTTAAACGTCAGGGAGCAGATCCAGCGGGTGCCGGGGAAACGAACGGTCTGTGAGGCACCGTTAAAGGGAGAGCGAAATGTTTTGGTGTTACTTTCCGGTCGCCACGTCAGCGACGCCGGACAAACATCTTCAGGCCATTCAAGCGCAGCCATAGATTCTCCTGCATTATTTTTGGCGTAGCAGCGCTACTGATCATTTGTCAGGATGTTATTGATTTACATACCTGGTTATGTTGGATGCTCAGCTCGTCTATGGTGGGGCATTGGCGAATAAGCAAAGAGAGGAAAAAATGTTACGTGCACACTTCAATAATATGGAAAAATTACTCACTGTTCAGGGAGCTTCAGTAGCCATTACTGGTCATTCTTTACACAAAGGAACACCAAGAGAGGAGTTTATTTCCAAATTTCTTAAAGATCACCTGCCGAGCAATATATCCATTGGTACTGGTGAAATAATAGACCATCAATCCAAACCCGGTGATCAACGGAATCAATACGATATTGTCCTGTACCGCAATGAATATCCCAAAATCAGTTTCAGTGATACTATATCAGCTTTTTTAATTGAATCTGTCGTTGCGACAATAGAGATAAAATCAACTCTAACATATGAAGAGTTGAAAAAATCCATAAACTCGGCCCACAATGCAAAAACTCTAAACCCAAGCTTTGAGGAGCTATTTTCAGCTTCAAATTTAAGTAGGGGAATAAGAAATTTTCTGGTTGCATATAACGGCCCACAGCAGATGCAAACTGTACAAAGCTGGGTAGATAAAGCACATCAAGAGCTTGGAATATCTGTACCTTCTTTACCGAACAATCAAACAAGGTTTAACATTGCAAGCCCATCACTTGACGCACTGTTCATTCTTGAAAAAGGCTTCATTCATTATGACAATTTTATCGCAGGACTAAACACCAACCAGTTCAGATTTGGGGAAACCACTATCAATTGGATTTATACAGATTCGTCTGAAGGAAATCTTTTGTATTTATTTCATATGCTTCAGCATTTAATAAAGTCTGTTCAAGGGAGATTTCTCAATGCCACCCCATACTTATCAGAGCAAAAATATAAAGTTTACGTAAGATAAGCCAAGAAAATTAGCAGCCATGCTTAATCGCTTTTTGCAAAAGCATGGCACCTATTTGTATGTTATTTTTCCCAACGCCTGTCAGGCTAATACAATCACTTTCATCAAACGCAACGATATCATTTATCAAAGATGACGTATTTCCTGAGATTAGTAGATTCGCATGATTATTTTTAGATACATCCTGGAGGTAACGGATTATCTCATTATGTAGTTTTACGGAGTCTCGTTCAATTTTTTCAACGGCCATGATTAATTCACGTTGTTTGCTGAGTAGTGTTTTGTTTTGGGCTTCAAAACTCATCATAACCTCCTGCCTTTCGGCGTATAAATAAATCGATGTTAACCACTAAACGCCAAGCATCCTCCTGGCCTGCCCGTTGGTCTGGAAATCACTCAACATGTCCTGCCGCGCCTTCTTCGCGCCATCTCTGGCCCCTTTAGCGGCAGCCTCCTCCATCGCCTGCTTAAGCGCGGCATCGCCATTACCGGAAATGGCGAAATGCTGGTGAATGGTCTGTTGAATGCTATTCCCTCCCGCGCTAACGGAGGAGACAGCATCATCTACCATTCGCACGCCGAGAGAGCCGTCTGCGGTTCTGGTTAGCGGCATGATCGCCTCTGGCCCAGCTTCACCCATCAAGCCAGCACCTTTAGCGAAGGCGAACATCGTAGGGCTGTTCACAATTCCATTGCGGAATTTGCTCAGATCAGGGGAATCATAAACCCCACCTTTTGCGTTCAGGATTAAACCAGAAGCGGCTGAATCGTAGGCACCAGATGGCGTACTGCCACCAGAAGACGCGCCTCCAAACATCCCGCCAAGCGAACCGAGAAGCCCACTACCACCGGCAGACTTGAGGCTATTCACCAGAATGGCTCTAAGCAGAACCTTTTGGAGCTCGCTCAGCACGCTGTTGGCCCAGTCCGCCCAGTCCGCTTTATTCCCGTTGAGTGCATTCGCCATGTTGTCAACCAACCCATCCAGGGTGTTGCCCACAAGACCCGATACCTGACTGTAATAATCGCTGGAAGTGTCAATCCAGTTTGCCAGCCCATCCTGTGCACCAGCGAGCCAGTCGCCCTGGATTTTGTCCAGTTCCTCATAATGGGAACGATATTTTTCAAGCCGTACCGCAAGTGCCTTATCGAGTTCCTGGTTATAGCGGTCATACTCGGTAGAGGTCTTAATGTCTCCACTCTGGAATCTGCGTTGCAGGTCTTCGCGCTTCTCGTTAAATTCACGCTCAATATCGAGTTGCTCACGCATTCGTTCGCGTGCTTTATCCCCTAACCCGGCGCCGATAACATCCGCATCGAGGGAGCTTGCAGCGTTAGCATTTTCGCGCTGAAGGTTCGCAACATATTCGGCTAGCCTGATATTTTCCTCATTGGCCTTTTTAACTGAATTGAGGCGATCAACCTCAGTAGCGAGCTGCTCCAGGCGAGTCTTCTGAGTTTCATTAAGTCCAGCCAGTTTGCCGTCCGCAATATCAAACTGAAGCTTTTGTTGTTCTGTGACTTCTGCGCTTTTCTTTCCGGTGGTATCGATCAGAGCAATTTGACGAAGATAACTTGTCTCCATAGATTTAAACGAAGACTCAAGCTTTTTAAGATTTGAATCAGGCTTCGTTTTGCCGTTTGTTTCGTCTTTATCAAGCGCATAGCCAGTCCCTACTGTTGCAAGTTGGACAGGGAGTGTGGATTTTGGTTGCTTTTCGCTTTTCAGTTTTTCACGTATTGATAATAGTTTTGTTAGCTCGTCATTGAGAGCTTTCACACTATCATCTCCACCAGTAAACCACGCAAAAAATGACTTATCTTGACTATAGATATCATTCCTATTTTCAAGCATCTTCTGAAGATATGTTATCCGTTCCTCTACATCTCCAGAGTCGTTGATATCTATTTTACCGCTCAGCGCTGCAAACCTATTCCCGGTCAATGATGCTATTTCGCCAAGCTTAGCTGCTATGGTAACTAACCATCCAGCCAATTGTGCAGCCTCACTAACCAAATCAACAAGACCGGAAATAACTTTAGGGTCAGTCAGTACATCTCTAACCTTATTAAACGATGTTGTTAACTCAGTTAAGTCTACTTTTGCTAGACCTGAAGCAATCTCCATCTTGAGGCCTTTTACCTGCGCCTCTATATCCTCGAAGATATTATTAACCTTGATTAAATCATCTATAGATGACGGGTCAGGAGCGACTCCATAGTCTTTAGCCAACGCAATGAATTGTCGCAACTTATCATTATTATTATCAAAGAGAGGAAGAAGTTTTGATAGATCGTTACCTAAACTCTCTAGAATTGTCGTTTTTTCGGCGTTTGTGTTGATTTTACTGAGTGCTTCACCAATCGCCATCAATTGCTGATCTGGCGTGGATTTGGATAATTTTTCAGCGGACAGACCTAAAGCATTTAATGCATCAACAGCTTCGCCTGATTGGTTGAGAACTGCATCGCCAATCTTATCGCCAATATCTTTGAAGATATCAGCCATTTGATCCCCAGAAACGCCCGCTTTCTCAGCTGCAAATTGCCATGCCAAAAGATTTTGGGTCGAAATGTTAAGGGACTTTGCCCAGCGGTCTGTTTCAGCGATTTGCTTGGAAGTGCTTTTAAGTAACTGGAATCCAGCAGCCCCCACACCCAATGCAGCAGATGCAGCAGCAGCACCTGTAGCTGCCAGTGCGAGGCTTGTTTTCTTCGCATCGTCCTGAACCTGTTTACTCCATTGAGCGGATGCTCTTTCAGCCTTATCCATCCCTGATACAAAACCGCCTGTCTTTGCGATCAGGTCAAGAGTGAGTGTTCCGAGGGATTTTCCAGCCATACTAGCACCTGTACTTGTTATGAATTATGATTAACTAACAAAATTATATTCATTCGGTAGAAACGTTAAAATTTGACTAAGGGAGCATGAAAATGAAATCAAATATTTATTTAATACTTAGGTCTCTTATACAAGGTTTATAT
>NZ_JADCLG010000026.1:58942-64958 GCF_014982425.1 Enterobacter cloacae complex sp. I1M | reverse complement strand
TCCAGCTTGCGGCGCAGGTTTTTGATGTGGCTGTCGATGGTGCGGTCGGTCACCACGCGGTAATCGTCATACAGATGGTTGAGCAGCTGTTCGCGGGAAAACACTTTTCCCGGCTCGTGGGAGAGGGTTTTCAGCAGGCGGAACTCCGCTGGGGTGAGATCCAATAGTTTGCTGCGCCAGCTCGCCTGGAAGCGGCTTTCGTCGACGATCAGCGGGCTTTGTGCATCCAGCACCTGCAATTCACGCTGCGGCTTGCAGCGGCGGAGGATGGTTTTCACGCGAGCGACCACCTCCCGCGGGCTGTAAGGCTTGCAGATGTAATCGTCGGCGCCGATTTCGAGCCCCAGCAGACGGTCGATCTCTTCAATTTTGGCCGTCACCATCACGATGGGCACATCGGAGAAACGACGAATTTCCCGGCACAGGGTCAGGCCGTCAGTACCCGGCAGCATCAGATCCAGCAGGATCAGATCCGGCGGCGTCTGGCGCACGTAGGGCAGCACCTGGTCGCCGTGGCTGATAAGCGTTGGCGCATAGCTCGCAGCGCGCAAATAGTCGATCAGCAGTTGCCCAAGTTTAGGCTCGTCTTCCACGATCAAAATACGCGGTGTGTTGTCGTCAATCGGTAACTCGGTCATGCTTCCCTCGATAAATCCCGTTCCAGAGGTAACTCTACTGTAATGCTAACCCCGCCAAAAGGCGAATGGGCGGCGCGGATGGTGCCACCATGCGCCTCCACAATGTTTACGCAAATCGCCAGCCCAAGGCCGGAGCCCCCGCTGGCGCGGTTACGCGAACCTTCGGTGCGATAGAAGCGCTCGAACAGTTTTTCCAGCTGCGCATCCTTCACGCCAGGGGCGGAGTCCGCAAAGGTCAGGGCAAAGCGCCCGTTTTCCTGCTTGCCGGAGATATGCAACCCGCCGCCGCCGTCGGTGTAGCGGAGGCTGTTCTCCAGCAGATTATTGAACAGCTGCATCAGGCGATCTCTGTCACCGAATACCACCGCGCTGTCAGGCAGCGAGAGGTTGATTTTCAGGTCACGGCTGGCGAAGCGTTCGCGGAACGCGCCGGTCACGACTTCAAGGATATTGATCACGTCGATTGGGGCTTTCTGGTAGGCCAGGGCGCCTTCATCGGACATGGAAAGCTGATGCAGATCGTCCACCAGTTTGGTCAGCGTACCGACTTCCGCCTGTAGCGAGGCCACGGATTCGGGGGTGAACTGCCGCAAGCCGTCCTGAATCGCCTCCAGCTCACCGCGCAGCACCGCCAGTGGGGTGCGCAGCTCGTGCGAAATGTCGGCCATAAAGTCGCGGCGCATCTGCTGGTTTTTCTCCAGCGTGCTGGCGAGCTGGTTGAAGTCCTGCGCCAGCTTGCCCAGTTCATCCTGACTGCGGGTGTCCACGCGGGTCGAGAAATCACCCGCCGCCAGCTTATGCGTGCCTTCCACCAGGCGTTTAACCGGCGCCAGCAGGCCGCGCGCCAGCGGGAAGGTGGCGAGCGCCGCAAGCAGGGTAGAAAGCGCGACAATCAGCCAACTGGTCTGGCGCTGCTGGCGGTCAAAGTTGATGTCGGTGTTGCGCGTCAGCCGCTCGACCGGCGAGGCAATAACCCAGCCCACCGTGGCGCCGTTCGAGGTAATGGCGCGCTTTGTACCGTCCGGCGGTACCGGCGAGCGCGGGCCAACGAGCACGTGCATCTCCTGATCGATCACCCAGAACTGGGTGCGCCAGCCGTGCGGCGGCATGCCCGGCCCCGGGCGGTCGTCGTCATTATCGTGCTCCAGCGAGCGCAGAATTTGAAATATAAAACGATCGTTATTGCGCAGAAAACGCCAGTTACCGTGCAGGCTATACTGTTCCCCCAGCGCGTCGCTTAAGCCCTGTAAGCGCTGTTCGTTACCGTGCTTGATGTAGTCAATAAAGCCGCGCTCAAAGCTGACCCGCACCGCCCAGTGCATGGTAATCAGCAGGACGATACAGGTGGCGAAAATCGCCACAAAAAGCTTACCGGTGATCCCCGGACGCCAGAATTTCATGGTGCACTCCTTTTGCCGCGTCGGATCACAACGTTTTTGGTCGTGTCATTCGGTACTCTGGCAAAGATAAAAGCGGGCAGGGCGATAATTACCGCCATGCTGAGGTAGGTGTATAAAAAGACCTGATGCGCGACGGGGGTGTCGGCGCTGAGATGGTGCTGACCGTACATGCCGAGCAGCAATCCGGCGACCGTGACCCCCACGCTCATAGAGAGCTGCATGATCATCGACAGCAGGCTGTTACCACTGCTCGCCAGTTCGTCCGGCAGATCTTTCAGCGTCAGGGTGTTCATCGACGAGAAGCGCATGGAGTTGATGATCCCCTGGCAGAACAGCACCAGCGGCAGGATGTAGTACCAGCCCAGCAGCGCCACGGTCATAAACAGCAGACTAACCAGCGCCAGCCCGAGCGTGGCGGCCACTAGCACCCGGCGATAGCCAAAGCGGTTTACCACCTGCACCACAATACGCTTCATCCCCATGCTGCCGAGCACCATCGGGATCATCATCAGCCCGGCATGGAACGGCGAGAAGCCCATCCCAATCTGTAAAAATACCGGCGTCATAAACGGCAACATGCCGCTGCCGATGCGTCCGGCAAAGCTGCCGAACAGACCAAGACGGTAGGTGGGATTCTTGAACAGGTTCAGGCTAAACAGCGCGTTAGCGTTGCCTCTGGCATGCCACAGATACCAGAGAATGGCGGTGACACCCAGCGCTACCAGCAGGGCGAGCGACAGGGAGGAGATCCCCAGCCCTTTTTGCCCGTCGAGCGCCAGGGTGAGCGTCGCCATGCCAGCTGCCAGCAGGATGAAGCCAAAGAAATCAAAGCGCCGGGTCTGCATTTTATAGTTCGGCATCAGTGTCAGGGTGGCAATCGCGCCGATAATACCGACTGGCAGGTTGATCAGGAAGATCCAGTGCCAGGAGGCATACTCCACCAGAATACCGCCCAGCGCCGGGCCCAGCAGCGGGCCGACCTGACCGGGCAGGGTGACGAAGGTCATCGCCGCCATATACTGCGCGCGCGGAACAATTTTCATCACCGTTAACCGCCCGACGGGCACCATCATCGCGCCGCCGACGCCCTGTAGCACGCGCGCCATCACCAGCTGGTCGAGGGTATTGGCCTGGGCGCAAAACAGCGACCCGGTGGTAAACAGCACAATGGCGGTGAAGAAGATGTTCCGTACGCCCACTTTATCCGCCAGCCAGCCGCTGGCGGGCAGCATCACGGCGACCGTCAGCACGTAGGCGACAATCACCATATGCATGTGCAGCGGGCTCTCCCCCAGGCTTTTCGCCATTGAGGGGAGGGCTGTGTTCACGATGGTCGTGTCCAGCGACTGCATAAAGAAGCCGAACGCGACGATCCACAATTGCCAGCGAACGTTACTGGGTAGGTCGGTCATTTACTCGGTCACCGTGGTTCTCTTTTTTCGCGAAAAACGCAGCCGCAGGCGGTCAAAGAACAGATAGACTACCGGCGTGGTGTAGAGCGTCAGCAGCTGGCTCATCACCAGGCCGCCAACGATCGTGATCCCCAGCGGCTGGCGCAGTTCAGAGCCGTCACCGCCGGATATGACCAGCGGCAGTGCGCCGAACAGCGCGGCCAGCGTAGTCATCATGATCGGGCGAAAACGCAGCAGACAGGCCTGGAATATCGCCTCGTCCGGCGTCAGGTTGCCGTTGCGCTGGGCGTCCAGGGCAAAGTCGACCATCATTATCGCGTTTTTCTTCACAATACCTATTAATAGCATGATCCCAATGAGCGCGATGAGGCTGAATGGAGCACCGAACAGCTCCAGCGCCAGCAGCGCCCCCACGCCCGCAGAGGGAAGCGTGGAGAGAATGGTCAACGGATGCACGTAGCTTTCGTACAGCACGCCCAACACGATGTACACCGTGGCAATGGCCGCCAGGATCAAAATGACCTGCGAGTTCATGGTGTCCTGGAACACCTGCGCCGTACCGGCAAAGCTGCCGCGCACGGAGGAGGGCACCCCAAGCTGGGTCATGGCGCGGTTAATGGCATCGCTGGCCTCAGACAGCGACGAGCCGGTTGGCAGGTTAAACGACACGGTCGAGGCGGCGGAAAGCCCCTGGTGGTTCACCGACAGCGGCGCGTTTGACGGCTGCCAGCTGGCGAAGTACGACAGCGGGATCGCCTTGCCGTCATCATTGATCACAAACATCTTGTCCAGCGCGCTGATGTCCTGGGTGTAGCGCGGATCAACTTCCATCACCACCTTGTACTGGTTCATCGGCTGAAAGATGGTGGAGACTTCACGCTGCCCGAAGGCGTTGTTAAGCAGGCTGTTGGCCGCCTCCACGTTAATGCCCAGGCGGGCCATAGTTTCACGATCGTAGGTGAGCGCCATCTCCGCGCCGTTGTTCTGGCTGTCGGAGTTCACGTCCGCCAGCTGCGGCAGCGCGGCCAGCGCTTTACGGATCTTCGGCTCCCACTCGCGCAGGGCGGCTAAGTCATCCGAGAGCAGGGTGTACTGATAGCTGGCGTTAGCCTGTCGTCCGCCGACGCGGATATCCTGAACGGCCATCAAAAACAGGTTCGCCCCCGGCTCTTTGGCGAGCTTCACCCGCAAGCGGTCAATGATCTGCTGCGCCGTTTCGTGACGTTCACCGCGCGGCTTAAGGGTAATAAACATCATCCCGCTGTTAACGCGCGAGCCGCCGGTAAAGCCGGTAACGTTGTCTACGGCCGGATCTTCCCGGATGATTTTCATAAAGTCCTGAAGCTTGCCGCGCATCGCCTGGAACGAAATGCTCTGGTCTGCCTGAATACCGCCCATCAGCACGCCGGTATCCTGCTCCGGGAAGAAGGTTTTCGGGATGGTGATATACATCCAGACGTTGAGCCCGATGGTGGCGATAAGCACCAGCCCGACAATACGCGTGTGGTTCAGCACCCATTTCAGCGATTTGCCGTAGCCGGACTGCATCGCCATCAGGACGTGGCCAAAGCCTTTCCTGCGCGGCTGTGAGTGTGGTTGGCTGCGCTTTAGCATCCAGCCGCACATCATCGGCGTTAGCGTCAGCGAAATCACCAGTGAGATACCAATGGCGACGGAGAGCGTGACGGCAAATTCGCGCAGCAGTCGCCCCGGCAGGCCGCCCATCAGCAGCAGCGGCAGGAACACCGCCACCAGCGACAGGCTCATGGACAGGACCGTGAAGCCCACTTCGCGCGTCCCCTGAAGCGCCGCCTGGAGCGGCTTCATGCCCGCTTCCAGATGACGCGAGATATTCTCCAGCACCACGATGGCATCATCCACCACAAAACCGGTGGCAATCGTCAGCGCCATCAGCGACAGGTTGTTAAGGCTAAACCCGCACAGGTACATGGCGGCAAAGGTGCCTATCAGCGATACCGGGACCGCTACCGCCGGGATCAGCGTGGCGCGCCCCGAGCGCAGGAACAGGAACACCACCAGAATTACCAGCGCGACGGAGATGATCAGCGTTTGCTCTACCTCTTCAAGCGAGGCGCGGATGGTGGGGGAGCGGTCCTGCGCAATCTGGAGATCGATGGCCGCCGGAATGGTTTCCTGAAGCTCCGGCAGCCGCGCGCGGATGCTGTTCACCGTCTGAATGATGTTGGCTTCCGGCAGCTTGCGGATCATCAGCAAAATCGCCGGTTTGGCATTGGTCATCCCGGCGTTACGCACGTCCTGCACCGAATCGGTGACGCTGGCGACGTCGCTCAGGCGCACCGCCGCGCCGTTATTGTAGTGAATAATCAACGGCTGATACTCGGCGGCGGTTTTCAGCTCGTCGTTGGTCTGGATCTGCCAGCGGTGGCTGCTGTCCTCAATCGCACCCTGCGGCTTACGCACGTTGGCGTTGCTGATAGCGGATCGTACGTCGTCAAGCGACACGCCCTGATTAAACAGCGCCTGCGGATTCAGCCCCACGCGCACGGCGGGCAAGGAGCTGCCGCCGACGTCCACGTCGCCCACG
>NZ_JADCLG010000026.1:56813-58796 GCF_014982425.1 Enterobacter cloacae complex sp. I1M | reverse complement strand
TGGACGTCGCGCGCCGCACCGTTGATATCCCGGTCGAAGTTAAATTCCAGAATGATGCGCGTGCTGCCCAGCGAACTGCTGGAGGTCATCTCGTTAACCCCGGCAATTCGCCCAAGCGATCGCTCAAGCGGCGTCGCCACCGATGAGGCCATGGTTTCCGGCGAGGCACCCGGCAGCGAGGCGCTGACCATGATCACCGGGAAATCGACCTGCGGTAGCGGGGCCACCGGCAGCAGCCGGAAGCCGAGCACGCCGCACAGGGTGATAGCGACGGAGAGTAAAATCGTCGCCACCGGACGGTAAATGAAGAGGGCGAAAAACTTCACTTACGCCTCCTCTTCACGTTTCGGGAAGCGGCTTTTCGTCCACAGGGCCAGACGGTCAAACAGCAGGTAGATAACCGGCGTGGTAAACAGCGTCAGCACCTGGCTCACCAGCAGACCGCCGACCATGCCGATGCCCAGCGGACGGCGCAGTTCGGCCCCCACGCCGGTGCTCAGCATCAGCGGCAGCGCGCCCAGCAGGGCGGCGAGAGTGGTCATCAGGATCGGGCGAAAACGCAGCAGGCAGGCCTGGTAAATGGCCTCGCGCGGCGCCATACCCTGCTCGCGCTCGGCGGCCAGCGCAAAGTCGATCATCATGATGGCGTTTTTCTTCACGATGCCGATAAGCAGGATGATGCCGATGATCGCAATCACGTCCAGTTCGCTCCCCGCCAGCATCAGCGCCAGCAGCGCCCCCACGCCCGCCGTCGGCAGGGTGGAGAGGATGGTGATCGGGTGGATGAAACTCTCATACAGCACGCCAAGCACGATATACATCGCCACCACCGCCGCGACAATCAGCCAGACGGTGCTGCCCAGCGCGGCCTGGAACGCCAGCGTACTGCCCTGGAACTGGGTCTGAATATCGGACGGGAAGCTGAGTTCTTTCTCCGCGCCCAGAATGGCCTCCACCGCTTCGCCCAGGGAATACCCGTCCGGCACGTTGAACGAAATGGTGGTTGACGGGAACTGATCGAGATGGTTAATCGACAGCGGGGTGTGGCGCTCTTCCACGCTGGCAATGGCGCTGAGCGGCACAATCCCGCCGTCTTTGCTGGTCAGGCGTATCGAGTCCAGCGCGGCAAGCCCGGGCGTGTTCTCGGTGTTATGTTCCAGCACCACGCGATACTGGTTGGCCTGGGTGTAAATGGTGGAGATCAGTCGCTGACCAAAGGCGTTATACAGGGCGTTATCCACGTCGGACATGGTAATGCCCAGACGGCTGGCGGTGTCGCGGTTGACGTTCACGTACGCCGCCAGCCCTTTATCCTGCCAGTCGCTGCTGACGTCAGAAACCTGCGGCAGTGCTTTCAGCTTATCCACCAGCTGCGGCACCCAGGTGCTGAGTGCATCAAGCGAGGTGGCCTGGAGCGTAAACTGGTACTGCGTGCGGCTCACCTGCGTATCAATGGTTAAATCCTGGATCGGTTGCAGATACAGCTCAATGCCCGGCACGCGCGCCACCGCGCTTTGCAGTCGCTCAATTACCGCGTTGACGCGATCGTCGCGGTCATCGAGCGGTTTAAGGTTAATTTGCAGGCGCGCGCTGTTGAGCGACGGGTTGGTGCCGTCCACGCCCACGTAGGCAGTCAGGCTTTCCACCGCCGGATCTTTCATGATGATCTCAGACACCTGCTGCTGGCGCTGCGCCATGTTGGCGAAGGAGACCGTCTGCGGCGCCTGAAGCGTGCCCTGAATAATGCCGTTGTCCTGAATCGGGAAGAAGCCTTTCGGAATGAAAATCCACAGCATCACGCTGAGCGCCAGGGTGCCGAGCGCCACGCCGAGCGTCGCCCAGGGATGGTTCAGGACTTTCGCCAGCACGCGGCCGTAGGCGGCGATAATGCGCTCGAACATCCGCTCGGAGGCGCGCGAGAAGCGGTTTTGCTTGCGCAAAGATTCGTGGCTCAGCATGCGGGCGCACATCATCGGCGTTAGC
>NZ_JADCLG010000026.1:54029-56746 GCF_014982425.1 Enterobacter cloacae complex sp. I1M | reverse complement strand
CCCATAAACAGCAGCGGGATCAGCACCGCAATCAGCGAGAAGGTGAGCGAGATGATGGTAAAGCCAATTTCTCCTGCGCCCTTCAGCGCGGCGGCTAAGGGCTTTTCACCTTTTTCGATATAGCGCGAGATGTTCTCGATGACCACGATGGCATCGTCCACCACGAACCCGGTGGCGATGGTGAGCGCCATCAGCGTCAGGTTATTAATCGAAAAGTCGAGGAAAACCATCACCGCAAACGTCCCGACCAGCGAGAGCGGCACGGCGACGGCGGGAATGATGGTTGCCGGAACGTTGCGCAGGAACAGGTAGATGATCATCACCACCAGCGCAATCGCCAGCATCAGCTCGAACTGGGTGTCTGACACCGAGGCGCGAATATTCGTGGTGCGGTCAGAAAGCACTTTCACGCTCACCGATTTTGGCAGGCTTTCCACCAGCTGCGGCAGCATGGTGCGAATGCTGTCGGCAGTATCAATAATGTTCGCGCCCGGCTGGCGCTGAACGTTCATGACAATCGCCTGCTGCTTATTGGCCCACGCCCCGAGCCAGCTGTTTTCCGCGCCTTGTTCGACGGTTGCCACGTCGCCGAGGCGGATCGGCGCGCCGTTTTGATAGGCCACAATCAGCTGGCGGTATTCATCGGCGGACTGCATCTGGTCGTTGGCAGAGAGCGTGACCGCACGGGTTGGGCCGTCCAGCGAGCCCTTCGCTGAGTTAACGTTGGCGCTGCTGATGGCGGTGCGAATGGTTTCGCTGGTTAACCCCAGCGCGGCAATGGCCTGGGCATTGAGCTTAACGCGCACAGCGGGGCGTTGACCGCCCGCCAGCGTCACCAGTCCCACGCCGGTCACCTGCGAAATCTTCTGCGCCACGCGGGTTTCGACCATGTCTTCCACCTGCGTCATCGGCATGGCCGAGGAGGTGACGGCAAGGGTCATGATCGGCGGGTCTGCCGGGTTGACCTTGCTGTAAACCGGTGGATTCGGCAGGTCAGACGGCAGCAGGTTAGTGGCGGCGTTAATCGCGGCCTGCACCTCCTGCTCGGCGACGTCCAGCGACAGCGTGAGCTGGAACTGAAGCGTGACGACCGAGGCGCCGCCGGAGCTCTGGGAGGACATCTGCTTCAGGCCAGACATCTGGCCGAACTGGCGCTCCAGCGGGGCGGTGATGGCGGACGTCACCACATCTGGACTGGCGCCCGGATAGAGGGTGACAACCTGAATGGTCGGGTAGTCCACTTCCGGCAGCGCCGACACGGGCAGAAAACGGTAGCCAATGATCCCGGCCAGCAGGATCGCCACCATCAACAGGGTCGTCGCAACCGGACGTAAGATAAACAGGCGTGATGGCCCACCTGTAGAGCTCGGCGGCATCACCTGCATCAGGCTTTTGCTCCTGTATTCTGCGCTTCCACCACCTCGACCTGCGCCCCTTCGGTCAGACGGTCAATACCGTCGGTCACGACGCGGTCGCCAGCGGACAGCCCGGCACTGATCACCACCGTCTGACTGTCCTGGATCCCGGTTTTCACCAGATGTTTGCTGACCTTGTTTTCGCTGTTCAGCACCCAGACAAAGTTGCCTTCACTGCCCATTTGCAGGGCCGCCGTCGGGATCACCACGGCGTTTTCTTCTGTCGCGACCAGCATTCGCGCATTGACGAACTGATTCGGGAACAGGGCATCGTCCTGATTGTTGAAGCGTGCTTTAAGCTTGATGGTGCCGGTGGTGGTATCGATCTGGTTATCCAGGCTAAGTAGCAAACCTTCGCTCAGCTTCTGCTTGTTGGTGCGATCCCAGGCTTCAACCACCAGCGCTTTTCCGGCCTTCTGCGCCTGTATCACCGTCGCAATGTCGCTTTCCGGCAGGGTAAAGACGAGATCGATAGGGTGCGTCTGGGTGATCACCACGATGCCCGTGGTATCGCCGCTGGAGATTTGGTTGCCGATATCAACCTGTTTCAGGCCCACGCGGCCGTCAATCGGCGCGGTGATCCGGCTCCAGTCGAGCTGGAGCTGGGCGCTGGCGACCGCGGCTTCGTCGGCCTTGATGGTGCCCTGAGATTCACTGACCAGAGACTGCTGGGTATCCAGCTCCTGGCGCGACACGAGGTTGGTTTTTACCAGCTGCTGATAGCGGGCTAAATCGCGGCGGGCATTGGCGAGGGTGGCTTTGTCTTTCGCGAGCTGCCCCTGCGCCTGCGCCAGAGCCACCTTAAACTGGCTTGGGTCGATTTCCGCCAGCAGATCGCCGGCTTTCACCTGCTGGCCTTCCTGGAAGTGGATGGCCATCAGCTGACCGTCCACGCGGCTACGTACCGTCACGGTGTTGGCGGCGGTAATGGTTCCCAGCCCGGAGAGATAACGAGGCACCGCTTTATTCACCGCCGTTGCCGCCTGTACCGGTGCCAGCGCCGCGCCGCGCATACCGTGGCGCCCGCCGCCCGTTGGACGTTGTGAGGGGCTATTGGCGCCAGCAGGTGCCGTGGAGTTCGCGGACTGGCTGTGCCAATACCAGGCGGCCAGGACCACCACAATCAGACCAACGGCGATTGCCCAGCGGGATTTGTTACTGCCTTTCATCGTTATACGTTCTCGTCCTGAAACACTTTCGGGGAATGATACTAGTTTAGTCAGGTAACACAGCGGAAAAATGGAGGAAATATGGAAGACTGTCAGGAATGGTCTGAGTGTGGTGCGTTGTTTCGCCGGGTGG
>NZ_JADCLG010000026.1:16668-53998 GCF_014982425.1 Enterobacter cloacae complex sp. I1M | reverse complement strand
AAGCCGCCACCCGGCACAACCCCATTAGCTAAACACCACCTGCGCCCAGCGGGCCAGTCCTGCCGTAACGGAGCCAAAGTCATCGCCGCCGGCAATCGGGATCCCCGGCAGCTGTTCCGCCAGCGCTTTCTTGATCAGCGGTGAACGGGCGCTACCGCCGGTCAGGTAAATCACGTCCGGTTTCTCTTTGCCATTCTCAAGCGCCAGCTGCACCTGCTCCAGAATACGCTGTAGCGGCTGAGCCAGCGCCATTTCCAGCCCTTCCTGGGTGATAGCCGTAGCCAGATCGTCACTGATAAACGGTAGCGTAACCGCATGCTCAGGACGATCGGAAAGGGCAATTTTGCTCTCTTCGGCGGTGCGCACCACCCGGTAGCTCAGACGCTGACGCCACACCTTATACAGCAGCGCGACCTTCTCTGCATCCTGCGCATCACGCACCAGATCGTTAAGGAAACGCCCATTCGCGGTGCTGTAAAAATCACTCTGGGCAGGGACGTCGTTGATGGCAATCGCATTCCACCATGGCAGGATCGGCAGGGCGATGCCTTTCTCGGTTTGACCGCCCATGCCGAGCAGCGGCATCAGGCTCTTGAATGCCAGGGCGATATCCAGATCGTTACCGCCCACGCGGCAGCCGCTGTGCCCCAGCAGGCTGTTTTCACGATCGCGACGATGATGCCACTGCGGACCCATCAGCAGTAATGAACAGTCCGTCGTACCACCGCCGATGTCCACCACCAGCACCCGTTTCTCTTCCTTCAGCGTTGCTTCAAAATCCAGCCCCGCCGCAACCGGCTCATACTGGAACACCACGTCACTGAAGCCAGCCCGGTGCGCTGCACGCTCAAGGATCCCCTGCGCCTGCTGGTTGGCTTCGTCGCCGCCCAGCCCCTGGAAGTTAATCGGACGGCCAATCACCGCCTGGGTGATGGCATCCGGCACCTGGGATTGCGCCTGATTGCGGATGTGCAGCATCATCGCGCAGACCAGATCTTCAAACATCGCCACCTGCTGTGGCTTCAGGCCGCTGGCGCCGAGGAAGGATTTCGGCGATTTAACGAAGTAGACCTCTTCCGGGTCTTCAATGTACTGCCCGAGGGAAGAGAGGCCGAACTGCACGCTGGAAGGGGTAACGTCGATATCTTCCTCGCGGTTAAAGCTGACCGCACGGCGCAGCAGCGCCTGGGTTTCCGCCGCCGTGGCCGGAACCTGATGATGGCGGAACAGCCACTCGCTCACCGCTTCACGCGTGGGCGCACAGAGCATTGAAGGCAACAGCGTACTGCCGTTTTCCATTTTCAGGAGCTGTGGTTGTCCGTTTTGCATTATCGCAACCGAGCAGTTTGCGGTGCCGTAGTCGAATCCAATAAACACAATAAATCCCCATGCCGGTGAGAAGGGGCGAGACTTTAGCGAAATGTCTGCCAGGCGACAACAGGAATATGAAAGCAAGGCGCAACGCGATCTTTCGGTTTATGCTGAGGTAAATACAAAAGGAGGGACGATGTACACCCTGAACTGGCAACCGCCCTACGACTGGCAGTGGATGTTTGGCTTTCTTGCCGCGCGTGCGGTCACAGGGGTTGAGACCGTTACGGAGGATTACTACGAACGCAGTTTTGGCTATGCGGGGCACCAGGGCGTTTTACGGGTTACGCCAGACAGCGCAACCCATACGCTGGCGGTGTCGCTCAGCCCTGGCCTGATCCCGGTGGCGGATATTTGCCTGGATCGCATTGCCCGCCTGTTCGATCTTGGTTGCGACCCGCTAAGAATTGCGCAGACCCTGGGCGACCTCGGCGCGGCGCGGCCGGGGTTACGTTTGCCGGGCGCGATGGATGCCTACGAGCAGGGCGTGCGCGCCATTCTCGGGCAACTGGTGAGCGTGGCGATGGCGGCAAAACTGGCGTCAAGAGTGGTGGCGCTGTGCGGTGAACCCATCCAGGACGCGCCGGGCTACCTCTGTTTTCCTCCGCCAGAGGTACTGGCCGCGGTGGATCCGCTGGCGTTGAAATCCCTTGGGATGCCGCTCAAGCGTGCGGAGTCGTTGATTCATCTGGCGCAGTCGGTGGTGGAGGGTGAATTCCCGCTGTTCCCGCCTGCGAACGTCGAGGCCGGGATGAAGGCGCTACAGCAGCGCCCCGGCATCGGGCGCTGGACCGCAAATTATCTAGCCTTGCGCGGCTGGCAGGCGAAGGATGTTTTCCTGCCGGATGATTATCTCATTAAACAGCGCTTTGCCGGTATGACGCCCGCGCAGATCCGTCGCTATGCCGAGCGCTGGCAGCCGTGGCGCTCGTATGCGCTGTTACATATCTGGTATACCGACGGCTGGTCGCCGTCAGTTGATGGCGAAATAGCTGGTATTCAGCAGTAGATCGAGCGGCTGCGCTTCCCCGATGGTATCGCCGTAAATAAAGTCAATGCCGATGCCCGACAGCGTATTCATCATGATCGACTGATGGCATGGCCCGGCAATGGTTTTTATGCCCAGACGCTGGGCGTGGCCCTGAATGATGGTCACCATCATCTCATCCATCAGATTGCCGTGGACGTTGGTTACCACGTCTGCATCCAGCAGCAAATAATCAGCGGTGTTGGCGCTGAGCTGGCTGAAGACGTTCATATCGCGTCCAACCCGGGTCAGCACCACGCGACAGCCAGCCTGACGAAGCTTTTGCAGACCCTGCTGCACGTTTTCATCCGTATTGCTCAGCACATCAACGGCGATCGCCAGATGCAGCAGCCGCGCCGGCAGCGGACCTCTGGTGATCAGGTCGAGCAGCTCATCCACCAGCGTGACGCTGGCTAAACCCGCTTCTGAGAGCGGCAGCGCGACGCCCATCCCTTTGGCCGCCACCTGTGCGGCATAGGTACGGAAAAATTCGCTGAATATACGTCGGTCAAGGGCGTGCAGCAGCTCCGGCTCCGCCAGCCCGGCGCGGAAGGCATGCTCTTCCAGCACTTCCCCCTGGCTGGTCCACAACCGCAGGGAAATCAGCCAGAAGCTACTGCTCTCGGGAATGCGCGGTGAGGCGACGCTGCGGGCGATCATCAGCAGATGATTATCTTTGATCATGTGCCACTGCTCATCCAGCGACATCATGCTGCGCGTGCTGTGGATCCGCTCCTGCTGGGGTTCATAGACGGTGACCACACCGCGCCCGCTGTTTTTCGAGGCGTAACAGGCTATATCGGCCTGAGACATCACTTCCGCTGTCTGATAATTAGCGTTGTCAATCAACGTGATCCCCGCGCTGGCGCCGATGCGGTGCAGGCGTCCTTCCCAGGAAAAATGATAGTTGTTAATGGCGTCGATCAACCGGCCCGCAATATAGCGTGCGCTTTCGACGTTGCAGTCCGGCAGCAGCAGGCCAAACTCGTCGCCGCCCAGACGCGCCAGCACGTCGCTGGAGCGCAGCATGGTCAGCATCAGCGAAGAGAGTTCGCGCAGGAGCGCGTCGCCCGCCGCGTGGCCTGCGGTATCGTTCACCGCCTTAAAACGGTCAAGATCGATAAAGACCAGCGCGTGACGCTGATGGGTCTCCTGTACCGTCTGCAACAGGCGCTTAAGATGGTTTTCAAAACTGACGCGGTTCGCCAGGTGGGTAAGGGCGTCATGGGAAGCGCTGTAGCTCAACTGGCGCAGCATTTTGCGCGACTCGGTGACATCCTGAATCACCAGCACCGAGCCGATAGCGTGCCCCTCCAGTGTGCTGAGCGGGGTAATGCTGTAATGAATGTCGAAACTGCCGCCATTCCGGCAGTTAAGCACCACATCCTGTTCGATATCGGTACGGGACATATCGCCGCTGTGGATGTTTTCCATTAACGGGCCGTTCTCGCCGAAGGTAATGTGCAGCACCTTCAGAACGGGCTGACCCAGCGCTTCGCTTTGCGACCAGCCGCTCATCTTCTCGGCGACCGGGTTCATAAAGGTGATGTTCATGTCGATATCGGTGCACAGCACCGCTTCGCCGATGGAGTCGAGGGTGATATGCAGGCGCTCTTTTTCCTGAAACAGCGCCTCGTTCAACTGCTTCACCTCGGTCATATCCATGTTGATCCCTAACAGCCGCTCCACTTCGCCCTGTTTGTTCAGCACCCGGTTCGCCAGCGAACGAATGTGGCGAATGCCATCCTTGACGCGAATGCGAAATTCCAGCTTGAAAGGCACCCTGGCCTGGAGTGACTCACGCAGTACCTGTTCGGCGTGCGGACGATCTTCAGGCACCATGGCCGCATGCCAGAGCTGCCAGGTAGGTTTAATGTGCGGGGGGATCTCGTACAGCTCAAACATCCGTTTATCCCAGCTGATCACGTCCGGCTCGAGATCCCACTCCCAGATCCCGATGCCGCCGGCTTCGTTCGCGAGGGTGATACGCTCCATCAGACGCTTATTCACCCACTCGGTCTGTTTCAGGTCGTTGATGTCTTCAATCTGGGCAATAAAGTAGAGCGGCGTACCGTCGGCATGGCGCACAACGGAAACGGCCAGCAGCGCCCACACCACCTCGCCGCTGCGGGTGTAGTAGCGTTTTTCGAGGCTGTAGCTGTTGATCTCCCCGTTAATCAGCTGTTGCAACTGCTCCAGGTCGGTATTTAAATCTTCCGGCCAGGTTAACTGCTGGAACGTGAGCGACTGAAGCTCAGACTGACTGTAACCGAGGAAATTGCACAGCGCCTTGTTGGCCTGAAGCCACTGGCCCTCAATGCCCACCAGCGCCATACCAATGGCGGAATATTCCATCGCATTACGAAAACGTTCTTCGCTTTCCGTAATATGTTTACGCTCGGCCCGGAAGGCATACATCACCATCGTCATAATGTTGGCGGGGAGCAGCATCATCAGGAAGGGAAGCCATGGCGCGTTGAAGGTCACCATCATGTTTGAAGGTGTCATGGAGGGCGGGTTTCGCGCCATCATCAAGGACACCATCATGATGGTGAATAAAAAAATCAGGAATGCTTCCATTCGCGGCAGGCGTACCGCGCTCCACATCAGCAAAACGATGATGCAGGTGAACGGCCACGGCAGCCAGGTGATTGCCGTCCAGCTAAGAACCAGCGTAACGACCAGGGTCACCAGCGTTTCCAGCAGCAGTCTCGGGTTGCGGTGGCGCAGCAGGTAATGCGGTTTAAACAGCAGACCTAACGGTACAAGCGCCAGCGCGCCAATGGCTTCTGAAAGTACCCAAAACAGAAAATTACGCAGCGGCTCCGCGCCTGGCACCAGAAAATGAACCAGAATGCCGCCCACCAGCGGCGGCACCAGGGCGCTGCCGAGGGCAAGGCGTATCCAGTCGTTGAGGTTTTGCAGCGGGTTATACCAGGGGAGCAGCTTACGCAGCAACACCGCACCAACACAGGCCTCAATAATATTGATTGCCGTGTAGGTTAAGTTGATTGATTCCCATGAAAAGAGCATCCACGAGGCAAAAATATTGCCAAAGGAGCAGGCGAGGGCGATGCCGGGCCACATTTTTCCCGCATGGCGGTAAAACGCCACCATCATAATGGAGGTCGGGAACCACAATGGCGCCAGCAGCGTACCGAAGCGAGTCAGCTCAAGGGAAAATAAGGTGAAGATGAACGTGACCAGACCCAGACAGACAAGCCGCAGTAAAGGATGTGGGGTAGTAACCAAAACCCGCTGGTATTGTTTATTCATTACCGCTCTATCCAGGGACGCCGTGTTGTCAGGAGCCAGCTCCGGACGCGTGAAATCATTAATTTGGTTTATGCTAGTACAAACATTTTACAATTCATATGCTGAGTGCTCAGATTTTGACTTCATAGACTTATAAAATAGTTACTCTGCGAAGAAGGGGGATGAAATGGTGAAAATCCGTGCGTAAAAATTTCGCTAAAGGCGTGAAACGGCGCTTTTCAGCCCGCCTCGCATAACCTGCGCATTCGACTGGTATCACGCCCCCGAAATCCCTATAATTGCCGCGTTTGACGCTCCGGCGTCGTCCTTCCTTACATCCAGGTTAATCAGGTCGCTAAATTTATGACTGATAAGTCTCATCAGTGCGTCATCATAGGCATCGCCGGCGCATCGGCTTCAGGTAAAAGTCTTATTGCCAGTACGCTTTATCGCGAACTGCGTGAACAAGTGGGTGATGAGCATATCGGTGTTATTCCCGAAGATAGCTATTACAAAGATCAATCCCATCTTTCGATGGAAGAGCGCGTAAAAACCAACTACGACCACCCCAGTGCGATGGATCACAGCCTGCTGTTCCAGCATCTGGAAGCGCTGAAGCGCGGCGAGGCGATTGAGCTGCCCGTCTACAGTTACGTGGAACATACCCGCACCCAGGAAACGATCCGCATTGAGCCCAAGAAGGTGATTATTCTTGAAGGGATTTTGCTGCTCACCGACGCCCGTCTGCGCGAATCAATGAACTTCTCGATTTTCGTCGATACCCCGCTGGATATCTGCCTGATGCGGCGTATTAAACGCGACGTTAACGAACGCGGTCGCTCCATGGACTCCGTGATGGCGCAGTATCAGAAAACCGTTCGTCCGATGTTCCTGCAATTTATTGAGCCTTCTAAACAATACGCCGATATTATTGTGCCTCGCGGCGGTAAAAACCGTATTGCCATTGATATCTTAAAAGCGAAAATCAGTCAGTTTTTTGAATAAGCCGTGTGAATTGTGTACCGTTCAGAGATAACCTGGTTTTGCCCTGACGCCGTAAGGATTCAGGGCGCGATGCACGAAAGGAGAAAGTGCCATGCGTCTTTGTGACCGCGATATAGAAGCCTGGCTGGATGAAGGCCGCCTGTCTATCACCCCGCGTCCGCCGGTTGAGCGTATTAACGGCGTGACCGTCGATGTACGTCTGGGGAATAAGTTCCGCACCTTCAGCGGCCACACGGCACCGTTTATCGACCTCAGCGGGCCGAAAGACGAAGTCAGTGCGGCGCTGGATCGCGTCATGAGTGACGAAATCGTCATCGAAGAAGGAGAGGCGTTTTATCTCCATCCTGGCGAACTGGCGCTGGCGGTGACCTTTGAATCGGTCACGCTGCCTGCGGATCTGGTCGGCTGGCTTGACGGACGCTCTTCTCTGGCGCGTCTGGGCCTGATGGTGCACGTCACCGCGCACCGTATCGATCCGGGCTGGTCTGGCCGTATCGTGCTGGAGTTCTTTAACGCCGGTAAACTGCCGCTGGCGCTTCGCCCGGGAATGATGATCGGTGCGTTGAGCTTCGAACCGCTGACCGGCCCGGCAGACCGTCCTTATAACCGCCGTCAGGACGCAAAATATCGCGACCAGCAGGGTGCGGTTGCCAGCCGTATCGATAAAGACTGATCTGTGAGTTCACTGAGGAAGCCATGAGAAGAGTTCTGACAACGCTGATGATTTTGCTGGTGGTGCTGGTGGCTGGCCTTTCAGCGTTGGTGCTGCTGGTTAACCCGAATGACTTCCGGGCCTACATGGTGCGGCAGGTTGAAGCGCGCAGCGGGTATGAACTCAAGTTGGACGGGCCGCTGCGCTGGCACGTCTGGCCGCAGCTCAGCATTCTCTCCGGACGTATGTCGCTCACCGCGCCGGGCGCGGCGCAGCCGCTTGTTACGGCGGATAACATGCGTCTTGATGTCGCGCTCATCCCGCTCTTATCCCATCAGCTCCAGGTTGAACAGGTGATGCTGAAAGGGGCGGTGATTCAGCTTACGCCACAAACCGAAGCCGTTCGTCAGGCGAATGCTCCGGTCGCACCGCGTGAAAATACTTTGCCTGACGTTCCGTCTGACACCGGCTGGTCTTTCGATATTGGTAATCTGAAAGTCGCTGACAGCGTGCTGGTTTTCCAGCATGAGGATGACGAACAGATCACCGTCCGCAATATCAACCTCAGGATGGAGCAGGACGCCAACCATCACGCGACCATGGAGTTCTCCGGGCGGATCAACCGTAATCAGCGCGATCTCAACCTGTCGATGAATGCGAACGTGAACGCCTCTGACTACCCGCACCAGCTGACGGCGGACGTTCAGCAGGTCAACTGGCAGCTGACCGGCGCGGATTTACCCGCGAAGGGGATCGCCGGCCAGGGCACGATGCAGGCGGTGTGGCACGAAGAGCGCAAACAGCTCGAACTTAACGCGCTCAACCTCCAGGCCAACGACAGTTCCCTGAAGGGGCAGGCGAGCGTCACGCTTGATGAGAAACCCAAGTGGGTGTTGGATCTGCAATTCGACAAGCTGAACCTTGAGAACCTGCTCGCGGCCCAAACGGTGAATGCGACCGATGAGGGTGTCGCGCAGGTAGGGCAAAGCCAGGTCACGCAGTCGCGTCCGGTGATCTCCTCCAGTCTCGATCTGCCTGACTACAATGGTCTGCGCGGATTTACCGCCGACATTCTGCTGAAAGCGAACAGCGTGCGCTGGCGTGGGATTGATTTTACTGACGTCAACAGCCAGATGTTCAACCACAACGGCCTGCTGGTCATCTCTGAGCTCAGCGGAAAAATGGGGGCAGGAAATCTCTCCCTGCCGGGCACGCTGGACGTACGTAAAGACGTTGCCAGCGCCGCGTTCCAGCCGCGTCTGGAAAACGTTGAGATTGGCACCATCCTGAAAGCCTTTAATTACCCGATTTCCCTCACGGGGCAGCTGTCGCTGGCCGGGGATTTCTCCGGCACGAAGATTGATGCGGACGCCTTCCGTCGTAGCTGGAAGGGGCAGGCGCACGTTGAGCTAAAAGATTCGCGCATGGAAGGGCTGAACTTCCAGCAACTGGTGCAGCAGGCGGTAGAGCGCAGCAGCAGCGTGAAGGCGAATGAAAACTACGACAGCGCAACCCGTCTCGACAGCTTTACCAGCGAGCTTGCCCTCGACAACGGTCAGCTCTCGCTCGACGAGATGCAGGGAATCTCGTCCCTGCTGGCGCTGACCGGAAACGGCGCGCTGGATCTGGTGAAAGAGACGGTTGACACCCGCTTCAACGTCCGCGTGAAGGCCGGCTGGGAAGGGGAAGGTCAGCTTGTCGAGTTCCTGAAAGAGACGCCGATACCGCTGCGCGTGTACGGAAAATGGCAGGAACTGAATTACAGTTTGCAGGTCGATCAGATCCTGCGTAAGCACCTTCAGGATGAAGCGAAACGTCGGCTGAATGACTGGGCGGACCGCAATAAAGAGTCTCAGTCTGGTAAGGACGTGAAAAAGTTGCTCGATAAGCTCTGATGCCTGTTGTGCCGGGTGGCGGCTTCGCCTTACCCGGCCTACAAAAGCCAGACACCGTAGGCCGGGTAAGCGAAGCGCCACCCGGCTTTTTTACACCTCAAAATCCATCTCATCTTCACCGCGCAGCGGTATCAGCTGCACCTTCTGCACGCGATGGCTCTCTACCTGCAAGGTTTTGATCATGTAATTCCCCACCTGGACCTCTTCGCCCGGCTGCGGAATACGTTGCAGATATTCCATCAGCAAACCGGCGATGGTGTGGTATTCGCGCTTCTCGTCCAGCGGAAGCGGAACGAACTGCACCAGATCTTCGAGCGGCATATGGCCGTTGGCGGTCCAGCTGCCGTCTGCGTTTTTCTGAATATCGTGGCGTGCATCGATCTCATCCACCTCATTAGGCAGATTACCGGCGATGGTTTCCATCACGTCGCTGAGTGTCACCAGCCCTTCCACAGAACCAAACTCATCAACGACAAACGCGAAGTGGGTACGCGCGTTGCGGAACTGCTCCAGCGCCGAGAGCAGCGGCAGCGCTTCCGGGAAGACCAGCGGCTGGCGCACCAGCGCGCGCAGGTTGAGCGGCTCACCGTGAAGCTGCTGTTGCAGCAGGTCAATCACGTGTACCACGCCCAGCAGCTCTTCTTCCTCTTCTCCGCCGGTCACCACCACGCGGGTGTGCTGGTTTTTATCCAGCAGGGCACGGATCTGCTCTTCCGGTGCCGTCAGGTCAATATGCTCAATGTCGTGGCGGGAGGTCATGATACTGCTGACCGAGCGCTGGTTGAGGTTGAGCACGCGCTCTATCATCCGGCGTTCCTGCGGGTTGAAGATCTGCCCGTCGCTGTGGTCGGCTAGCATCGCAGCGGATTCAGCATCCAGCTCGGCATCCTCTTTTTTGCCGCTCAGCAGGCGCATCACCGTATCTGCGGTGCGCTGTCGTAATGTCTGGTTCGCGGAAAGAAAACGGCGGCGGTTGAAAATGGCCAGCTGGTTAAGAAACTCAATAAGCACCGAGAAACCAATGGCTGCGTACAGATATCCTTTCGGGATATGGAAGCCAAAACCATCTGCCACCAGGCTAAAGCCAATCATCAGCAGGAAGCTCAGACAGAGAATGACGATAGTCGGGTGACTGTTCACGAAGCGCGTCAGGGCTTTACTGGCGAGCACCATCAGGGTGATGGCAATGATCACGGCGGCCATCATCACCGCCAGATGGTCAACCATCCCGACGGCAGTAATCACGGAGTCGAGAGAAAAGACGGCATCCAGCACCACTATCTGCGCGACCACCGGCCAGAATTTAGCGCCGCGCCGCTGGGTGGGGTTTTCACTGTCTTTTCCTTCCAGCCGCTCATTAAGCTCAACCGTGGCTTTGAACAGCAGGAACAATCCGCCGAAAAGCATGATCAGGTCGCGGGCGCTAAAGCTCAGACCCTGCACGCTGAATAAGGGTTTGGTGAGCGTGACCAGCCATGATATTGAGGCCAGTAACAGCAGACGCATCACCATGGCGAGCAGAAGACCCGTCACGCGGGCGCGGTCGCGTTGTGAAGGGGGTAATTTATCGGCAAGGATGGCGATAAACACCAGGTTATCAATGCCGAGCACTAATTCGATGACGACCAGCGTCACCAGCCCGGCCCAGATTGATGGATCGGCAATCCATTCCATAGTAAATGCAATACCTTCTGTTATATGACTAATGTCACACTTCGATCATGGATAAAGCAGACGGAAATTGCAATGCCGGGGTGAGATTTCTCTTAATGCTACACTCAGGTAAAACCCATTTACGGGGCGGTGTAAATAAGTTAAATGCGAAGATTTAATTACAAAAGACGATATTTAGGATATATCGCAATAAATGGTGTGGCGTTCTATTTTGTCAATATAAAGAAAATCCGAAAACCTCAAAACTTTGCTCTTAATATTAATCTTAAAAACGAATATTAGGACGGTTGTCTCCTTGCCTGCTATTAGGTTAGCTGCAACAATTCTTCCAGCATCAAATGTTAAATCTCCTTGTTGCTATTTTTGTTTCAGTCTTTGGTGAAGGTTATACATTATCAATCACCCGTTTAAGGTGGCGGATATATTTCTCAAAAGGCCTGATCCAAGAGGGTGTCTAACCATAACGCATTGTTTAGTCAGTGGATTGGTAACTGAAAGCCAAGGGCGGTAGCGTGCCTGAAAGCGTGTGAATCAGCCTCAATTATTCTGTCAATAGCCAATGGATGAATAAGCTTTTTTTAGGACTGATGCCAGTTATATTGCTAAATGATTAACTGCATTCTGATTGTCACCACGACCCGCGCTTATTTTAATTGCACAGGATAATTACTCTGCCAAAGTGATAAATAATCAATGATGAAATCCAAAATGAAATTGATGCCATTATTGGTGTCTGTGACCTTGATGAGTGGTTGCACGGTCTTTCCCGGCAGCAATATGTCAACAATGGGCAAGGATGTGATTAAACAGCAGGATGCTGATTTTGATCTCGACAAAATGGTGAATGTTTACCCATTAACCCCACGTCTGGTAGAACAATTACGCCCACGTCCGAATGTTGCTCAGCCAAATATGTCTCTGGACCAGGAAATTGCCTCTTACCAGTATCGCGTTGGTCCAGGTGACGTCATTAACGTGACCGTCTGGGATCACCCGGAACTGACCACACCTGCGGGCCAGTACCGCAGCTCAAGCGACACCGGTAACTGGGTACAGTCCGATGGCACCATGTTCTATCCCTACATTGGCAAAGTGCACGTCGCGGGAAAAACGCTTGCTGAGATCCGTAGTGATATTACCGGCCGCCTGGCGCAGTACATTGCTGACCCGCAGGTGGACGTTAATATCGCCGCGTTCCGATCCCAGAAAGCCTATATCTCAGGCCAGGTCAACAAATCCGGCCAGCAGGCTATCACTAACGTCCCGCTCACCGTTCTTGATGCGATCAATGCCGCAGGCGGCTTAACCGACGGTGCTGACTGGCGCAACGTGGTGCTGACCCACAACGGCAAAGAGCAGCGCATCTCGCTTCAGGCGCTGATGCAAAACGGTGACCTGACCCAGAACCGTCTCCTCTATCCGGGCGATATTCTTTACGTGCCGCGCAACGACGATCTGAAAGTGTTCGTGATGGGTGAAGTGAAGAAACAGAGCACCCTCAAGATGGACTTCAGCGGTATGACCCTGACCGAAGCCCTGGGCAACGCGGAAGGTATCGATCTGACCGCCTCCAACGCCAGCGGTATCTTTGTGATCCGTCCGATCAAAGGCGAAAACGCGAAAGGCAAGATTGCCAACATCTACCAGCTGGACATGTCCGACGCGACGTCGCTGGTCATGGCAACGTCGTTCCGTCTCCAGCCATACGATGTGGTCTATGTCACCACCGCGCCGGTTGCCCGCTGGAACCGTCTGATCAACCAGTTGCTGCCTACCATCAGTGGCGTTCGCTACATGACGGATACGGCGAGCGACATTCATACCTGGTAAGCCGCGATGTTTAACAAAATTCTGGTGGTGTGTGTGGGGAACATTTGCCGTTCCCCCACGGCTGAAAGGCTGTTGAAAAATTACCAGCCTGCGTTAACGGTCGACTCCGCAGGGCTGGGCGCGCTGGTCGGAAAAGGTGCTGACGAACGTGCCGCAAGCGTCGCCCTTGAGCATAACCTCTCACTCGACGGGCACGTTGCCCGTCAGGTCTCTGGCCGAATGTGCCGGGAATATGACCTGATCCTCGCGATGGAAAAACGCCACATTCACGCGCTGTGCGATATCGCACCGGAGATGCGCGGCAAGGTGATGCTGTTTGGTCACTGGGATGGTGAGCGCGAAATTCCCGATCCGTATCGCAAGAGCCGCGAGGCCTTTGAGGCGGTATACACCTTACTAGACCAGTCTGCCCGCCAGTGGGCGCAGGCACTGAAAGCTCAGCAGGGATAACAATGACAGAAAAAACAAGACCTTCTGCCGCCCCGACGTCGGGCAGTGATGAAATCGATATCGGTCGCCTGGTCGGGACCGTTATTGAAGCGAAATGGTGGGTGCTGGGTATAACCGCCATCTTTGCCGTGGCGGCGATCGTTTATACGCTGTTCGCGACGCCTATTTACAGCGCCGACGCGCTGGTGCAGATCGAACAAAATACCGGAAACTCGCTGGTTCAGGATATCGGCTCTGCGCTGGCCAACAAGCCGCCGGCATCGGAGGCTGAAATTCAGCTGATCCAGTCGCGCCTGGTATTGGGCAAAACGGTTCACGATCTGGGGCTGGATATCGCGGTCACCAAAAACACCTTCCCGGTGTTTGGCGCAGGCTGGGATCGCCTGATGGGGCGCAGTAACGATACGGTAAAAGTGACCGACTTCGTGATTCCAAAAGGGGCAGGGGACCAAACCTTTACCCTGACCGTGCTGGGACCAAAACAGTATCAGCTGACCAGCGACGCAGGCTTCAGCGCGCGCGGCGAAGTGGGGCAGATGCTGACCAAAGATGGCGTGAGCATCAGGGTTGGTGCCATCCAGGCGCACGAGGGCGGTGAGTTTACGGTCACCAAATTCTCGACGCTCGGAATGATCAACAATCTGCAAAACAACCTGACCGTCACCGAAAACGGCAAGGACACCGGCGTCCTGAGCATGACCTTCACAGGTGAAGACAAGGATCAAATCCGCGACATCCTGAACAGCATCACCCGTAACTACCTTGAGCAGAACGTTGAGCGCAAGTCAGCGGAAGCCGCTAAAAGCCTCGCGTTCCTCAGTAAACAGTTGCCGGAGGTGCGCGCCCGTCTGGATGACGCCGAGAACAAGCTGAACGCATACCGTCAGGATAAAGACTCCGTCGACCTGCCGCTGGAGGCGAAATCGGTTCTCGACTCCATGGTCAATATTGATGCGCAGCTAAACGAGCTGACCTTTAAAGAGGCGGAAATTTCCAAGCTCTATACCAAACGTCACCCGGCGTACCGCACGCTGCTCGAGAAACGTCGTACCCTGGAAGAAGAGAAGGCGAAGCTGAATGACCGCGTGACCGCGATGCCGAAGACGCAGCAGGAAATCGTACGCCTGACGCGTGATGTGGAATCCGGCCAGCAGGTTTACATGCAACTGCTGAACAAGCAGCAGGAGCTGAAAATCACCGAAGCCAGCACCGTGGGCGACGTGCGTATCGTTGACCCGGCGATTACCCAGCCGGGCGTGCTGAAGCCGAAGAAAGCGCTGATTATCCTCGGCAGCATTATTCTCGGCCTGATGCTCTCTATCGTCGGCGTGCTGCTGCGCTCGCTGTTCAACCGCGGTATCGAAAGCCCGCAGGTGCTGGAAGAGAACGGGATCAGCGTGTACGCCAGCATCCCGCTTTCGGAGTGGCAGAAGTCCCGTGACAGCGTCAAAACTGTTAAGGGCGTCAAGCGTTACAAACAGAGCCAGCTGCTGGCCGTGGGTAACCCGACCGACCTGGCGATTGAAGCGGTGCGTAGCCTGCGTACCAGCCTCCACTTCGCCATGATGCAGGCCAAAAACAACGTCCTGATGATGACCGGTGTCAGCCCGTCAATTGGTAAGACCTTCGTCTGTGCCAACCTGGCGGCGGTGGTGAGCCAGACCAACAAGCGCGTGCTGCTGATCGACTGCGACATGCGTAAGGGCTACACCCATGAGCTGCTGGGTACCAACAACGTTAACGGCCTGTCGGAAATCCTGCTGGGTAAAGGGGAGATCAGCGAGAGCGCCAAGCCGACCTCGATTCCGAAATTTGACCTGATCCCGCGTGGCCAGGTACCGCCGAACCCGTCTGAACTGCTGATGAGCGAGCGCTTCACGCAGCTGATCGAGTGGGCAAGCAAAAACTATGACCTGGTGCTGATCGATACCCCACCAATTCTGGCGGTCACCGACGCCGCCGTGGTAGGGCGTCATGCGGGCACCACGCTGATGGTTGCACGCTATGCGGTGAACACCCTGAAGGAAGTGGAAACCAGCCTGAGCCGCTTTGAGCAGAACGGTATTGAGGTGAAAGGGGTCATTCTGAACTCCATCTTCCGCCGTGCGACGGGTTATCAGGATTACGGCTACTACGAGTACGAATACAAGTCTGACTCTAAATAACAAAACACACCCCACACCCCTCACCCTAACCCTCTCCCCTGAGGGGAGAGGGGACTGCCTGGTGCGGTCTTTCACCCTCTCCCCTCCGGGGAGAGGGTCGGGGTGAGGGGCAGGAGGAATAAATGAGCACACAACGCCCTTTGATTTCTATCTATATGCCGACATGGAATCGTCAGCAGCTGGCGATCCGCGCGATTAAATCGGTCCTGCGTCAGGATTACGATAACTGGGAACTGATTATCGTGGATGACTGTTCCTCCTCTTACGAACAGCTGCAAAAGTTTGTCGAAGACCTGAACGACCCGCGCGTGGTCTACACGCACAACGCCATCAACTCCGGGGCGTGCGCGGTGCGCAATCAGGCGATTATGCAGGCGAAAGGGCAGTATCTGACCGGTATCGACGATGATGACGAATGGACACCAAACCGTCTGTCGATCTTCCTCTCGCACAAAGCGCAGCTGGTGACCCACGCGTTTCTGTATGCCAACGACTATGTCTGTCAGGGCGAGGTCTATTCGCAGCCGGCCAGCCTGCCGCTGTATCCGAAATCACCGTATTCCCGACGCCTGTTCTACAAGCGCAACATTATCGGCAACCAGGTGTTTACCTGGGCCTGGCGCTTTAAGGAGTGCCTGTTCGATACCGAGCTGAAGGCCGCGCAGGATTACGACATCTTCCTGCGGATGGTGGTGGAGTACGGCGAGCCGTGGAAGGTGGAAGAGGCCACGCAGATCCTGCACATCAACCACGGGGAGATGCAGATCACCTCGTCACCGAAAAAATTCTCGGGCTACTTCCATTTTTACCGCAAGCACAAGGACAAGTTTGACCGTGCCAGTCGGAAGTATCAGCTCTTTACCCTCTATCAGATCCGCAATAAGCGCATGAACTGGCGCACGCTGCTGACGCTGCTGTCGGTGCGTAACGGCAAGCGTCTGGCTGACGGGCTTCGGGGGAAATAATGTTTCTGGAAGATTGCCGCGCTAACAGCTGGAGCCTGCGCCCGTGCTGCATGGTTCTGGCCTACCGTATTGCGCACTTTTGCTCGGTGTGGCGCAAAAAAAATGTGCTGAACAATATCTGGGCCGCGCCGGTGCTGGTGCTGTACCGCATCATCACCGAATGCTTTTTTGGCTATGAAATTCAGGCCGCTGCCACCATTGGCCGCCGCTTTACCATTCATCACGGCTATGCGGTCGTCATCAACAAGTTCGTCGTCGCGGGTGATGATTTCACCATTCGCCACGGGGTGACAATCGGCAACTGTGGGCCAGACAGCCTGGCCTGCCCGGTGATTGGCAATAACGTCGAGTTGGGCGCCAACGTGGTGATGATCGGGGAGATTACCGTGGGCAATAACGTGACGGTTGGCGCAGGCAGCGTGGTGCTGGACAGCATTCCGGACAATGCGCTGGTGGTGGGCGAGAAAGCCCGCGTGAAGGTGATTAAATGAACATTCTGCAATTTAACGTACGCCTCGCAGAGGGCGGGGCGGCAGGCGTAGCGCTGGATCTGCACCAGCGCGCGCTGCAAAAAGGATTACAGTCGCGCTTTGTTTACGGTTACGGCAAGGGCGGCAAGAAAAGCGTCAGCCATGATAACTATCCGCAGGTGCTGAAGCAGACGCCACGTCTGACCTCCATCGCCAATATTGCGCTGTTCCGCCTGTTTAACCGCGACCTGTTCGGCAACCTGAATAATCTCTACCGCACCGTCACCCGCACCCGCGGGCCGGTTGTGCTGCACTTCCACGTGCTACACAGCTACTGGCTGAATCTGGAAGAGGTGGTAGCGTTTTGTGGCAAAGTGAAGGCGCACAAGCCGGACACCCGTTTCGTCTGGACGCTACACGACCACTGGAGCGTGACCGGACGCTGCGCCTTTACCGACGGCTGCGAAGGCTGGAAAGATAACTGCCAGAAATGCCCTACGCTCAGCAACTATCCGCCGGTGAAGGTCGATCGCGCGCATCAGCTGGTTGAGGGCAAGCGTCAGCTGTTCCGCGACATGCTCTCGCTCGGCTGCACCTTTATCTCTCCAAGCCAGCACGTGGCAGATGCTTTTAATAGCCTGTACGGAGCAGGGCGCTGCCAGATTATCAACAACGGTATTGATGTGGCGACGGAAGAGATCCTGGCCGAACTGACGCCCGTAGCCATTACCACCGGCAAGCCGAAAATTGCGGTCGTCGCCCATGACCTGCGCTACGACGGCAAAACCAACCAACAGCTGGTGCGCGACATGATGGCGCTCGGCGACAAAATTGAGCTGCATACCTTCGGCAAATTCTCGCCGTTCGAAGGCGCTAACGTGGTGAATCACGGGTTTGAAACCGACAAGCGCAAACTGATGAGCGCGCTCAACGGTATGGACGCGCTGGTGTTCAGCTCCCGCGTGGACAACTACCCGCTGATCCTGTGCGAAGCGCTCTCCATTGGCGTGCCGGTCATTGCCACCCACAGCGACGCGGCGCGCGAAGTGCTGGAGAAATCGGGCGGTAAAACCTTCAGTGAGAACGAGGTGCTGCCGCTGGTGCAGCTGTCGAAGGCCGATATCGCGCAGGCTGTTTTTGGCACGGACCTGGAATCGTTCCGCAACCGCAGCCGTAAAGCGTACAGTGGACAACAGATGCTGGAGGAGTATGTCTCGTTCTATCAGAATCTGTAGTTATCTGCTGCTGCCGCTGATCTACCTGCTGGTCAACGTCAAGATTGCCCAGCTCGGTGAAAGCTTCCCAATCACCATCGTCACCTTCCTGCCGGTTCTGCTGTTGCTATACGTTGACAAGCTTAACCTCAAAAAGCTGATGATTGCGCTGGGGATCGGGTTTGGTCTGACGGCGTTTAACTACATCTTTGGTCAGTCGCTGGACGCCAGCAAATATGTCACCTCCACCATGCTGTTTGTTTATATCGTTATCATTATTGGCATGGTGTGGAGTATTCGTTTTAAAACTATCTCTCCGCACAATTATAGGAAAATCCTCAGGTTCTTTTATATTGTCGTCGGGCTGATTGTTATGCTTGCGGCATTGGAGATGGCGCAAATTATTCTCACAGGCGGCAGTAGCCTGATGGAAATAATTTCGAAATATCTTATATACAGTAACAGCTATGTACTGAACTTCATTAAGTTTGGTGGCAAGCGTACCACTGCGCTCTATTTTGAACCGGCGTTTTTTGCTCTGGCATTAATCTCAATTTGGCTCAGCATCAAACAGTTCGGTATCAAAACCCCCAAGACCGATGCTATGATTCTTGCAGGAATCGTTCTGTCAGGGTCGTTCTCAGGGGTAATGACGTTTATTCTGTTTTACCTGCTGGAGTGGGCGTTCCAGTACCTGAACAAAGAGGCGATTAAGAAAAAACTGCCGCTGGCGATCATTTCTCTGACGGTATTTTTAGTGGGCGTAATATTCGCCTTCCCGTACATTTCTGAACGTCTGGGTGATTTGGGAACGGAAGGTTCGTCGTCCTATTATCGCATCATTGGTCCACTGGTGATGGTGGGTTATTCCTTAACCCATATTGATGGCGTAGTAAGATTCGGCTCACTTTACGAATATGTTGCATCATTCGGAATCTTTAACGGTGCGGATGTCGGTAAAACCATAGACAATGGTCTGTATCTGTTAATTATCTATTTTTCCTGGTTCGCCGTACTGTTGACACTGTGGTATCTGTTTAAAGTTTTCAAAATGATGATTAACGCGTTTGGTGATAACCAGAACTTTCGCGTGCAACTTTATCTGTTCACACCGGTGTCGTTGTTTTTTACCGGGTCAATATTTAGCCCGGAATATGCATTCTTAATTGTATGTCCGTTTATTTTGCGCAAAGCGCTGAATATTACGAGCGTATGAAGAAATGAGGTGATTTATGTTTCTTAGCGTCATTACTGTCGCCTTTCGTAACCACGAAGGGGTGGTAAAAACCTGGCGCTCGCTGCGCAACCTGGCGCGCGATCCGAGCCTCACCTTTGAGTGGATCGTGGTCGATGGCGGCTCGAACGACGGCACGGCGGAGTTCCTGGAAAAACTTAACGGTGAGTTCAACTTACGTTACATCAGCGAGAAAGATAAAGGCATTTACGATGCCATGAATAAAGGCATCAACATGGCGCAGGGGCGCTACGCCATCTTCCTCAATTCCGGCGACGTGTTCCATGAAGATGTGGCGCTGTTTGCGCGCCAGCTGGCGCGCCAGAAAGAAGATGCCATGTTTATCGGTGATGCGCTGCTTGATTTCGGCGAGGGGAAAAAAGTGCTGCGCGGCGCGAAACCAGGCTGGTATATCTACCACAGCCTGCCGGCAAGCCATCAGGCTATTTTCTTCCCGATGAGTGGCCTAAAAAAGCAGCCTTACGATTTGCAATATAAAGTGTCATCAGATTATGCCCTGGCCGCCAGCCTGTACAAATCTGGCTACCCGTTCCGTCGAATTAAAGGACTGGTATCCGAATTTTCAATGGGCGGCGTGTCAACCTCGAATAATCTGGAATTGTGCCAGGATGCCAAAAACGTGCAGCGTAAAATATTACGCGTGCCGGGGTTCTGGGCGGAATTATCTTATTTCTTACGTCTGAAAACGACGGGTAAAGCGAAAGCCTTATATAACAAAGCCTGAGATATAAGGAAACGTAATGCAGGAATTAAATGGATTCTCCGTGCCGAAAGGTTTTCGGGGCGGGAGCGGTATTAAAGTTCAACTGTGGTGGGCTGTACAGGCAACGTTATTTGCCTGGTCGCCGCAAATACTGTACCGCTGGCGCGCATTTTTACTGCGTCTGTTTGGCGCAAAAATAGGAAAAAACGTAGTCATTCGTCCTTCGGTGAAAATTACTTATCCCTGGAAATTAACGCTTGGGGATTACGCCTGGGTAGGGGATGACGCGGTGTTATATACCCTTGGCGAGATTACGATTGGCGCAAATTCGGTGGTTTCACAGAAGTGTTATTTGTGCACCGGCAGCCACGATTTTATGAGCCCGCATTTTGATATTACCGCTTCGCCTGTTGTGATCGGTGAAAAATGCTGGCTGGCAACAGACGTCTTTGTTGCACCCGGTGTTTCTGTTGGCGATGGCACGGTAGTCGGTGCCCGCAGCAGCGTTTTTAAATCGCTACCGGCAAATAAAATTTGCCGTGGCAACCCCGCAGTGGTGATACGCGAACGCGTTGAAACTGATTAAATTCATAAGTAGAGGAATATAAACATGTCTAAAGTCGCTCTCATCACCGGCGTTACCGGGCAGGATGGTTCTTACCTGGCAGAGTTACTGCTGGAAAAAGGGTATGAAGTACACGGTATTAAACGTCGTGCGTCTTCATTTAACACCGAACGTGTCGATCATATTTATCAGGATCCTCACGCGGCGAACCCGAAATTCCACCTGCACTACGGCGACCTGACCGATACCTCCAACCTGACCCGCATCCTGCAGGAAGTACAGCCGGATGAAGTCTACAACCTGGGCGCGATGAGCCACGTTGCGGTTTCCTTCGAATCCCCGGAATACACCGCTGACGTGGACGCCATGGGTACGCTGCGTCTGCTGGAAGCGATTCGCTTCCTGGGTCTTGAGAAGAAAACCCGTTTCTATCAGGCATCTACCTCTGAGCTGTACGGCCTGGTGCAGGAAATTCCGCAGAAAGAGACCACGCCGTTCTACCCACGTTCTCCGTACGCGGTAGCGAAACTGTACGCTTACTGGATCACTGTGAACTACCGTGAATCCTACGGCATGTACGCCTGTAACGGCATTCTGTTCAACCACGAATCCCCACGTCGTGGCGAAACCTTCGTGACCCGTAAAATCACCCGCGCTATCGCCAACATCGCTCAGGGCCTGGAGTCTTGCCTGCACCTCGGCAACATGGACTCCCTGCGTGACTGGGGCCATGCGAAAGACTACGTGAAAATGCAGTGGATGATGCTGCAGCAGGAACAGCCAGAAGACTTCGTGATCGCGACCGGCGTGCAGTACTCCGTACGTCAGTTCGTTGAGATGGCTGCGGCACAGCTGGGCATCAAGCTGCGCTTCGAAGGCACCGGCGTGGAAGAGAAGGGTATCGTTGTTTCCGTGACCGGCCACGACGCACCGGGCGTGAAGCCAGGCGACGTGATTGTTCAGGTGGATCCGCGTTACTTCCGTCCTGCTGAAGTGGAAACCCTGCTGGGCGACCCAACCAAAGCGCACGAGAAGCTGGGCTGGAAACCAGAAACCACCCTGCAAGAAATGGTATCCGAGATGGTGGCCAAAGATCTTGAAGCAGCGAAAAAACACTCCCTGCTCAAGTCCCATGGCTACGAGGTTGCCATCGCGCTGGAGTCCTGAGAATGACAAAACAACGTATTTTTGTCGCCGGTCATCGCGGAATGGTGGGTTCCGCGATTGTCCGCCAGCTTGAACAGCGCGGCGACGTTGAGGTGATTGTTCGCACCCGCGACGAGCTGAACTTGCTTGACAGCAAAGCGGTGCAGGACTTCTTCGCCAGCGAACGTATCGACCAGGTGTATCTGGCGGCGGCGAAGGTGGGCGGCATTGTCGCTAACAACACCTACCCGGCGGATTTCATCTACGAGAACATGATGATTGAGAGCAACATCATTCACGCGGCGCATCTGCACAACGTGAACAAGCTGCTGTTCCTCGGTTCATCCTGTATCTACCCAAAAATGGCGAAACAGCCGATCGCCGAGAGCGAACTGTTGCAGGGCACGCTGGAAGCCACCAACGAGCCGTACGCGATTGCCAAAATTGCCGGGATCAAGCTGTGTGAATCGTACAACCGTCAGTATAACCGCGACTATCGCTCGGTGATGCCGACCAACCTCTACGGACCGCACGACAACTTCCACCCGAGCAATTCGCACGTGATCCCGGCGCTGCTGCGTCGTTTCCACGAGGCGACTGCCGAAAACGCCCCGGACGTGGTGGTGTGGGGCAGCGGTACGCCAATGCGCGAGTTCCTGCACGTGGACGATATGGCGGCAGCCAGCATTCACGTCATGGAGCTGGATCGCGAGGTGTGGCAGGAAAACACCGAGCCGATGCTGTCGCACATTAACGTCGGGACCGGCGTGGACTGCACCATTCGCGAGCTGGCGCAGACCATCGCGCAGGTGGTGGGCTACAAAGGACGCGTGGTGTTTGATGCCACCAAACCGGACGGCACGCCGCGCAAGCTGCTGGACGTGACCCGTCTGCATCAGCTTGGCTGGTATCACGAGGTCTCACTGGAGCAGGGGCTGGCCAGCACCTACCAGTGGTTCCTGGAAAACCAGCACCGCTTCCGGGGGTAATGATGTTTTTAAGTCAGGAAGATTTTGCCACGGTGGTGCGTTCCACTCCGCTCATCTCAATTGATTTGATCGTGGAGAACGAACGCGGCGAGTTCTTGCTGGGGAAACGAACCAATCGTCCTGCACAGGGCTTCTGGTTCGTGCCCGGCGGGCGCGTGCAGAAGGATGAGACGCTAAGCGATGCGTTTGAGCGTCTCACTCTGGCGGAACTGGGCCTGCAACTGCCGATGGCAGCGGGCCAGTTTTACGGGGTCTGGCAGCACTTCTATGACGATAACTTTTCGGGCACCGGGTTCACCACGCACTACGTCGTGCTGGGGTTCCGCCTGAAGGTGAGTGAGGCAGACCTGCGTCTGCCTGATTCTCAGCATGATGATTACCGCTGGTTAACGCCAGAGGCGCTGCTGGCAAGCGACAACGTCCATGACAACAGTCGGGCGTACTTCCTTGCGGAACGTCAGGCCGAGGTGCCAGGCCTATGAAAATCCTCGTCTACGGAATTAACTACTCGCCGGAGCTTACCGGTATCGGGAAATACACCGGCGAGATGGTCGAGTGGATGGCGAGCCAGGGACATGACGTGCGGGTGATTACCGCCCCGCCGTATTACCCGGAGTGGAAGGTAGGCGAACGCTATTCCAGCTGGCGCTACCGCCGCGAAGAGGGGGCTGCGACCGTCTGGCGCTGCCCGCTCTACGTGCCGAAACAGCCCTCGACGCTGAAACGTTTAATTCATCTGGGCAGCTTTGCCCTGAGCAGTTTTTTCCCGCTGATGGCGCAACGTCGCTGGAAGCCGGATCGCATCATCGGCGTGGTGCCGACGCTGTTCTGCACGCCAGGCATGCGCCTGCTGGGAAAACTCTCCGGCGCGCGCACCCTGCTGCACATTCAGGATTATGAAGTGGACGCCATGCTCGGGCTGGGGATGGCCGGGAAAGGCAAGGGCGGCAAGGTGGCGAAGCTCGCCAGCGCCTTTGAGCGCAGCGGCCTGCACAACGTGGATTACGTCTCGACCATCTCGCGCTCGATGATGAACAAGGCGCAGGAGAAGGGTGTCCCGGCGGAGAAGGTGATCTTCTTTCCGAACTGGTCCGAAGTGGCGCGTTTCCGCGATGTGACAGACCAGGATGCGCAGGCGTTACGCGCGCAGCTCGGTTTGCCTGAAGATCAAAAAATCATTCTTTACTCAGGCAACATCGGCGAAAAACAGGGGCTGGAGAGCGTGATTGACGCCGCGCTTCAGCTGAGCGAACACCCGTGGATGTTCGTGATAGTCGGGCAGGGCGGCGGTAAAGCGCGGCTGGAAAAAATGGCCAGCGAGCGCGGACTGACCAACATCCGCTTCTTCCCGCTTCAGTCTTATGACGCGCTGCCCGCGCTGCTGAAAATGGCGGATTGCCATCTGGTGGTGCAAAAACGCGGCGCGGCGGATGCGGTGCTGCCGTCCAAGCTGACCAACATTCTGGCAGTGGGCGGAAACGCGGTGATTACGGCAGAAGCCGCAACAGAATTAGGCCAGCTGTGCAACAGCTACCCGGGCATTGCCGTTTGCGTAGAGCCAGAATCGGTTCCTGCGCTGGTGACCGGAATTGAGCAGGCACTCGCCATGCCAAAAGAGAACACGGTGGCACGTGAATATGCCGAACGCACGCTCGAGAAAGAGAACGTGCTGAGCCAATTTATTGCAGATATACGGGGATAAATCATGAGTCAAACCACTTTGTATCCGGTCGTAATGGCGGGTGGATCCGGGAGCCGGTTGTGGCCACTGTCCCGCGTGCTTTATCCAAAACAATTTCTGTGCCTGAAGGGCGATCTCACCATGCTGCAAACGACGGTTAACCGTCTGCACGGCGTGGAGTGTGAAAGCCCGGTGGTGATCTGTAACGAGCAGCACCGCTTTATCGTTGCCGAGCAACTGCGCCAGCTGAATAAACTGACCGAAAATATCATTCTGGAGCCTGCCGGACGCAACACCGCGCCTGCTATTGCTCTTGCGGCGCTGGCGGCAAAACGCAGCAGCCCGGACTGCGACCCGCTGATGCTGGTGCTGGCGGCTGACCACGTTATTCAGCAGGAAGACGCCTTCCGCGACGCGGTTCGCGCGGCGATGCCTTACGCTGAGAACGGCAAGCTAGTGACCTTCGGCATCGTGCCGGATCTCCCGGAAACCGGCTATGGCTACATTCGCCGCGGCAGCGTTACGCCTGGTGAAGGCGACAGCGTGGCCTTTGACGTGGCGCAGTTTGTCGAAAAACCGAATCTGGAAACCGCCCAGGCCTACGTGGCCAGCGGCGAATACTACTGGAACAGCGGTATGTTCCTGTTCCGCGCCGGTCGCTATCTGGAAGAGCTGGAAAAATATCGCCCGGATATCTTAAATGCCTGCGAAAAAGCGATGGCGGTGGTGGATCCGGATCTTGATTTTATCCGCGTGGACGAAGAAGCCTTCCTCGCCTGTCCGGAAGAGTCCATTGACTATGCGGTGATGGAACGTACGGCAGATGCGGTAGTGGTGCCGATGGATGCGGGCTGGAGCGACGTTGGCTCCTGGTCGTCACTGTGGGAGATTAGCGCCCATACCCCGGAGGGTAACGTCCATCACGGTGATGTGATCAGCCACAAAACGGAAAACAGCTACGTCTACGCCGAATCTGGCCTTGTCACCACGGTAGGGGTGAAAGATCTGGTGGTCGTGCAGACCAAAGACGCGGTGCTGATTGCCGACCGTAATGCCGTGCAGGACGTTAAAAAAGTGGTGGAGAAGATCAAGGCTGATGGCCGCCACGAACACCATATTCACCGTGAAGTCTACCGTCCGTGGGGCAAATATGACTCCATTGACGCCGGCGAGCGTTACCAGGTGAAACGTATCACCGTGAAGCCGGGTGAAGGGCTGTCGGTGCAGATGCACCATCACCGCGCCGAACACTGGGTAGTGGTGGCGGGGACAGCCAAAGTGACCATCAACGGTGAAGTGAAGCTGCTCGGTGAAAACGAATCCATTTATATTCCGCTGGGTGCCACGCACTGCCTGGAAAACCCGGGGAAAATTCCACTCGACTTAATTGAGGTGCGTTCCGGTTCGTATCTGGAAGAGGACGATATCGTGCGCTTCCAGGACCGCTACGGGCGGGTGTAGCGCCGTCTTAACGCCGGATGGCGCTTCGCTTATCCGGCCTACGAATGAATAAAAAACAATTAAGCCTGTTAACGGGCGGGCCAACTGTTGCCTGAAAAAGGGGTCATCATGGAAAAATTAACCTGTTTTAAAGCCTACGATATTCGCGGCAAGCTGGGCGAAGAGCTGAACGAAGACATTGCGTGGCGCATCGGCCGCGCGTACGGCGAATACCTGAAACCACAAACTATCGTGCTGGGTGGCGACGTGCGTCTCACCAGCGAATCCCTGAAGCTGGCGCTGGCGAAAGGGCTACAGGACGCGGGCGTCGACGTGCTGGACATTGGACTTTCCGGTACCGAAGAGATCTATTTTGCCACCTTCCACCTGGGCGTGGACGGCGGTATCGAAGTGACGGCCAGCCATAACCCGATGGACTACAACGGCATGAAGCTGGTGCGCAAGGGCGCGCGTCCTATCAGCGGCGACACCGGCCTGCGCGACGTGCAGCGTCTGGCCGAGGCCAACGACTTCCCGCCGGTGAACGAAGCGAAGCGCGGCAGCTATAAGCAGATCAACTTGCAAAAAGAGTACATCGACCACCTGCTGGGCTACATCAACGTGGCGAACCTCAAACCGCTGAAGCTGGTGATTAACTCCGGCAACGGCGCGGCAGGCCCGGTTGTCGATGCACTTGAAGCCCGCTTTAAGGCGCTGAACGTGCCGGTGACCTTCGTCAAAGTGCACAACACGCCAGACGGCAACTTCCCGAACGGTATTCCTAACCCGCTGCTGCCGGAGTGCCGCGACGATACCCGCAACGCGGTGATTGAGCACGGCGCCGATATGGGTATCGCCTTTGACGGCGATTTCGACCGCTGCTTCCTGTTCGACGAGAAAGGGCAGTTTATCGAAGGCTATTACATTGTCGGTCTGCTGGCGGAAGCGTTCCTTGAGAAAAACCCGGGGGCGAAGATCATTCATGATCCGCGCCTCTCCTGGAACACCGTCGACGTGGTGAAGGCCGCGGGCGGCGAGCCGGTGATGTCTAAAACCGGCCACGCGTTTATCAAAGAGCGTATGCGCGAGGAAGACGCCATCTACGGCGGCGAGATGAGCGCCCACCACTATTTCCGTGATTTTGCCTACTGCGACAGCGGGATGATCCCGTGGCTGCTGGTAACCGAGCTGCTGTGCCTGAAAGGACAGAGCCTGGGCGAACTGGTGCGCGACCGCATGGCGGCGTTCCCGGCGAGCGGGGAGATCAATAGCAAACTGGCACAGCCAGCCGAGGCCATCGCCCGCGTCGAACAGCACTTTGCCATTCATGCGCTGGAGATTGACCGTACCGACGGTATCAGCATGGCGTTCCCGCAGTGGCGCTTCAACCTGCGCTCTTCCAACACTGAGCCGGTGGTGCGCCTGAACGTTGAGTCCCGGGCCGATACCGCGCTGATGGAAGCCCGAACGAAGGACATTCTGGCGCTGTTGAATCAGTAAAAAGAAAACCTTACCCCTCACCCTAACCCTCTCCCCAAAGGGGAGAGGGAACTTGAACACCCTCTCCCCTTTGGGGAGAGGGCCGGGGTGAGGGGCTTACTTAACCGTCCACCCCTTATACGTGCCGACGTTCTTTTTATCGATCATCGTCACCGGGATCAGCACGGGCTCTTTCGGCGCAGGTTTGCCCTGAAGAATGTCATAGCCAATCTCCACCGCCTTCGCCGCCATCACCTGCGGATCCTGCGCCGGGGTAGCAACAAACAGCGAGTTTTCGCGCTTCAGGGCTTCTTCACCATCCGGGCTGCCATCCACGCCAACGATAAAGAATTCGTTGCGTTGCGCCTGTTTAGCCGCCAGATCGGCGCCGATCGCGGTCGGATCGTTAATCGCGAATACGCCGTCGATCTTCGGATTGGCCGCCAGCAGGGAGGTCATGACCTCCAGGCCGCCTTCGCGGCTGCCTTTGGCGTTCTGATTATCCGAGAGCACTTTGATATCCGGGTGGCGCCTGAACTCGGTCTGGCAGCCCTCCACGCGGTTTTGTACCGCAGAAACCGGCGGTCCGTTGATGATCACCACGTTGCCTTTACCTTTCAGGCGGTCGGTAATGTACTTACAGGCCATTTCTCCCGCCTGAGTGTTATCGGAGGTGATGGTCGCATCGGCCCCTTCCGCCGCCACGTCCACCGCCACGACCACGATCCCCGCCTCTTTAGCGCGTTTTACCGCGGGGCCGATCCCTTTGGAATCCGCGGCATTAAGGATGATCATGTCTACTTTCGCCGCAATGAAGTTATCGATCTGCGACACCTGCTGGCCCAGATCGTACCCGCTGGAGACCAGCGTCACCTTGACGTTATCTCCCGCCAGCTTGCGCGCTTCCAGCTCGGCACCTTTGGTGATCTGCACGAAGAACGGGTTAGCCAGGTCACCCACCGTCACGCCGATGGATTTCAGATCTTTTGCCTGCGCAAACGGGGTTGCGGCCAGCAGCGCGCCAGCACAGAGCGCGGTCACTAAGGGCTTCAATCTCATGCTGTATTCCTCACGTAGGGTATTGTTGTTATGCACTTTGATGGTGTCGGGTACGGTATTTGTCGATCAGCACCGCTATGATGATCACCGCCCCTTTGATCACCAGCTGCCAGAAATAGGAGACGCCCATCAGCGTCATGCCGTTGTTGAGGGTGGCGATGATCAGCGCGCCCACCAGGGTGCCGGTGATCGTGCCGATCCCGCCGACGAAGCTGGTGCCGCCGAGGATCACCGCCGCAATCGCATCCAGCTCGTACCCCGTGCCGAGGTTGCCGTTGGCGCTGTAGAGACGTGAAGCGCTCATCACGCCGCCTAAGCCCGAGAGCAGGCCACTCATGCCGTAGACAAACAGCAGCACCAGCCAGACCTTAATGCCGGTTAAGCGTGCCGCCTGCACATTGCCGCCGACCGCATAGATGTGAACACCGAGGGTGGTGCGGCGCAGGATGAACCAGCACACCACAATCACCGCCAGGGCGATCACCACCAGCCAGGGGATCGGGCCGAGGTAGTTATTGCCGATCCACTCGAAGTTAATGTTGGAGTTAATAACCGTCGTGCCGTCCGCCAGCAGGTAGGCCGCGCCGCGCAGCGCCGTGTAGGTGCCGAGCGTAACGATAAATGGCGGTAGTCCGGCGAAGGCCACCAGCGCGCCGTTGAACAGCCCCAGTACCATACCGAGCATTAGCGCCGCCGGAATGGAGAGCATCGCAAATTCAGGGATAAGCGAGACCACCATCGCCGCCACTGCCGTGGTGCCCAGAATCGAGCCCACGGAGAGGTCAATCCCGCCGGTCAGGATGATGAAGGTCATCCCGGCCGCCAGCACAATGTTGATCGACGCCTGCCGGGTAATGTTGAGCAGATTACTCTCGGTGAAAAAGTTCGGGGCGATAAAGCCAAATACCGCCACAATCAGGATTAAAATCGGCAAAATGCCGATCGTTTGCATCAGATCGCTCATCAGCATTTTTTTGGCGGAGGCGGATTTCGCCACCTGCTGCGGATGGGTTGGAGTTGTCATAATTACACCGCCTGATGATGTGTGTCGTTTACGCCGGTTGCCAGCGTCATGATGTTTTCCTGAGAGATGTCGCGCCCGTGCAGTTCACCCGCAATGCTGCCTTCCCGCATCACGTACACCCGGTCGCTCATCCCTACTACTTCCGGCAGCTCGCTGGAGATCATCAGTATCGCAACGCCTTTGCGCGCCATCTGGTTCATGATGCGGTAGATCTCGCTTTTTGCGCCGACGTCCACGCCGCGCGTGGGCTCGTCCAGAATCAGAATGCGCGGGCCTATCGCCACCCAGCGGGAGATCAGCAGTTTTTGCTGGTTGCCGCCGGAGAGCCCGCCCGCGCGCACCTGTGAATGGGGCACGCGGATATTGAGCAGGGCGATGGCGTCGTCGGAAATCGACTGCGCTTTTTTGCGGTTCAGCCAGCCGAAGGTGGCGTCGCGCTCCAGCGTCGCCATGGTGATGTTCTCCTGCGCCGCCAGCTCCAGAAACAGACCTTGCTCCTTGCGGTTCTCGGTAAGAAAACCGATGCCGTTCTCAATGGCCGCGCGCGGGGAGTGGATCACCACCGGTTCGCCGTCCACCTCAATCATGCCGCCGGTGGCTTTGCGCACGCCGAAGATCAGCTGCGCCAGCTCGGAACGCCCGGCCCCGACCAGCCCTGCCAGCCCGACGATTTCACCGGAGCGCACCTGCAAACTACAGGGCTGCACTTTTTTGCCGTCGGTGAGGTGGTGGACGTTAAGACGCGGGCTGCCGAGGGGAATATCGCGCTCTTTGTTAAACAGATCGCTGAGCGGACGGCCCACCATCATGCGCACCAGCTCGGAGGCGTTGAGCCTGTCGCGCGTCAGGCTGCCGACGTATTGCCCGTCGCGCAGCACGCTGACGCGGTCAGAGAGTTCATACACTTCCGCCATCCGGTGGCTGATGTAAATAATCGCCATGCCTTCATCGCGCAGGCGCAAAATCAGTTCGAACAGACGGTGGGTTTCGCGTGAGGAGAGGGCGGCGGTAGGTTCGTCCATCACCAGAATGCGGCTGTTGCGGTGCAGGGCGCGGGCGATCTCCACCTGCTGCTGCTCGGCGATGGTCAGTTTCATGACCAGGTCGGTGGCGCTGAACTGCGCGCCCAGACGGTCAATGACCGCCTGCGCCTGGGCAGCCATCTCTTTGCGCTGGACCAGCCCGCCGCGCGACAGCTCGCTGCCGAGAAAAATGTTTTCCGCCACGGTCAGGTTAGGAGCAAGCTGCATCTCCTGATAAATCAGGGTAATGCCTGCGGCCAGCGCATCCTTCGGCCCTTTGATATGAAACGGCTTACCGTCGATGAGGATGTCGCCGCTGCTGGCGGTATAGGCACCTGCGAGGATCTTCATCAGCGTGCTTTTTCCGGCGCCGTTTTCCCCCATCAGCGCGTGGATCTCACCGGGGAAAACCGTCAAATCCACGCCCTTGAGCGCGTGGAAATTGCCAAAGGTTTTGGCAATGTGGCGCATCTCTAAAACCGGGGTTCTGCTCATGGCGGATCTCCTGTGAATGTCGATATCTGCACTTCATCACAGGCGCGTAAATGCAAAATGTCAGAAGCTGTTCATATTTGTCATAGTTATGAATAGCTAATCGCCATCACATTTTCCTTTTCCCTCTCCCTGTGGGAGAGGGCCAGGGTGAGGGCACCAATCCGCAGAGGAGCCCAAACCCATGTCTTCACGCCCCCCGTTCTTCACCAGCGCCCGCGGACGCCTGCTGATTTTTAATCTGCTGGTGGTCGCCGTCACGCTGATGGTGAGCGGTGTGGCGGTGCTCGGCTTTCGTCACGCCAGCCAGATCCAGGAGCAGGTCCAACAGCAAACGCTGGATGACATGACCGGCAGCATGAACCTCGCCCGTGATACCGCAAATGTGGCAACGGCGGCGGTGCGGCTGTCGCAGGTGGTCGGTGCGCTGGAGTACAAAGGCGAAGCCGAGCGGCTGAAACAGACGCAGATGGCGCTGCGCCACTCGCTGGATCAACTTGCCGATGCGCCGCTGGCGCAGCAGGAGCCGGCGCTGGTGGCGCGAATTATTCGCAGGAGTAATGAATTACAGCAGAGCGTGACGGGAATGCTGGAGCGCGGGCAAAAGCGGCATCTGGAGCGTAACGCGCTGCTCAGCTCGCTCTATCAAAGCCAAAGCTACCTGCGTCATTTGCAGGATATCAACCGCCGTTACGCGAGCAATGTGCCAGACGCCCGACAGCTTGCAGAGATGGACAGGCTGATCGTTGCCGCCATTGATACCCCTTCACCGCGCGCCACGGTGCAGCAGCTGGATGCAGTAACCGCGGGGTTACCCGCGAGCGCCCTGCAACCGGTGGCCAACCTGGTGCTCCCGGATTTTAATGATGAGCTGCGCAAGCTCGCACCACTGTCGACGCAGCTGGAGGAGAGCGATCTGTCCATCAGCTGGTACATGTTCCACATCAAGGCGCTGGTGGCGATATTAAACAGCGACATTAATCAGTACGTTGAACAGGTGGCGCAGGCTTCCCGGCTTCGCACGGCCCAGAGCCATCACGAGCTGCAATCCATCAGCGTGTTTATCAGCATCTTCGCGGTGCTGGCGCTGATCATCACCGGCTGTGCCTGCTGGTATATTTACCGCAATCTGGGCTCCAACCTGACGGCTATCTCAAGGGCGATGTCGCGTCTCGCTCACGGGGAGCAGGATGTGTCGGTGCCCGCGCTACAGCGGCGTGATGAGCTGGGGGAACTGGCGCGCGCGTTTAACGTTTTCGCCCGCAATACCGCTTCGCTGGAGCACACCACGCGGCTGCTGAAGGAGAAGACCTCACAGATGGAGGTTGACCGCATCGAACGTCAGGGGCTGGAGGAGGCGCTGCTGCACAGCCAGAAAATGAAGGCGGTCGGGCAACTGACGGGTGGCCTGGCGCATGATTTTAATAACCTGCTGGCGGTGATTATCGGCAGTCTGGAGCTGACCGATTCGGCATCACCGGACGCGCCGCGCATCACCCGTGCGCTTAAAGCCGCGGAACGCGGAGCCATGCTCACCCAGCGTCTGCTGGCCTTCTCGCGCAAGCAATCCCTGCATCCACATGCGGTAGAGATGAAGCCGCTGCTGGAGAACCTGAGCGAGCTGATGCGGCACTCGCTTCCCGCCACGCTGACGCTGGATATTGAAGCGCAAACCCCGGCCTGGCCCGCATGGATTGACGTCAGCCAGCTGGAAAACGCCATTATCAACCTGGTGATGAACGCCCGTGATGCAATGGAGGGGCAAAACGGTGTGATTAAAATTCGCACCTGGAACCAGCGTGTGACCCGCAGCGACGGGCGCAGGCAGGATATGGTCGCGCTGGAGGTGATTGACCACGGCTGCGGGATGTCGCAGGAGGTGAAATCGCAGGTCTTTGAACCGTTCTTCACCACCAAACAGACCGGCAGCGGCAGCGGGTTAGGGCTGTCGATGGTGTACGGCTTTGTGCGCCAGTCGGGTGGTCGCGTTGAGATCGAAAGCGCGCCGGGGCAGGGAACCACCGTGCGGCTCCAGCTGCCGCGCTCGACGCTGCCCGCGTTCTCCGATGATGTCGTGCTGGCGACCACGGCCCCGGCAGAAAGTGAGCTGCTTGTGCTGGTCCTGGAAGATGAGGCGGGCGTGCGTCAGACCCTGTGCGAGCAACTGCACCAGCTTGGCTACCTGACGCTTGAAGCCGAAAACGGCGAGCAGGCGTTGAACATGCTGGACGCATCACCGGATATCGGCATGTTTATCAGCGACCTGATGTTGCCGGGCGGCCTGAGCGGTGCGGAGGTGATCGGCCATGTACGCAGCCACTATCCGCAGTTGCCGGTTCTGCTGATCAGCGGGCAGGATTTGCGCCCGGCGCATAACCCGCAGCTGCCGGACGTTCCGTTACTGCGAAAACCGTTCACCCGCGCACAGCTGGCGCAGGCGCTGCGCAAGGTGATGGTAATTTGAGATTCCTCCGCTACTCCCGCTAACAGCCAGTCATTACCTTAAGGCCAGTTCACCTGCGAGTCTGGCCTTATGAAACGTTACTCTACCGCCCTGCTATGGGGTCTGCTGACTTTAACCAGCCAACTGGCGCATGCCGATGTGATTGATGATGCTATTGGCAATATTCAGCAGGCGATCAACGACGCCTATAACCCCGGCAGCAGCCGTAATGACGATGACGACGATCGTTACGATCGCAGCCGTCAAACCGACAGCCGCCAGTACGACGATCGTCGCCGGCAGTTAGAAGACCGACGCCAGCGCTTAGACGAGCGTCAGCGGCAGCTGGATGACGACCGGCGTCGGTTAGAGGAGGATGAGCGCCGGTTAGAGGATGATTACGATCGGTGGTAAACCCCGGTATCGCAACGCACAGGCCGGGTAAGGCGCAGCCGCCACCCGGCAAAACCTAATCCAGCACCAGTACCATCCCGTCATACCCCGCTTCAATGCCGTCCGGCAGCGGGTTATCCATCATCCAGACGTCAAACTGATGGCTGATATGCGTCAGGATCACCTGCGGACAGCCAATCACCTCGTTCAGCGCAATCACCGTATTCAAATCACAGTGGTTGCGCGGCGTCTCCTGGCGCGGTTCATGGCTACAGTCAATAATCATCGCCTGCGGCTGATTATTTAGCAGAAATGTCACCGTTTTATCCGGTAGCCCGGCGGTATCAGAAAGCCACGCCACGCGACTGTGGGCGGACTCCAGCAGATAGCCAAATGTGAGTTTTGAATGGTTGAGCGGCAGCGGCGTGACCCGCAAGCCCTGAAGTTCAAACGTTACAAACGGCTCTACCGTGTGGCTGAAATCGAGAAGGCCCGGATGTTTGAACAGGTCGTCACAGCCTGCGTCGTCCGGCGGACCGTAAACCGGAATGGTCGCCCCCACGCCCCAGCGCAGAGGAAACAGCCCCTGAACGTGATCCATATGATAATGGGTAAGCAAAAACTGCCTGAAACTCCCCGCGGGCCAGTCGTCCATCAGGTGTGGAATACCTGCGTCCAGCAAGGTGACCGTATCGTTGAATTTCACGGCCGCGCTGCAGGGGCGACGGCGATAATTTTCCTGTAAACGCGCCCGTCGGCACGCCGCGCAGTCGCAGCCAAACACCGGCACCAGCTGCGCCCCTCCGGTTCCTGTCAGCGTGATCGTCAGACTCATAACGCACCTCTACAGCGGTTTGGTGAAGCGGAAATGGCTTTGCGTATACCCTTCACGAACATAAAAACGGTGCGCGTCCACGCGCTTCACGCTGGTGGAAAGCTCGGTCAGCTCGGCGCCTGCCTGGCGTGCGATCTCCTCTGCCCAGGCCAGCAACTGGCTGCCCACTTTTAATCCGCGCGCCTGCGGCATCACCACCAGCTCCTGGATCTCGCCGATCCAGCGGGCGTGGTGCAGGTGAAACTGCATGTGCAGGCCGATCATCCCGATGATCTTCCCGTCCAGCTCGGCCAGCTGGTAGCGCATATTGTGATCCTGCAAGTTGGCCAGATACCCGGCGTGAAACGCCTGATGATCGAACTCGGCCTGCTTAAGTTCGCAGATCAGAGCGTAAACGATCGGCGCATCGTCGGCGGTGGCGGGGCGAAGCTGGCAGTCAGGCATGCTGTTTCTCCTTCTGGCGAATAAGCGATAGAAAGGTCTCGACTGACTGTAGCAAACTTCCGTCGTTATTGAGGAGATGGCAACCCGACGGGGTGTAGCGCGCCGCCCGTTCCAGCCGCTGGTCGATCTCGCGTGCGTTTTCGCGCCCCCGCTTTTGCAGCCGGCTACGCAGAACCTCCGGGGAAACCTGCAAACAGACCGGGAGCAGCGCCGCTTCGTACCGGGCGCGAGCCTGCGGGAGATGCGCCCGCGAGCCGTTAACCAGCACGTCGAACCCCGCATGCAGCCAGAGGTCAATCTCAATACCGACGCCATAGTAGTAACCGTTGGCATGCCAGCTCAGCGCCAGCAGGTTTTGTCCGGCGCGGGTAAAAAACTCCTGCTCGCTCAGGGCGATATGGTTCTCGCTTCCGGCGTTGGCATCGCGCGTGATATAGCGGTGCGCGACCAGCAGCTGTGAATGTTCCCGCTGCCGTAACGCCGACAGCAGGCTGTCCTTCCCGGAGCCGGACGGGCCCATTAACCAGATGAGTCTTCCCATCAGAACACCCTTTTTCCCTGACGCCAGACGTGGTCGATATGAATGTGCTCGCCCTTACGGTGCGCCAGCACCAGATCGGCCCGTTTCCCCTCGGCAATTTCCCCGCGATCGTGAAGATTAAGCGCCGAGGCCGGGTTTTTCGTCACCAGACGAATTGCCTGCGGCAGCGTGAAGCTATTGCCTTCGTCGTCCGCGACGCGGAAGGCCGCGTCCAGCAGGCTGGCGGGATAATAGTCAGATGAGAGGATATCCAGCAGGCCGAGGGAGGCGAGCTTGCTTGCCGCCACGTTGCCGGAGTGTGACCCGCCGCGCACGATGTTCGGCGCACCCATTAGCACGTTCATGCCATGCTTACGCGATGCCTCTGCCGCCTCGAACGTGGTGGGAAATTCGGCGATCACGCTCCCAAGCTGGTGGGATTCTCGGACATGGTCGTGCGTGGCGTCATCATGGCTGGCCAGGGCAATATTACGGTCACGGCACATCGCGGCAATGGAGAGACGATTCGGCTGCGACCACCGCGCCGCAAGCTGGAGCTGCTCTTCTTCATAGCGCGCCATCTCGGCATCATTGAGCGCGTATTTGCCCTGATAGTATTCGCGATACTTTTCAATGTTGGCGAACTGGCGCTGCCCCGGCGAGTGATCCATCAGGGAAACCAGCGAGACCGGCTCGCGGCCCACCAGCTTTTCAAACAGCGGCAGGGTAGTGTGGTGCGGCAGCTCGCAGCGCAGGTGCAGGCGGTGCTCGGCGCGGTTGAGGCCGCGCTTTTGCGTCTCCTCCACGGCGTTGATCATCTTCTCCAGGTTCTCCAGCCGATCGCCGCCGTCGCGCACGTCGCCAATCGCCACCGCGTCCAGCACCGTGGTGATGCCGCTGGCGACCATCAGCGCGTCGTGGCTGCTCATCGCTGAATGAGCAGGCCAGTCGACCTTCGGGCGGGGCGTGAAAAATTTATCAAGATTATCGGTATGCAGCTCAATCAGCCCCGGCAGCAGCCAGCCGCCTTCGCCATCCATCGCGTCCGGTGAGCGGCTCTGGGTTTCAGCAAACGCGCGGATGACACCGTCCCGGACCTCAACCGAGCCGTTCACGACTTCATTTTCCAGTACCAGCCTGACGTTATTGATAATCATACGTTTGTCCCCATCGGGTGCAGTCTGTCCGCCACGCGATGGCGTACGGCGTCGTCGTGGAAGATCCCGACGATCGCCGCGCCGCGCGCTTTGGCCTGTTCGATCAGTTCCATCACCGCTGCGCTGTTTTTACTGTCGAGCGAGGCGGTGGGTTCATCCAGGAGTAAAATCGGGTAATCGACGATAAAGCCGCGGGCGATGTTCACGCGCTGCTGTTCGCCGCCGGAAAAGGTCGACGGGGCGAGGTGCCACAGACGCTCCGGTACGTTGAGACGCGTCAGCAGGCTGGCGGCTTTAGCGGTGCAGGTTTCGCGCGGCACGCCGAGATCCAGCAGGGGCTGCATGACCACGTCCAGGGCAGAGATCCGCGGGATCACCCGCAGGAACTGGCTGACCCAGCCGATCGTCGAGCGGCGTACTTCCAGCACCTTGCGCGCGGGAGCCTGGACCAGATCGACCCATTCATTGTTATGGCGGATATGAATATGGCCTTCGTCCGGCAGGTAGTTGGCATACAGGGAGCGCAGCAGGGTGGATTTTCCGCTGCCGGAATGGCCATGCAGCACCACGCATTCGCCATTGCTGACCTCTAACGAGGCATTTTGCAGTACCGGCAGGCGGACGCCGTTTTGCTGGTGGAGCACGAAGGTTTTACTGACATTTTCAACGTGGATCATTTTTGCCTCGCGATTCGTTTTGCCGGGTGGCGG
>NZ_JADCLG010000026.1:0-16503 GCF_014982425.1 Enterobacter cloacae complex sp. I1M | reverse complement strand
TTCGCCTTACCCGGCCTACAGGTGCGCTGTTCGTAGGCCGGGTAAGCGCAGCGCCACCCGGCAACAGCGCCCTCAGTTCTGCAACACCGACGACACCAGCAGCTGGGTATACGGATGATGCGGATCGTCGAGCACCCGGTCGGTTAACCCACTTTCCACCACCTGACCCTGCTTCATCACCAGAAGACGGTCCGCCAGCAGGCGCGCGACGCCTAAATCATGGGTGACAATCACCACCGCCAGGTTCAGCTCCACCACCAGGCCGCGCAGCAGGTCGAGCAGGCGAGCCTGCACGGATACGTCCAGCCCGCCGGTCGGTTCGTCCATAAACACCAGCTTCGGATGGGTGACGAGATTGCGGGCAATCTGTAAACGCTGCTGCATGCCGCCGGAGAAGGTGGTCGGCAGGTCGTCGATGCGCGAGGCGGGGATTTCAACTTCCTCCAGCCAGTGCTGCGCCGTGGCGCGGATATTGCCGTAGTGGCGTGCGCCGGTGGCCATCAGCCGTTCACCGATGTTGCCCCCCGCTGACACCTGACGGCGCAGGCCGTCCATCGGGTGCTGATGCACCACGCCCCACTCGGTGCGCAGCAGGCGGCGGCGCTCGGCTTCGCTCATGCCGTACAGCGACACGCCCTCATACAAAATGTCGCCATTCTGCGGCGTCAGGCGCGCGGAGATGGACTTCAGCAGGGTGGTTTTACCGGAGCCGGACTCGCCGACGATGCCCAGCACTTCGCCCGGCCACAGCTCAAACGACACGTCGCTAAAGCCTTTGCCCGGCGCATAAAGGTGAGTCAGGTTGTTAACCGAAAGCAGCGGTTTCATTGGCTGTTCGCCTCGCTCTGTTGGCGGCAGTAATCGGTGTCGGAGCAGACAAACATCCGTTTGCCCGTGTCGTCCAGCACCACTTCATCCAGATAGCTGTGTTTGGATCCGCAGATGGCGCACGGCTCGTCCCACTCCTGCACCGTAAACGGGTGATCGTCGAAATCCAGGCTCTCTACGCGGGTAAACGGCGGTACGGCGTAGATGCGTTTTTCACGTCCGGCACCAAAAAGTTGCAGGGCGGGCATCATGTCCATCTTCGGGTTATCGAATTTCGGGATCGGCGACGGGTCCATCACGTAGCGGCCGTTTACCTTCACCGGGTAGGCGTAGGTGGTGGCGATATGGCCGAAGCGGGCGATGTCCTCATACAGTTTGACCTGCATGATCCCGTACTCTTCCAGGGCGTGCATGGTGCGGGTTTCGGTTTCCCGCGGCTCGATAAAGCGCAGCGGCTCCGGGATCGGCACCTGGAAAATCAAAATCTGATCTTCAGTCAGCGGGGTTTCCGGAATGCGGTGACGGGTCTGGATCAGCGTCGCGTCTTCGGTTTTTTCAGTGGTGTTGACGCCCGTTACGCGCCTGAAGAAGTTGCGGATCGACACGGCGTTGGTGGTGTCGTCTGCCCCCTGGTCGATGACCTTCAGCACGTCCGCTTCGCCAATCACGCTGGCGGTGATTTGAATACCGCCGGTGCCCCAGCCGTAGGGCATCGGCATTTCGCGGCCGCCGAACGGCACCTGGTAGCCAGGGATCGCCACAGCTTTAAGGATGGCGCGGCGGATCATGCGTTTAGTTTGCTCGTCCAGATAGGCAAAGTTGTAGCCGCTTAAGTTAGCCATTGGCGCGCTCCCGTTGCAGGCGTTTCAGCAGTTCCAGTTCGGCCTGGAAATCGACGTAGTGCGGCAGCTTGAGGTGCGAGACAAAGCCCGCGGCCTCAACGTTATCCGCGTGGGCCAGCACGAACTCTTCGTCCTGTGCCGGCCCTGCAATATGCTCGCCGTAGTCCGGCGCCTGGAGCGCACGGTCAACCAGCGCCATCGCCATCGCCTTGCGCTCGCTCAGGCCATACACCAGCCCGTAGCCGCGGGTAAAGTGTGGATCTTCATTTTCTGGCGCGACAAAACCGTTGACCATTTCGCACTCGGTCATCAGCAGTTCGCCGATGTTCACCGCAAACCCCAGCTCTTCTGGCACAATTTCGACATCGAGATAGCCGCTGCGGATCTCTGCCGCGAACGGGTGGTTGCGCCCGTAGCCGCGCTGCGTGGAGTAGGCCAGCGCCAGCAGATACCCTTCGTCGCCGCGCATCAGCTGTTGCAGACGGGACGAGCGCGAACAGGGATAGACCGGCGGCGTGCGGGTGATGTCATCCGGTGTGCTGCCGGTGTCTTCTTCCGCCTTCGCCAGCCCCTGGTTTGCCAGCAGGCTAAAGACGTGCGGGGAGGCGTCTTGTTCAGCATCAGAGGCGCTGAGCTGCGGTGTTTCACCGTTTGCCAGCAGAGCGAAGTCCATCAGACGATGGGTGTAGTCGTAGGTGGGGCCAAGCAGCTGGCCGCCAGGAATATCTTTATACACCGCAGAAATACGGCGCTCTAAACGCATTTCCGCCGTATTCACCGGCTCGCTCACCGCCAGCTTCGCAAGCGTTGTGCGGTAAGCGCGCAGCAGGAAGATGGCTTCCACGTTATCGCCGCTAGCCTGTTTCAGCGCCAGTGCCGCCAGCTCACGGTCCGCGATGCCGCCTTCGGTCATCACGCGGTCGACGGCCAGGTTTAACTGCTGTTCAATCTGGGCGACGCTCAGCTCGGGAAGAGCGTCATCCCCCCGGCGTCTGTGCGCCTGCAAGGCATGGGCGGCGGCGATCGCCTTCTCGCCCCCTTTGACGGCAACGTACATCAGCACACCTCCACGTGAGTGGTTCGCGGGATCGCCAGCAGGCGCTCGCCGCAGGTCAGGATCAGGTCGATACCGAGCGGAAACGGATGCGGGCGCTCGGTCAGCTCATGGATGATGCACTCCGGCAGCTGGGGGGCGACCATCCGCTCGTCGGCGATGCCTGCACCCGTCAGGCGAAGCATGCGACCACCGCTCAGGCTGGAGACCTGCAAAATCAGCGTGGCGCTGGTTTCCGGTGCGACGGCGCTGCCTTCGCTCAGGGCGTTAAGCTGCTCGTGGCTGATTTGCTCGTCTGCCACGGCAAAGACTGCCTGCTGGGGCTGCTCGACCAGCGGCGCGTTGGTGTGAAAGCGCAGGTTCTGGCTGGCGATATCGTTCAGCAATGCCCCTGACAGCCATACCGGCGTGTCGTTGTCCGCCAGCGTCAGCAGCACGCTGGTAGAGGCGAGGTTCAGCGGCAGCCAGCCCTGCGAAAGCTGGTGCAGCGAGACGATCACGCCGGGCTCGCTCATGGCTTTCAGCAGGCGACGGAAACTCTGTTGGGCATCCTGGACGGCCAGGGTAAAGGCAGGTTGAAGCGTCATGCGTTGTCTCCGCGAACGAGCGTAAAGAAGTCGACCCGGCTGGTATTCACTTCGGCCTGACGCGCGGCAAGGCGTGCGGCGCGGTCAGCTTCCAGCGGGGCAATAAGGGTTTCCATTAAGGTCTGAAAATGCGGCTGTTCCTGTAAAAGCGCGTCGATAACCGCGCAGCGCTCGGCGTGCGTTTTGTCGCGTCCAAGTACGTAGCCGTAGCCCAGCGTGCCGCTGCTCAGGCGGATCACCGCGCGGGTGAGGGTGGCATCGCCGGCGAAGAAGCGCTCGCCGGTGCCGCCCATGCGTGCCTGGATCTGCACCAGGCCGATCTCCGGCGCGCGGATCGTGTCGTAGTCCGGCGTCAGGCCGAGCGCGTTCATGCGGGCAGCCAGCGCAGCAGGCTGGCTGTGGGCCAGCACGCGCATCCAGCGCTGACGAGTGGAGGTGTCGAAGTGCATTCAGTGCTCCATGGTAAATTCAATCATGTCGGCGCGGGTCAGGCTGACGGAGTATTCCGTTGCGTTGACGTCGCCGTCACGGTGGTTGAGGGTGCGCACGCAGAGCAGCGGGGCCATGTTGGGGATCTCCAGTACCTTGCTCTCTTTAGCCTGCGCGCGGCGGGCGCTGATGCGCGTCTGGGTGCGTTTGAGCGCGATACCCGTCGCCTCCTGAAGAAAATCATGCAGGGAACCGCTGGCGAAATGTTGCAGCACGGGCCAGAGGGAGAGGTCCGCGAAGTAGTGGTCGATCTGACAGACCGCCACGCCGTTCACCCGGCGCAACGTGCGCAGGTGAACGACGTTGTCGCCCTCCTGAATCCCCAGCGCGTCCGCTACGTGGCGGGAGGCCGGGCGCAGGACAGACAGCAGCTTTTCGCTGGTGGGGTGGCTGCCCTGATCGAGCAGGTTCTGGCTAAAACGCGCCTGAGCATTGAGCGGGTAGTCAAACGGGCGCATCAGCACCAGCACGCCGACGCCCTGACGACGCTGGACCCAGCCGCGTTCCACCAGCTGATCGATGGCGCGACGCAGGGTGTGGCGATTCACTTCGTAGCGGTCGGCAAGCTGCTGCTCGGCAGGCAGGTAGTCGCCGCACCGATAGTGCGTGCGCAGCTCCACTTCGAGCTTTGCCGCAATCTCTTGCCAGCGGGTAGGGTAACTGGTCGGATGTCTGGATAAGTACATACCAATCAAAGCCTCGCTTCTCAGATGAAGTGCTTACGCAAGCGTTGAGAGAGGAAATCCAGCAGGCTGACGGTGACGATGATGAGCACCATCAATGCGCAGGTTTGCTGGAACTGGAAACCGCGAATCGCTTCCCACAGGGTGACGCCAATACCGCCTGCGCCCACCATGCCGACCACGGTGGCGGAGCGAACGTTGGACTCGAAGCGGTATAGCGAATAGGAGATGAGCAGCGGCATGACCTGCGGCAGGACGCCGTAGAGGATCTCTTCGATTTTGTTCGCGCCGGTTGCGCGGATGCCTTCCACCGGGCCGGGCTCGATGGCTTCAACCGCTTCGGAGAGCAGCTTGGAGAGTACGCCGGTGGTGTGGATGAACAGCGCCATCACGCCAGCGAACGGACCCAGGCCGACGGCGACCACGAACAGCATCGCAAAGACCATTTCGTTGATGGCGCGACAGGCGTCCATCAGGCGACGCATCGGCTGGTAGATCCACCACGGCACGATGTTTTCGGCGCTCATCAGGCCAAACGGAATGGAGAGGATCACGGCGAGGGCGGTGCCCCAGACGGCGATTTGCAAGGTGGTGGCCATTTCACTGAGGTAGTCCTGCCACTGGCTGAAGTCCGGCGGGAAGAAGTCGGCGGCGAAGGTCGCCATGTTGCCCGAGTCCCTGAAGAGCAGCAGCGGATCCATCTCCGCGCCCTTCCAGGAGATAACGAGCACCGCCAGCAGAACGGCCCAGCTTATGAGCGAGAACCAGCTGCGCTTTGGCGGCGGGAGGGTGATGGTTTGCATGTTGGCTCCTTAATCTGTTCTCCCTCTCCCTGTGGGAGAGGGCCGGGGTGAGGGCATCAGCGTGCGCCTTTCCCCCTCACCCTAACCCTCTCCCTCAAGGGAGAGGGGACTTGAGTTACTGCACCGCTTTATTCACGCTGGTCATCGCCCCGAGCGCGGCGGTCAGGCGGTCGAGATCGTCCAGCTGCGCCTGAATTTCCGACACTTTGCTGGTCTTCTCTTCTTCCTTCAGACCTTTGTTGTCCTTCACGCCCTGCATCTGTTTAAACAGCGCCAGCTGGCGAATCGGCACCAGCTGCAAATCGCTGGACGCGCGGAACGGTGCCCAGCCCAGGTGCGCCAGCACCGCTTTCTCTTCCGGCGTTTTGCCGTAGTTCATAAAGAAGTCGTAGACCTTGTCCTTGGTGCTTTCGGAGAGGTTTTTACGCCACACAATCGGGTCGCCCGGGATCAATGGCGATTTCCAGATCACCTTCAGCGCTTTCAGCTTGTCCGGCGCGGAGGTCTTCAGCTTGTCGAGGTTTTCAGTGTTGTTGGTGGCAACGTCTACCTGCTTGTTCGCTACGGCCAGGGCGTTGGTTTCGTGGCTGGCGTTGACCGTGCGCTTGAAGTCGCTGGCGGAGATGTTGTTTTTCGCGAAGACGTAGTAACCCGGGACGAGGAAGCCGGACGTAGAATTCGGGTCGCCGTTACCAAAGGTCAGCTCTTTGCGTTTGGCGAGCATATCGTTGAGGTTGTTGATCGGGCTGTCTTTGTTAACGATCAGCACGCTCCAGTAGCCCGGGGAGCCGTCTGCTGCAACGGTCTGGGCAAAGACCTGGCCGTTGGCGCGATCTACCGCTTCCATGGCAGAGAGGTTGCCGTACCACGCGATGTCGACTTTGTTGAAGCGCATTCCCTGGATAATGCCCGCGTAGTCCGGGGCGAAGAAGGCGTTCACTTTGATCCCCAGTTTGGTTTCCATATCTTTCAGGAACGGTTCCCACTGCGGCTTCAGGTTTTGCTGTGATTCCGTTGAAATGATGCCAAAGTTCAACGCTTTTTCCTGTTCCTCTGCCCAGGCCGGGCTTAACAGGGTGCTGATGCTGAACATGCTGGTGAAGGCCAGCGCGGCAACGGCTTTGTAGTTCATTTCCATTCCTCGTTATCGGGGCGTTAAGCAGCCTGCGCGCGTTCTTCGACGCGGTTTACGCTGCGGTAGAGATGATCAAAACGTTCGTTATCAAACTGATGGCTGGCGCCATCGAAGAACACGTGGCCCTGACGCAGGGCGACGATGCGCTCGCAGTAGCGCAGGGCGTAATCCACCTGATGCAGCGTCACCACCACGGTGATGCCGTCGTTCTGGTTGATGTCGCGCAGGGTTTCCATCACGATGCGGGCCGATTCCGGATCCAGCGAGGCGATAGGCTCATCGGCCAGAATGATTTTGGCTTTCTGCATCAGGGCGCGGGCGATGGCGACGCGCTGCTGCTGTCCGCCGGAGAGCGTTGAGACGCGCTGGTGGGCAAAATGCGCCATGCCGACGCGGGTCAGCGCCTGTAAGGCTTCTTGTTTCTGGGAAGGGGAGAACCAGCGCAGGCAGGTGCGCCAGAACGGGGTGCTGCCGAGCGCGCCAATCAGCACGTTCTCGAGCACCGTCAGGCGGTTCACCAGGTTGAACTGCTGAAAGATATAGCCCGTCTGCGCGCGGCTTTTGCGAATATCGCTTGCCAGACGCCCCGCATGTTGCACGGTGTTACCCAGCAGCTCGACGCGGCTTTCCGGCGTTTTGTCACAGGTAATGAGGCCGCTTAAGTGACGAAGAAGGGTGGATTTTCCTGAACCGGATGGCCCCAGCAGCGCCACCATTTCGCCCTGCTGGACGGTCAGATCAACGGCATGCAGCGCCTTGTTGTGATGGAAGGTTTTGCTCAGTTTCTCGACGCGAATGACAGTTTGCATGTGCTGGGCCTCACGATAAATGTGGCCTCATGCTGGCGCATCAATATGACATTCAGGTTAAGTGTTGGTTGCGGGAGTTTGAAGAGTTGAGGGGGATTTGATGACAATCACCGTAGGCCCGGTCAGCGCAGCGCCACCGGACGCTATTGCCGGATGCGCTGCGCTTATCCAGCCTACGATTTAACGACGTTAATCATCCACGGCACGCCGTATTTGTCGGTCACAGTGCCAAATCCGTGCGCCCAGAAGGTCTCCTGCCAGGCCATTTCAATATTGCCGCCATCGGCGAGGTTGTCGAACCAGCGCTTGCCTTCCGACACATCCTGGGTGTCGAGCACCAGTGTGAAACCCGCGTATTGCGCGCTGCTGCCAGGCGGTATCCCGTCGCTCATCATAATGTCGCTGCCCGCGATGCGGACGTTAGAGTGGGCGATGGCGGTATCCGGGAAGTTCATGCCGGACGGACAGCCTTCTTCGCTGTTTTCGTCTTTAGGCATTTCGCCGAAGGTGATTTTGTAGAGGAGTTCTGCGCCGACGGCCTGCTGATAGAAGGCGGTGGCCTCCGCACAGTTGCCGGCGAAAGAGATGTAGGGACTTAACGGCATAATCTTTACCTCACGTAAGAAAAGCCCGTTAAGTGTAGTTCCCGGACGCCCGGTAAGCGAAGCGTCACCGGGCGGGTCAATCAGTTCTTTTTCACGAACTCAGATTTCAGTTTCATCGGACCGAAGCCGTCAATTTTGCAATCGATATTATGATCGCCTTCAACAAGACGGATGTTTTTCACTTTGGTACCAATCTTCAGCATGGAAGAACTGCCTTTTACCTTCAGATCTTTCACAACGGTAACGCTGTCGCCGTCTGACAGCAGGTTGCCGTTCGCGTCTTTCACAATCAGCGTATCGCTGTCCTGCGCAGGCTCCGCATCGTTCCATTCATGGGCGCATTCCGGGCAAACGAACATGCCATTGTCTTCATAGGTGTATTCAGAATTGCATTTCGGGCAGTGTGGAAGTTGCATGTTGGTATCCTCAAAAGTGTTAACACGCTGGAAAACGCCAGCTAAATGACGGCAGTGTGCCGAAAAAGGCAGCGAGTATAACGCAAATCCCCACTTTTGTCGGTGATATTGTTTTAGAAAAATAGCGCAAAAATGCGTAAAAGATGACACGAACTGTCAGTGAATTAAGGGAAGCTTATGCCCTGCACAGCAGTGATCGTTATGATGATAAATATATCGAATATTTTATTACAGCAAATTGCTACGCTGTGCCATTTCGGATAAGGTGAAGGAACAAGCCGTTATTTATCTATCCTTTCTGATGCTATACATCTTTTGGTGTCAGGGAATACCTCTCTTTTTTGGTGGGTAAATAACGATGATATCTCCTGATGTTTCCTGAAAATGCGTTTTGTCTATTTACTTTTGGTCTTCTGACCAGAGGGATGTTTTACACGTATTAGAAGGGTGAGATTTAAATTCTCATTATCTTCAGTTACTTGTATTAAATGAACATGTTTTCCATACGTGATCATATAAGCCTGAACAGTATAATTAAAAAAACGTGGCTTAATAAAAGTAATAAATTTGCGTTAAGGGAAGGCTTTTATCATGCACACACAGACCATATTTGAATTAAGCCAGGAAGCCGAACGTTTGTTACAGCTGGCTCTGAACAATCTTGATTCATTAAAATCAATGCCGATTGCAAAGCTGGATAGCACAGCCGCTGCCATGAGCGGCGTTAATAACAACGTTTTGCCATTACATTTTAGCGCGCGGGGTGTCGACGCTCAGCAGGCGTTGCTGAATAACGAATTACGCAAAATAACCCGCCTCGAAATGGTGCTGGCGATTGTGGGTACCATGAAAGCGGGAAAATCGACCACCATTAATGCGATTGTGGGCACGGAAGTGCTGCCGAACCGCAATCGTCCGATGACGGCGCTGCCCACGCTGATCCGCCATACGCCGGGCCAGAAGGAGCCGGTGCTGCATTTTTTGCACGTTGCGCCCATTGATACCCTGATTTCCCAGTTGCAGACGAAATTGTGCGATAAAGATCGCGGCAAGCTGGCGCGGCGTCTGGAAATCGACAAGGACATGAATACGCTGCTGGAGCGCATCGAAAGAGGTGAGGCGTTCGGAAAACATCACCTGGGCGCGGAGCCCATCTTTCATTGTCTGAAAAGCCTGAACGATCTGGTGCGGCTTTCTCAGGCGCTGGGCGTGGAGTTTCCTTTTTCTGAGTACGCCGCGATTGAACATATTCCGGTGATTGAGGTGGAATTTGTGCACCTCGCCGGTCTGGATGCGCACCTGGGGCAACTGACGCTGCTCGACACGCCGGGGCCGAACGAGGCCGGTCAGCCGCACCTGCAAAAAATGCTCAGCGAGCAGCTGGCGCGCGCCTCCGCCGTGCTGGCGGTGATGGACTATACCCAGCTTAAATCCATTTCCGACGCCGAGGTTCGTCAGGCAATTTCGGCGGCGGGGAAATCCGTGCCGCTTTACGCCCTGGTCAACAAATTCGATCAGAAAGATCGTAACAGCGACGATGAAGAGCAGATACGGGCGATGATTTCCGGCACGCTGATGAAAGGGAATATTTCTCCGGGACAAATTTATCCGGTCTCTTCCATGTGGGCCTACCTGGCAAACCGCGCCCGCTATGAGATGAACACCCATGGGCGGCTTCCCGATCATCAGGATCAGCGTTGGGTACAGGATTTTGCCGAGGCCGCGCTGGGCCGCCGCTGGCGTACGGCCGATCTCGACGATAGTGACCATATTCGCCATGCGGCGGATCTGCTGTGGGAGGATTCGCTGTTCGAACAGCCCATCCGCAAGCTGATTTACGCGGCTTACGCCAACGCCTCGCTGTTCGCCCTGCGGTCGGCATCGCATAAGCTGCTGAACTATGCGCAAAATGCCAGAGAATACCTGGATTTTCGCCATCAGGGACTGACGGTCGCCTTTGATGAGCTGGAGCGGAATATTAAGCGCCTGGAAGAGGACATGGCGATGCTGCGTCAGCGGCAGAGCGTAGTGAGCGATGAGGTCCAGCATGAAGTTGAAGAGGCGCTCAACGCAGCGGATGCATTTCTGCTTAGTCAGAAAGGTGAACTTCACCAGGCGCTGGACGACATGTTTAGCCGCCCGTTAATTCTTGATTTAGCCGGGCGCGAGCCATCCAGCATGCGTACAGACGACACGGATGAGCACCAGCAGCTGGTGCTTGACGATGAAGGGCAGGCACAGATTGTCCTGAGCAAGATCCGATCGTCATGCGAGCAGATTTTGCTGAATGCGCAGAGCAGAATTAGCCGGGAGCTGGCGTTACGCTTCGATCAGCTGGAGTCTACGCTCGCCCGATCGTTGAATGAGGCGATGCGCCCCATCGAGATGCAAATTAAGGAACAGCTCAGTCATGCCGGCTTTCGGGCGCGGATTAGCTTTCCGGCGTTTCAGGCAAACCAGCTTAACTTCAATACGCGCGGCTTATTTAATGATGCCATTGTGCAGGACACCCCTCCCGCCAGTCAGCCCGCAGGGGCGGGCAGCGTACGTAATACCGTCTCGCGCTGGCTCAATCATCCCGGCTGGGGCTGGGAAGCGTATGTGGAGACGCGCACCCGATATGTCATCGATATCGCTCAGCTTCATGGCAAATTTACGCAGCATACCGATCAGTTTTGCGATCAAATTCGTAAAGCTTTGGCCGCGCAGGTCGATGTCTCTGTTACGGCAGGTATGGCAACGTTTTTTGCAGAGTTTTCGTTGTGCCTGACCGGGTTACAGGAAAGCTTGCGTGATAGCCTTGCCGTGCGGCAGCAGAATGAGCATTCAACCCGGGCGCTTAGCCAGTTGTTGAAGCAAAGTATGACCACAGCGGCGTGGATTCAGGAAGATACCCGACTGTTACGCGATGATATTCAAACCTTATTCGCGGCAGAGCAACCATGACAACACAGCTACTGGACGGTCCCGGGCGGACGCTGGAGTGTATTCATCCAAAATTTATGGTCGATTTGGTCCAGGGGGCGGATGCTGCTCGTCACACCCTCCTGGGGCCACAGCAACTGCAATTTCGTGAGCGTTTGACGCAGGAGATCGTTACGCAGACCCGGTTGCGGCCATGGGCAATGGCGGGAATGCTCAACGAAAATGCAGCACTGCGGCTGGGTCTGGCGGAGAAACTGGCCGGTATGCTCGACCCCGGACACCTTGCGCTGACCCGCATGTCCGACAAGCTGGTAGCCCTGCGCCAGCAGGTTAATCCACGCCTCCCTCAACCTTCCGGATTGTTGCAACAGTACGAGGCGCTCTCCGCACATTTCAACCAGCGTGCCGCCTATAAAGAGAAAGCACTCGCGCAGCGCGGCCTTACGGTTCAGGCGGGTGAGCACAGCGAGCAAATTTTTACCCGCTGGCGAGCCGGGCAGTATGACGGCTGGTCGCTGGCTGGCCGCTGCTTTATCGTGCTGGAAGAGTTGCGCTGGGGCGCGTTTGGCGATGCCTGTCGTCTGGCGAATAGTGATGTGGCGGCCATGCTGAAAGATAACCTGCGCAGCATGGCCGCAAACTATCTGGCACAGGGGATTAACGCTTCTCCCACCACCCGGCATTTTTACCATCAGTGGCTGACGACGCCCGCTTCTCCTGGTCTGATGGATTATAAAGATATGCTTGGCTGGCTGGGGGACTGGTGTCAGGCGGATAAACATCCGGTGAGCTGGTCAGTGACGCAGAGCTGGCAAACGGTCGCGCTGGGTATGCCGAGACTCTGTTCGGCAAAACGGCTGGTGGATGGCATGGTGGAAGAGATATTTAGTGCGTGATTGCCCCCTCTTTTTAAGGAGGGGGCGAACGGCTTAGTGGTGCATTTCTACCGCTTTCGGCTCTGCCTGGGTCTCCGGAACCTGTCCAAAACGTCTGGCGTACAGCGCCGTGATGATCGGGACCAGAATCGCCGTCACAATCACGCTGGCGGCAACCAGGGCCGTGGCGGAAGCCGCCACCGGTTCAAAGGCCGGGTTAATCTGGGCGATAATCACCGGGTTAGCTACCGCAGCGCCTGCGGCCGACGAGGCGGCCACACCTGCGGTTCCGTTACCGCCCCCAATGACGCGGTCTGCAATAATTAGCGGGATACCCGTGATTACGATGACGGCAACACCCAGCACAATACCCAGCAGGCCGGTTTCCAGAATCACGTTCAGATTGATGGTATTGCCCAACGCGAAGCCGAAGAACGGGATCAGTACCGGGGTGGCTTTGCTGAAGAAATCGCGCAGATCGTGATCGAGGTTGCCTAGCGCAAAACCAATCAGGAACGGCAGGATCGCCCCGACAAAATGGTGGGGTTCAAAGGAGGCAAGGCCGGCAGAACCCAGAATCAGCATGGTCATCAGCGGACCCGACTCCAGGGACATCAGCACGAACGCGCCTGATTCTTCTTTGGTGCCATATTGATTCATCAGGCTGGCATAGAGACCGCCGTTGGTCATATCCATTGCTGAAACAATGGCCAGAACGGATAATCCGGCGAAGAATCCGGTCTGTATGCCATTCTCCGGAATGAACATCGCGCAGATCATGGCAACGACCCAGGCGACCGCAATTTTAGTAATGACCAGCGTCCCTGATTTACGTAATACCGTACCAGTTGCACGTAAATTAATAGATGCGCCGATGCAGAAGAACCAGACTGCCAGAATCGGCACCGTTCCGGTGATCATACCTTTTGTAAAACCGCCAAAATAAGCACCGGTATTCGGGGCCAGCGTATTTAATATCGCGCCAAGTACCAGCGGGACCAGCATCATCCCGCCCGGGATGCGTTCTATTGTTGCTTTAATCTTCATCATTAACCCTCACATCTCGCCCGCGTGGCTGGCGGAAATCTCAAAAAATAGATCAACAAATTCAAATGATTGCCTTTTTTGAAGACCAATCGATTCGTTACTTATGCTGTAAAGCGAAATTCAGGTGCTTAGCATTCCTTCATTTGAAAGCCGCTGGGATATTGTGTTCGGGTTTATCATGCGATCTTTGGAATTGCGATTCAATGAAAATAAAACACTGTTTTAGTTATCTGCGTCACATATTGAATGTAAACAGGAATGCCCGCTGTTAATAATTAAATTTTGTGTAAATTCGATGTGAAGAAATGTGATTGTTTTTTGTTTTAAGAGGAATAATAACGGGTGTTAAGATGTGCTTGATAAAGGGGGTGAGAATGACCTTATTTATCGTGAATTGACAAAACCTGAAGCCAACTTACGAACCGGAAAAATATATGTGAAGTTGATCACATATATAAACGCTGGTAGGGTAAAAAGGTCTTTAACTGCCCAGACAGGCGTCAACAGGTTCGGTTGTATTGAGGTAAAACGTCAATGTAAGTAAACCTGCTACGCTTGAATAAGGAGATTCGCATGGAGCGGATCTCTGGTTCACAGCTTGCAAATGCGCTGTGAAACGGACGGGGCTGAGTCTACGAGGAAAGCTATGCTTAGAAGGAAAAAAGTAAAACCCATCACGCTGCGCGATGTCACCATTATTGATGATGCGAAACTGCGCAAAGCGATTACGGCGGCCTCGCTCGGTAATGCGATGGAGTGGTTCGATTTTGGTGTCTACGGCTTTGTTGCCTATGCGCTTGGTAAAGTGTTCTTCCCCGGTGCCGATCCCAGCTTGCAGATGATTGCCGCGCTGGGTACGTTCTCTGTTCCCTTCCTTATTCGCCCTCTCGGTGGCCTGTTCTTCGGCATGCTGGGTGATAAATATGGTCGCCAGAAGATCCTGGCCATTACTATTGTCATCATGTCGATAAGTACATTCTGTATCGGCCTTATTCCGTCCTATGCGACCATTGGTATATGGGCGCCGATCCTGCTGTTGATCTGTAAGATGGCGCAGGGCTTCTCCGTTGGCGGCGAATATACCGGTGCATCGATTTTTGTCGCCGAGTATTCTCCGGACCGAAAACGCGGCTTTATGGGCAGCTGGCTCGACTTTGGTTCGATTGCCGGGTTTGTCATGGGCGCGGGAGTTGTGGTTCTGATTTCAACCGTAGTGGGTGAAGAGAACTTCCTCGACTGGGGCTGGCGTATTCCGTTCTTCCTGGCGCTGCCGCTTGGCATCATCGGTCTTTACCTGCGTCACGCCCTGGAAGAGACGCCTGCGTTCCAGCAGCACGTTGAAAAGCTGGAGCAGGGCGACCGTGAAGGGTTGCAGGATGGCCCAAAAGTGTCGTTCAAGGAGATTGCGACCAAACACTGGCGCAGCCTGCTGACCTGTATCGGTCTGGTGATTTCCACCAACGTGACCTATTACATGCTGCTGACCTACATGCCGAGCTATCTGTCGCATAACCTGCACTACTCGGAAGACCACGGTGTGCTGATTATTATCGCCATCATGGTAGGCATGCTGTTCGTGCAGCCGATTATGGGTCTGCTGAGCGACCGCTTTGGCCGTAAGCCATTCATTATTCTCGGTAGCGTCGCGCTGTTCGCGCTGGCAATCCCGGCCTTTATTCTGATTAACAGCAATGTGCTGGGGCTGATTTTCGCCGGTCTGCTGATGCTGGCGGTGATCCTCAACTGCTTTATCGGGGTGATGGCTTCTACGCTACCGGCAATGTTCCCGACGCATATTCGCTACAGTGCGCTGGCGGCAGCCTTTAATATCTCCGTTCTGATTGCGGGCCTGACGCCGACGCTTGCTGCTTCACTGGTGGAGAGCACGCAGAACCTGATGATGCCTGCTTACTATCTGATGGTTATTGCGGTGATTGGCCTGATTACCGGTATTACTATGAAGGAGACGGCGAACCGTCCACTGAAAGGGGCAACGCCTGCGGCGTCCGATATTCAGGAAGCGAAGGAGATCCTGCGCGAGCACTACGATAACGTAGAGCAGAAGATTGAAGATATTGACGCAGAGATTGAAGAGCTTCAGAAAAAACGTTCTCGCCTGGTTGACCAGCATCCGCGAATTAACGAGTGATAAAAAACCCGCCGCTGGCGGGTTTTCTTTTATTAGCATCCTGCGGCGATATAGTCGCCGCTAACGCTGACGGGGATCACCGTCAGGAAGAGGATAGTTGCGAACAGTATCAGAACAACTCCTCCGGCTATTTTGACCATCGGCATTACCCAGTTCAGGGAAGTGCCGCCACTAAACCAGGCTACTGTGCGTTCACGCGCGTAACGTACTGCCAGCGACAGCCCCATAATCGACAGCGCCGTGCCCAGCGACATTGTCATCACAGCAGCAATTCCCCAGCTAATAATGCCGAGCGCATTCGAGAACATCAGGATCATAATTGCTCCGCTGCACGGGCGTGCGCCAATGGCCAGCACCACGCCCAGACGGGTTTTCCAGTCGCTTTTAGCCAGATCCACCCCTACGCCGTGATGGCCGCAGCCACAGTGTTCATTATGCTGATGATGCGGCTTGATGGCGCTAATCGCCATTTTGCGCGGACGCAGGCTGCTGAGCGCCTGATAAATGATAAACGCACCGAAGGCGGCAATCAGTAAGGCGCTGATTTTCTCGACGTACCAACGGCTGGTACTGATATCCCCTGACGCGAGGTTCAATCCAACCGCCAGGATAAACACAAAGAGGATCGCGCTGACGCCTTGCATCAGGCTACCGATAAACGGTACGACGCGCGCCGCGAGCTGGCTCTCTTTATTGGTGCTGAGATACGTGGCGACGATAAATTTGCCGTGTCCTGGTCCAACGGCATGGAGTACACCATAAAGAAACGCACCGGTTAACAACCACAGCCCACCGCTGTACTGATGATTATTAAGTTGCAGCAAATACATCACCAGATAACGGTGCAGGGTGATCTGAGCGGCGAGGCACCACTGAATAAAAGCATTCCAGTGCGTATGCAGTGCGAAACCTGCCATAAGTAACACCAGCACGGCGAGCCCGGCGGTTGGGATACGCCAGTCACGTTGAAGTCGTTGTGTCGTCATCAGGTTGGTCTGCGAGAGGAATATTTGCCGCTAGTATAGTGTTCAATTAGCGGGATCGCACCGGGATCGTCAATGGATTGTGGATAACTCTGTGCGTAAAAGGGTATAAGGCGGGGTTTTGCTGGGGAATACAGCAGTCAGTCATTTTTTTGCAACTTTTCTGTTGCGGTCGCTCGGGAACTCCCTATAATGCGCCTCCATCGACACGGCAGATGTGAATCACTTCACAGACTACCCGGTCGGTTGAAGAGAAAAATCCTGAAATAACGG
>NZ_JADCLG010000025.1:43646-44500 GCF_014982425.1 Enterobacter cloacae complex sp. I1M | reverse complement strand
ATACATCCCTTTGTTTAGATAAAATAAAAGCGCGGCGATGGCCGCGCTTTTAAAAGTATTATTTAGTCAGGGCGACAATACCGAGAGTCAGGCCAGCTATTGCTGCGGCGCCACCGGCAATCGCACCTGCTGTTTCCCAGTTATCCTGGGTAGTCCCCTTCATACAGGTATTGGTGTGAACCAGTCGCCCCTGATCGTCGTATACCGGTACACAGGGAGAGTCGTGCGCGCAACCAGCAAGCAGCGCAGCGAGGAGTGCAACGGAAAGGAATCTTTTCATGATGTTACCTCAATATGATCGCTTATTCGCTTAAGAGCCGATGCGGCAATTTACGAATTGATGATTATTTTACCACCGCACTAATACCATACAGCACGGGGAATAATCTCAAATTGTGTGGATTGTAAAAATCATGGAGAAAAAAGAGGGGCGTTGATTATTTATGGAGGAAATGTGAAGAGATGTCTTTTTATTAGAATGCTGACAGGAAATAAAAAAGGCACCAGAGGTGCCTTTATGATTTTCATTAATCCTTATGCTTTGTAAACCGTCTCCGGACAACAACGAAGAAAACAGGAACAAAGAAAATAGCCAGCAGAGTGGCTGACAGCATCCCGCCCATCACGCCCGTCCCGACAGCGTTTTGTGCCCCACTACCTGCGCCACTACTGATGACCAGAGGCATAACACCAAGGATAAATGCCAGAGAGGTCATCAGGATAGGGCGCAGACGCATACGTGAGGCTTCCAGCGTGGCTTCAATAATCCCTTTGCCTTCTTTATCCATAAGATCCTTGGCGAACTCAACGATCAGTATGGCGTTTTTGGCTGATAAACCAATTGTCGTAAGCAG
>NZ_JADCLG010000025.1:0-43554 GCF_014982425.1 Enterobacter cloacae complex sp. I1M | reverse complement strand
GCCGCCAGACACAGGAACACCACAATCAGTGAAATGGCATACAGTGCTGGAGCCTGATTTCCGGAAAGACGTTCCTGATAAGACATCCCCGTCCAGTCGTAGCCAATTCCGGAAGGCAGTTTCGACGCAAGGCTTTCCATCATCTCCATTGCCTCACCGGTACTTTTGCCTGGCGCAGACTCACCGAGGATCTCCATTGATGGCATCCCATTGTAACGTTCCAGACGAGGTGAGCCGTACACCCAGTGAGAGCTGCTAAAGGCAGAGAAAGGCACCATTTCGCCGTTAGCACTACGCACATACAGGTCGTTAATATCTCCTGGTAACATACGGAAGCGAGCATCAGCCTGGACATAAACTTTTTTCACGCGTCCATGATCGATAAAGTCGTTCACATAAGTACCACCCAATGCTGTTGAGATGGTCTGATTGACATCAGATATGCTCACACCCAGCGCCTGGGCCTTCTCCTGGTCGACATCCAGTTTGTACTGTGGCGTATCTTCCAGTCCGTTAGGACGCACGCGGACCAGTAAGTCAGGATGTTCCCTTACCATGCCAAGCAGTTGGTTACGTGCCTGCGTGAGCTGCGTATGTCCCAGGTTTGCCTGGTCAATCAGTTCAAAGTCAAAGCCTGTTGCGGTACCCAGTTCAATAATGGCAGGGAGGTTAAACGGAAATACAAGACCATCTTTGATCTGGCTAAACGCTTTCGTTGCGCGGCTGACAATCGCCTCAACGCCGTTTTCCTTGCCCGGGCGTTCTTCCCATGGCTTCAGGCTGACGAAAGCGATACCGGAGTTCTGCCCCTGCCCGCTAAAGCTAAATCCGTTTACGGTAAAGACCGATTCAACGTTCGCTTTCTCTTTCGTCAGATAATAGTCCTGAACCTGATCGAGTACCTGCTGGGTACGCATCTGCGTCGCCCCTGCCGGCAGCTGAACCATCGTCATAAACACCCCCTGATCCTCTTCCGGCAGGAAGGAGGAAGGCAGGCGCAGGAACAGTACTGCCATGCCGCCGACGATGATGACGTAAACCAGCAGATAGCGTCCGGTCTTACGTAAAATGCCGCTCACGCTGTTGCTGTAGTGCTCCACGCTCTTATCAAAAAGCGCGTTAAACCAGCCGAAGAATCCACCTTTCTTTTCATGATGGTCGCTGGAAACCGGTTTGAGCAGCGTTGCACATAAAGCAGGCGTTAATATCAACGCCACCAGCACCGATAAGGCCATCGCGGAGACAATGGTTAGCGAGAACTGGCGATAGATAGCCCCGGTTGAACCTCCAAAAAATGCCATCGGAATAAACACCGCTGAAAGCACCATGGCAATGCCCACCAGAGCGCCCTGGATTTGCTCCATCGACTTCTGGGTCGCCTCTTTTGGCGGCAGCTTGTCCTCAACCATGACGCGTTCTACGTTCTCAACCACCACGATGGCATCATCGACGAGCAAACCTATCGCCAATACCATCCCGAACATCGTCAGGGTGTTAATGGAGAAACCAAACGCAGCCAGTACTGCAAAGGTACCCAGTAGCACCACGGGCACGGCAATAGTCGGAATAAGGGTCGCCCGCAGGTTTTGCAGGAACAAGTACATCACCAGGAACACGAGAACGATCGCTTCAAACAGCGTCTTCACCACTTCATGGATTGAGATCTTCACGAAAGGTGTGGTGTCGTACGGATAAACGACTTTCAGGCCCTGAGGGAAGAAGGGCTGCAACTGCGCCAGTTTACTCTTAATGGCGGCAGCGGTATCCAGCGCGTTTGCGCCAGTCGCCAGCTTGATCCCGAGCCCCGTTGCTGCCTGGCCATTGATTTTGGTGACCATGTTGTAGTTTTCGCCACCCAGCTCAATGCGGGCCACATCTTTCAGGTGGACCATTGAACCGTCCTGGTTCACCTTCAGCGTCACACGGCCAAACTCCTCCGGCGATTTCAGGCGCGTTTGAGCAATAATTGAGGCGTTCAGTTGCTGCCCTGGTACGGACGGCGTACCTCCCAACTGGCCCGCAGCAATCTGGTCGTTCTGCGTTTTCAGTTGGTTAATGACATCCAACGGCGTGAGCTGATATTTATTCATCGCGTTGCTGTCCAGCCAGATGCGCATTGCATACTGCGCACCGAACAGCTGCACATCACCGACGCCGGAAGTACGGCTGATCGCATCTTTTACGTTAGAAGCGACATAGTCGGAGATATCATCCTGAGTGAGGTTTTTATTATCCGACACAAATCCCGCGACCAGCAGGAAGCTGCTGCTGGATTTTTCCACGCCGATCCCCTGTTGCTGTACTTCTTGCGGTAGCAGCGGCATGGCGAGCTGGAGTTTGTTCTGAACCTGCACCTGCGCGATATCAGGATCCGTACCCGACTCGAACGTCAGGGTGATGGTGACGTTACCGGCAGAATCACTGGTGGACGACATGTACATCAGATTGTCGATTCCGTTCATGTTCTGTTCGATAACCTGCGTCACGGTATCCTGGACCGTCTGGGCATCAGCGCCAGGGTAGGTCGCTGTCACCGCAACTGCTGGCGGCGCAATGGTTGGATATTGCGCCACCGGCAGTTTTAAAATGGCCAGCCCGCCCGCAATCATCAGAATGATGGAGAGCACCCAGGCGAAAACAGGCCGTTGAATAAAGAAATTAGCCATCTCGTTATCCCTTAACTGGCTGGAGTCGCGGCGGTATCAGGAATAGCCACGGCGGTGACGCCAGGGCGAACTTTTTGCAGGCCGCTGATAATGACGCGGTCGCCATTTTTCAGACCTTCCGTGATCAACCACCGATCGCCAATCGCCTGCGGTGCAACGACAGTGCGAGATTCCACCTGGTTTTTATCGTTTACCACAAGCACGGTTGCATCACCGCGAGGTGTACGGGTTACCCCCTGCTGGGGAACAAGGATGGCATCAGGCTGTGTGCCTTCGTCAATGCGTGCACGGACAAACATACCCGGTAACAGCATATGCTGAGGGTTAGGGAAGAGAGCGCGAAGGGTGATTGAGCCGGTACTTTCATCTACCGTGACATCAGAGAACTGGAGCGTTCCTTTCAGCGGATAAGGCTGGCCATTTTCCATCAGCAACTCAACGCTGCTGGTGTCTCCCTTTTGCAGGCTCGTCTGCTGCTTCAGACGCATAAAATCGCTGCTGGATTGCGTTACATCGACATAAATGGGATCGAGCTGCTGAACTGTCGCCAGTGCGGTTGACTGACCATTAGTGACTAACGCCCCTTCAGTGACGCTGGATTTGCCAATGCGCCCGTTGATTGGCGATGTGACTTTCGTATAAGCAAGATTGATCCGCGCGCTCTCAACGCCAGCTTTCGCGGCAACGACGCTTGCATCCGCCTGCTGGGCGGTTGCCACCGCCTGATCATACTCCTGCTTGCTCACATATTGCGTACCGACCAGCGGAAGGTAACGTTTTACCGTCAGATGGGCTATGTTTGCCGCAGCCTGCGCTTTTACCAGTTCACCTTTCGCATTGTCGTAGGCTGCCTGATAGGTGGCCGGATCGATCTGATAAAGTGATTCACCCGCTTTGACGTCGCTGCCTTCGGTAAAATTACGGTGCAGAATGATACCACTTACCTGGGGACGAACCTCCGCCACACGATAAGCGTCAGTTCTGCCTGGCAATTCCGTCGTTACGGCCAGTGGCGCGCTTTTGACAATATGAACACTGACCTGAGGAGCTTGCCCATGCTGCTGTGGGTTTTCTTGTCCATCGCACCCGGCGAGCAGTGCAGCACAGACAATGAAACCGGATAAGGGTAAGCGTCTGAAGTGATTCGTCATTACTGTTCCTTAAACTACCCTTGAACCGATATATGCCATAAGTCGGTGAAAGGGTGTGAGGCAAAAAAAGAAATGTAGCTGCGTATAATAATGAGGGTATTCAAGGTTTTTTAATTTATAAGTGCTGATGGAGGCAATAAAAAGCAAAATCAGATTCTGAACCAGTGTATTCGAAATCCGGCTTCTGTCAGGATAATCAACGGAATACTTATGAGTAAATACAAACTATTTATTTAATGAATTTGATTCGCTCAATTTATTCGTATGAATTATAAATTAAATGAATTGACTTTTTTTGTGCAAAACTAAAACGGGTTATGGTGAATACTTTGACTTACACGACCCTTTAATAACGTTTGATGTCGTATCAACCGTATAAGTAATGAGTAGCAGGCTATGGCGCGTAAAAAGAAAGAAGAGGCTCAAAAGACCCGGCAGCAGCTGATTGAAGCCGCTATCGGGCTATTCGCGACACGTGGCGTGGCTAATACCACGCTTACCGACATCGCCGATGCTGCTCAACTTACTCGCGGGGCTGTTTACTGGCATTTTTCGAGTAAAGCGGAAATATTTAACGCCATCTGGGAACAGCAATTGCCGCTGCGTGAAATGATTCGTGACAGGTTAATACTTTCTGAAAAAGATGACCCTTTGTTAATGCTTCGTGAACAGTTTATTGTCGCGCTGCAATATATTGCGAGCGAGCCACGTCAGTATGCTCTTTTACAAATTTTGTATCATAAGTGTGAATTTCATGACGATGTGATTTCAGAATGTGAAATACGCAAGCGGATCGGTTTAAACGATACTTATCTTCGCAGGACGTTGAGACAATGCGTTGCGCGTAGCATTATTTCTTCCCAAACTAATATTGAACTGGCGCTGATTGTTTTCCACGCATTTTTTAGCGGAGTCATTAAAAACTGGTTAATGGATAGCAACAGTTTTAATCTGTACAAACAGGCGCCGGCGCTGGTGGATAATATTCTTGCGACACTAAATATCACTCGAGTGGCGCCAGTGTTCTACGATACAGCCTCATGATTGCATACGGGATGGTGACATCTCCCCGTGCTGGCACTGTTCCATAATAGCCTGCGCGGTAATCGGTTTGCCCAGCAGATAACCCTGTAGCGTATTGCATCCCAGTTCTGTCAGAAAGGTCTGCTGCGCTGCGGTTTCGACCCCTTCTGCCACGACCTTCAGATTCAGCGTTTTTGCCAGGGCGATAATCGCCGAGACGATCGTCGCATCTTCACTCTCTCCACTTAACTCTTTTACAAAAGCACGATCGATTTTCAACTCGCAGGCAGGGAGTCGCTTAAGATAAAGAAGGCTTGAATAACCTGTACCAAAATCGTCTATCGAGGCTTTTACGCCCGCATCCGTCAGCGCTGTCAGGACACGAACGCTTTCGTCCGGATTGCTCATCGCCGTGGTTTCGGTCACCTCCAGGATCAACATGCCGGGCGGTACGCTATGGCGCGTCAGACAATCGAGAACCGTTTTAACCAGCGACGGCTGTTCGAACTGCAACGTAGAAAGATTCACCGCCATTGACCAGTCCGTGTGGCCCTGAAGGTGCCATTCTCGCAGCTGGCGGCAGGCCTCGTCGATTACCCAGTTTCCAATTGGAATAATCAGCCCGGTTTTCTCTGCAAGCGGTAGAAACAGGTCGGGGGGCAGTAATCCCTGTTTGGGATGCTGCCAGCGTAACAGCGCTTCGAATCCGATGACCGGCCCGGCAGGGGCGTGGAATTTAGGTTGATAAAGCAGACGTAACTCATTACGGTCGATGGCCTGCCACAGATCATTCATCAGCTGAAGATGCGTCTGCGCCAGCGTATTCATTGACGGCTGAAAGAAGTGATAACCGTTACGACCCATATGTTTCGTGTGGTACATCGCAGCATCAGCGTTAAACATCAGTTCACGATCGGTTTTGCCATCGTGTGGATAGAGCGCAATGCCAATGCTCAGGGTGACCATCAGTTCGTAAGGATCGAGATGGAACGGGCTATCAATGACGCGTACCAGTGAATTTGCCAGTGAGGCAGCATCATCCGGGGTAGTGGTTTCGGCCAGCAGGACGAATTCATCCCCACCGATACGCGCCAGCGTGTACTGACCTTTCAACTGCAACAGCAAACGCTGAGTCACCGCAACCAGAAGATTGTCACCGACATCATGACCATAGGCATCGTTGACGGTTTTAAAGCCATCAAGATCCATAAACATCAGTGCGAAAGGGCTTCCTTCGCGATCGGCCTTGCTGATGGCCTGATCGAGGCGATCCTCAAGCAGAATACGATTGGGTAAGCGCGTCAGCGTATCATGCAACGCCAGCTGTGCGAGTTCACGGTTAGCTTCTGCCAGGGATGAGGCCAGCAGCGAGGTACGAGCCTGAAGGCGGGCATCGAACATCGATACCAGCAGCGTAATCCCCAGAATAGCGAGCGCGACCACGCTAACCAGTATCGCCAGCCAGCTCCCGTTAAGACCATGATGGTGGACCATCGTCGACATTGGAAATTGTGCTGCTTCCATGCCGGCGTAATGCATGCCAGCGATAGCGATGCCCATGGTGATCGCCGCCCCCAGACGCATCAACGCCATTCGTGCAGCTTCCTGACGTAAACGGAACGTCAGCCAAAGAGCGGCCAGTGAAGCGGCAAGGGCTATGCCCACAGAGATAGCCATCCACGTTTTATCCCAGACAATACCCGGAGTAACCTCCAGGGCAGCCATACCGGTGTAGTGCATGGTAACTATGCCTGCACCCATCACGACGGCGCCAGGCAGCAGTCGGCGCAAATGTAGCTGCTCGCCGCTAACGAGCCACAGGGCGAACATTGACGAGCTGATGGCGATAATCATCGAAAGCACGGTCAGGGTCGCGTTGTAACTCATGCTCATGGAAAGATCCATCGCCAGCATACCGATGAAATGCATCGCCCACACGCCAATCCCCATCGAAACACCGCCACCTGCCAGCCAGACGCGTGCAGCGACGCCCTGGCTTCCGGCAACGCGCGCAGCCATATTCAGCGCGGTATAGGCGGCAAGAATGGCGACAATAAAGGAGATGACGACGAGGATTTGGTTGTATTGGCTAACCAGCATGGTCTGTTCACTCGTTGTGAGACGTTAAGCAAGAGCGGTTGGAAAGGGCACAGACATTATCATCGTCAGGAAATGACGAAAAGTGATTTAAGCCCCTGTTTTTATTGGGTGATAACAGAGGGGTACAGGATGGAAGAGGCTAGTCCAGCTCTGAGCAGTTGACCAGTTTTAGCGGGTTCACGGAATTCATATTGCGACATTTATCGGTTTCGGTGCTCATCAGTTCAATCCACTGCATCAGCAGCGCATCGAAAATGAAAACAGAGACAGCAAAAACGACCAGCCACCAGTATTTACGAATCATGTGTCATTCCGCGAAAAGAGAGCCTGTAAGGTGGTGGAAATATACACGAAAAGCGGGCGTTGAAAAGTGGGGAAGGAGAAGGTTTACAAAGCGTTGACGGTCGCTCATCCGGGCAATAAAAAAGGCGCTTCCCCATGCCGAAGAGCGCCTTTTTAAACAAGCATTTAACTGATTAGTATCAGTTCATGCCGTATTTTTTCAATTTCTTACGCAGGGTACCACGGTTGATGCCCATCATCAGGGCAGCGCGGGTTTGATTACCACGGGTGTATTGCATCACCATGTCCAACAGTGGCTGTTCAACTTCAGCCAGTACCAGCTCATACAGGTCATTAACATCCTGACCGTTCAGTTGAGCAAAATAGTTCTTCAGTGCCTGTTTAACCGAGTCACGCAGGGGCTTTTGAGTCACCTGATCCTGAGAGTTAACGGTAGAAACGGTCAGTACGTCAGAATTTACGCGTTGTTCGAACATAGTTCTGTCAGCTCTTTATTTCATTACGCAAGATTTTCGAAGTATGCCTCCAACGCCTCCAGCTGTTCGCTGGCATCCTCAATGGCGTTGAATGTGCGCCGAAACTGGTCATTTGGAGCGTGCTCCTGGAGATACCAGGATACGTGTTTACGCGCAATTCGGTACCCTTTTGCCTGGCCGTAGTGGTCATGCAGTTCCCGAACATGCGAACAAAGCAAGCGCTTAACCTCTGCCAGAGGCAGCGGGGCAAGCAGCTCCCCAGTGTCCAGATAATGCTGGATTTCCCGAAAGATCCAGGGTCTTCCCTGAGCGGCACGTCCTATCATCAGAGCATCAGCTCCCGTATAGTCGAGCACAGCTCTGGCTTTAAGCGGGTCAGTTATGTCGCCATTCGCGATAATCGGAATGGAAACTTTCTGCTTAACTGCCCGAATGCTGTCGTATTCAGCTTCACCGTTGAACAAACAGGCGCGAGTGCGTCCATGAATGGTCAGGGCCTGAATGCCACAGTCTTCGGCCAGTTGGGCAATCTCTACACAGTTACGGTGTTCCGGCGACCAACCCGTGCGAATCTTCAACGTAACAGGAACGTCCACTGCGCTGACAACCGCCGTCAGGATTGACTTCACCTGGTCGGGGTATTGCAGAAGGGCTGAACCTGCAAGCTTGCGATTCACCTTTTTGGCCGGGCAACCCATATTGATATCAATAATCTGGGCGCCACTTTCCACGTTAATACGCGCGGCATCTGCCATCTCTTCAGGCACGCTTCCGGCAATTTGCACGGTGCGGATACCTGGCTCATCCACGTGCACCATCCGAAGGCGGGACTTGTCGCTTTCCCAAACCTGCGGGTTAGACGACATCATCTCGGAAACGGTTAATCCTGCTCCCATCTCGTAGCACAGCGTCCTGAACGGCCGGTCGGTAATACCTGCCATTGGGGCTGCGATCAGGCGATTTCTAAGCTGGTGGTGTCCGATGCGCATGAGTTAAGAAATGACCATACTGTGACTGCAAGGCGGCGTATATTACGCATTTTTTGCACGAGATGAAAGGCCAAACTTTGAACAATCCTCTGTTGTAGATCAAGGAATCGCCAGTCATTCTTTTCGGATAAGATTATTCGCTATTTAAATCATTGTGTTATGAAGAAATGAACATTTTGTGGGCGCTTACAATTTCCCGTAACTTCTCATCATTTCTGAATAAATGAATCAATTGGCCGGGATAATCTGCTGCGATATGCAGCAGATTATGGCGCTTCTTTGCGATCTGCGTCGCATTTCAGCACAGGATATCAGCGCAAAAAATCGGCTTATTCAACAACCAGACGGCCATGAAGCGGCTGAACCGGGCGGCTGTTTTCGTGGTGCATAGTGTGAGTGAATTTTTGCAGCTGTTCAGCAGAGACGGTCAGCGGATGCTTGAGCACCAACCATGTCACCCCTTCTGAGCACGGTGGCGTGGTCAGGGAGCCGCTAAAACGCCAGTAGGTTTTATCCGCAGGCAGTAATTTATTCATATCGAGGGTTGGCTTAATTGTAACGTTCTGGTCAACCTGTCCTGGCATCACGCCCCAGAGTTTATCCAGCTCAGTGTTTGCCGCGCCCTGATCGAACATAACGGCAACGACCGTCAGTTCGCCGTCAGCGTTTTTATGGACCAGATGCATTTCCATTGCGTATTTTTTACCGTGCACCGTGTTTTCGGATGGTGCATGGAAATGGAACTGCTGTAACGTCCAGCGCTGTTTATCAAGCGTGATGCTGTCGCGTGTATCGGCATTTTCACTCGCCTGGATAGTATGGCCGTTGTTTGTCAGAATGACCGGGCCGTCGATATAGTGCGTTTCCAGCGGAGAGATGTGGGCTTTGACCGTGTTGTCTATGTTGACCGGCGACTGATACATTCCGCTTTTACACGTCTTGTACGCCTCGTCCAGTTCGCCCCAGTGTTCCGGTGCGCCTTCTCCCTGATAGCTCCAGTGTGATGCGTAAGCCGTAGCCGAAATCATGCTCAGCGCCAGCAGCGCTGCCTTGCCTGAAATGTGTTTCATCGTATTCTTCCTGTGAATTTTATTATCCAAATCAATGATTAACATTATGATTTGTGAGGTTATTTTATCGAAGAAAGGATGAAGGGGGGAGAAAAAACCGAAGGGAAAAGGCGTGGTCAGACGACCACGCCAAAGGCTTATTTTTTACGACCGGTGATGCGACACCACTCTTCTTTCTCGACAACCGGGTCGAGCGCAAAGAGATCGGCGTAGGCTTCACAGACGCTGGCTGCCTGGCTGGCAAGGATACCGGACAGGCCCAGCAGACCGCCTTCAACCGGCAGCACGCTGATTAACGGCGCCAGCTCGCGTAACGGGCCAGCCAGGATATTCGCGACCACCACATCGGCTTTCATGGCCTCTGGCTGTGCATCAGGCAGATACAGTTCAAGGCGATCGGAAACGCCATTACGCTCGGCGTTATCACGGCTGGCCTGAATCGCCTGCGGATCGATGTCGATCCCGATGGCTTTTGCCGCGCCCAGTTTCAGCGCCGCGATAGCGAGGATCCCGGATCCGCAACCGAAGTCGATCACGGTTTTGCCTTCCAGATCCAGGCCATCCAGCCATTGCAGGCACAGGGAGGTTGTCGGGTGGGTACCGGTGCCGAACGCCAAACCCGGATCCAGCATTACGTTGACCGCATTTTCATCGGGAACGTCGCGCCAGCTTGGGCAGATCCACAGACGCTGACCAAACTGCATCGGATGGAAGTTGTCCATCCACTCGCGTTCCCAGTCTTTGTCTTCCAGCTGTTCGATTTTATGCGCGAAACCCGCGCCCAGCAGCGGATGGTTTTCCAGAATCGCCACGACCTCTTTCATGTCGGTTTCTGCATCGAACAGGCCGATAACGTCCGTATCACCCCACAGGCGCGTTTCGCCTGGTAGCGGCTCAAAGACCGGCGTGTCATGCGTGTCCTGGAACGTGATAGAGACCGAACCGGCCTCCATCAGCGCATCACTCAGTTCTTCGGCGTTCGCGCCGGTTGTGTTCAGTTTCAATTGGATCCACGGCATGGCAAAACTCTTTATTTATCAGTAGAAATCAGGGTGGCGGGTGGAACGGGACGGCCAAAACGGTTACCCACCACAAACGCCAGTAAACTTAACAGTAACGAAGGCACGATCGGGTGAAAGCCAAGATACTGAATTTTCAACGTGGCGAGAACGGCATACAGGACGCCCCCGACAATCATGCCGCTTAATGCACCCGCGGCATTCGCGCGTTCCCAGTACAGCCCCAGCACCAGCGGCCACAGGAAAACGGCTTCCAGCCCGCCAAAGGCGAGCAGGTTCAACCAGATGATCATCTCCGGTGGACGCCACGCGGCCAGCAGCAGCAACGCCCCCAGCACCAGGGTAATCACCGCCGACATGCGCTTGAGGCGTCGCTCATTTTCGACCTGTTCAGGGCGCAAATTCAGATAGAGATCTTTAATGATCGTAGCGGAACTTTGCAGCAACTGAGCGTTGATGGTCGACATAATGGCCGCCATGGGTGCGGCGAGGAAAATTCCGGCGGCAAACGGCGGAAGTACTTTCACCATCAGGGTTGGAATGACCAGATCCGGTACGGTAAGGTCAGGGATCACCGCGCGTCCCAGCGCGCCCGCCAGGTGCATACCAAACATCAGGATTGCCACCACAATTGTCCCGATAATAATCCCGCGGTGTACCGCTTTGCTGTCTTTATATGAGATGCAGCGCACGGCGGTATGCGGCAGGCCAATCACGCCAAAGCACACCAGCACCCAGAACGAGGTCATAAAGGTTGGAGAGAGGATGTCATCCGCCCCCTGCGGCGAGACCAGTTTCGGATCGATCGCTTCCAGGGTTTCAACCGCATGGCTCAGGCCCCCTGCGGCATGCACGATACCCACCAGCAGAACGAGAGTGCCAATAAGCATCACCATTCCCTGCATCGTGTCGTTCAGAACGCTGGCACGGAACCCGCCAAACGCGGTGTACAGCGCGATACTCACACCGAAAATGACCAGACCCGTCTCGTAGGGGATCCCGGCTGCCGTTTCCAGCAGACGTGCGCCGCCGATAAACTGCACCGTCATCGCACCAATAAACGCCACCAGCAGACTCAGGCTTGCCAGCCATACCAGCAAGCGACTCTGATAGCGGGCAAACAGCATATCGTTCAGCGTCACGGCATTGTAGCGACGGGCCAGAATGGCAAACTTTTTACCCAGTATGCCCAGAGAGAGCCAGATGGCAGGCAGCTGGATCATGGCCAGCAGTACCCAGCCCAGTCCGTACTTATAAGCGGCGCCCGGGCCACCGATAAACGAGCTGGCGCTGATGTAAGTAGCGGTCAGCGTCATGGCCAGCACGACGCCACCCATTGAGCGGCTCCCGAGGAAATACTCGTTCAGAAAGGTGCCGGTCGAACGTTTACGCATCGCATAAACCGACAGGCCAAACACCAGGAACAGGTAAGCGACAAGCGGCAGAATGACTTCAAGCTGCATCATCTTCCTCCAGGGAGATATCGCGATAGATGAATTTCACCATCGCCCAGCACAGCACAATAAACACCAGCGGCAGCAGCAGGCAGGCCATTTCAAACCAGTGCGGGAGGCCGGTAATGCCAATCGCTGAATCAGGTAAGTAAGCAGTTACTAACCATGCAGCGAGATAGAGAAGGGTCAGCCACAGCGCCCAGCGCGCTTCTTTATGGGCCTGAACAAAACGTTTGTCCATTTTTTGTCCCTTGTGGATGAAGAAAGCGGGGATTGTACATGATGGGGCTTTGCGATCCCCAGAAATAAAAAAGGCCGGATAATCCGGCCTTTTAGCAACACTGGTCTCTTACTTCTCGTTCAGACCAAGTTTTTTCTCCAGGTAGTGGATGTTAGTACCACCATTCTGGAAGTGCTCGTCGCTCATGATGCGCATCTGGAGATCTACGTTGGTTTTGATCCCGTCGATGATCAGCTCCTGAAGGGCGTTCTTCATGCGGGCAATGGCCACGTCACGGTTTTCGCCGTAGCAGATCAGCTTACCGATCATTGAGTCATAGTACGGCGGTACGGTGTAACCGGCGTAAATATGGGACTCCCAGCGCACACCAAAGCCACCCGGCGCGTGGAAACGCGTGATTTTACCCGGGCTTGGCAGGAAGGTGTTCGGGTCTTCGGCGTTGATACGGCACTCTACCGCATGGCCTTTAACCACAACTTCTTCCTGTTTGATGGACAGCGGCTGACCGGCTGCGATACGCAGCTGTTCTTTGATCAGGTCAACGCCGGTGATCATTTCGGTAACCGGATGTTCAACCTGAATACGGGTGTTCATCTCAATGAAGTAGAACTCGCCGTTTTCGAACAGGAACTCAAAGGTACCCGCCCCGCGATAGCCGATATCGACACACGCTTTGGCGCAACGCTCACCGATGTAGCGACGCAGTTCCGGCGTAATGCCCGGCGCTGGCGCTTCTTCGACGACTTTCTGGTGACGACGCTGCATGGAGCAGTCACGTTCAGCCAGATAGATCGCGTTGCCCTGACCGTCAGCCAGCACCTGAATTTCGATGTGGCGTGGGTTTTCCAGGTATTTTTCCATGTACACCATGTCATTGCTGAAAGCCGCTTTCGCTTCCGCTTTGGTCATGGAGATGGACTGCGCCAGTTCAGCATCGCTGCGTACAACGCGCATACCGCGACCGCCGCCGCCGCCAGACGCCTTGATGATAACCGGGTAGCCAATGCGTTTAGCATGGGCGCGGTTAGCATCCATATCGTCGGTCAGCGGGCCGTCAGAGCCCGGTACGGTTGGCACGCCGGCTTTTTTCATCGCGGTGATGGCAGACACTTTGTCACCCATCAGGCGAATGGTGTCGGCTTTCGGGCCAATGAAGATAAAGCCAGAGCGTTCAACCTGCTCAGCAAAGTTGGCGTTCTCAGAGAGGAAACCATAACCCGGGTGAATCGCGACCGCGCCAGTGATTTCGGCGGCGCTGATGATCGCCGGGATGTTCAGATAGCTTTTTACGGACGGAGCCGGACCGATACAGACCGTCTCATCCGCCAGCAATACGTGTTTTAAATCGCGATCCGCGCTTGAGTGCACGGCCACGGTCTTGATGCCCAGTTCTTTACAGGCACGAAGAATACGCAGTGCAATCTCGCCACGGTTGGCGATAACAATTTTATCCAGCATGTTCGCCTCGTTACTCGATGACGACCAGCGGCTCGTCAAATTCTACCGGCTGACCACTTTCGACCAGAATCGCTTTCACAGTACCTGATTTGTCTGCTTCGATCTGGTTCATCATTTTCATGGCTTCAACGATGCACAGGGTATCGCCTACGTTGACTTTCTGACCCACTTCGATGAACGCTTTCGCGTCCGGGCTCGGGGTGCGGTAGAAAGTACCAACCATTGGGGAACGTACGATGTGACCACTGATTTCTGCAGCTGCTGCAGGTGCGGCTTCTGCTGCTGGTGCAACGGCTGCGGAGAGCGCAGGCTGCTGCACTGGCGCAGCATAAGCTTGCTGCATTACCGGGAAGCTAGCGGCTGGGGCTGCACGGCTGATGCGTACAGACTCTTCGCCTTCAGAAATTTCCAGTTCGGAGATGCCTGATTCTTCAACCAGCTCGATCAGTTTTTTAATCTTACGAATATCCATGAGTGGGTTCCGTACTCTTGTTTAGTGTGATTGTGACAAGCGTTTTACCGCTGTCTGTAAAGCGTATGAATAGCCGTCTGCACCCAGCCCACATATCACGCCAGCGGCGATATCTGACAAGTAGGAATGGTGGCGGAACGGCTCTCGGGCGTGCACGTTACTCAGATGGATCTCGATAAACGGGATACTCACCGCGAGCAGTGCGTCGCGTATAGCAACACTGGTGTGCGTAAACGCGGCCGGATTGATCAGGATATAGTCCACAGTGTCTTTAGCCTGATGAATACGGTCGATGATTGCGTACTCCGCGTTTGACTGAAAATGGTCCAAATCCACATTCAGCGAGGCTGCTTCCGTACCCAGACGGTTAACAATTTCGCTCAATGTCAGCGTGCCGTACTTCTCTGGCTCACGGGTGCCGAGCATGTTCAGGTTCGGTCCGTTCAATACTAAAATTTGGAATTTGTCAGCCATTGTGCCGCTATCTCCTGCGATTTTCGGGTAAAAAACAACATATACCGTCAACACGCAATTGTCACCCTTTCAGAGGCCAAAAACCCCTGTCCGGAAAACCGAAGTCGCACATTATAACGATTTCGTAGCATTTGGCAGCTAAATACTGGTCTTATCAGGGAAGATTATCAACCGCTATCCGAAAAAGATTCGCGGCTGATAAATAATCTGCGGGAAAACGCACAGTTTCGTGGACTATCGTACCCACTGGCGGAACTTCTTGTAACGCCATGCTAAAAGGGCCAATGCCAGCAGGGTGTAGATGACCGGCTGAGGAGATAATATCTTCACCGACCACAGGTAATGGATGGGCGCAAGGATCGCGACAAGATAGACGAAGTTGTGCAGCAGTTGCCAGCGCCGTCCCATTTTTCGCTGCGCGTACTGCGTGGATGTCAGCGTCAGCGCCAGTAAAACCAGCCAGCTTACGATACCCAGCGTCAGATAAGGACGCGTAACCAGTTCGCTGCCAAGGAGTGCCAGGTTGTTAATGCCCAGTTCCAGCAGGGCGTAACTGGTGAGATGCAGCGTCGCCCAGGCAAAACACCATAGCCCCAAAAGCCGACGGGTACGTATTAGCAATGGCTGTTTAGCGTAGCGCGCAAGCGGTGAGACGAGCAAGGTCGCCAGCAAAAATTTCAGAGCCATCCGACCCGTAAAATGCTGAATATCTTTAGCCGGATCGGCACTGAACTGTCCCTGGCTGGCTGCCCAAAAGAGCCAGATAAAGGGGAGCAATCCGGCTAAATGCAGGAGTACCTTCAGCCAGGTTATCTGCTTTGCCGTTAAACGCACTTAGAAGTTCTCCCGTAAATTCAGCCCACGATAGAGGGATGCCACCTCATCTGCATAGCCGTTAAACAGCAGCGTTGGCTGGCGTTTAACATCCAGCGCGCCGCCGGAACCGATAAAACGTTCCGTCGCCTGCGACCAGCGTGGATGATCAACGTGCGGGTTAACGTTGGCAAAAAAACCATACTCATCTGGCGCTGCGAGGTTCCAGGTGGTGGGTGGGCGTTCACGGGTGAGCTTAATGCTGACGATCGATTTGATGCCCTTGAAACCGTATTTCCACGGTACGGTCAGGCGAATGGGCGCCCCGTTTTGCGGCGGCAGCGCTTTGCCGTAAACCCCGACGGTGAGCAGCGTAAGCGGATGCATGGCTTCGTCGAGACGTAAACCTTCAACGTAGGGATACTCCAGCCCGCCGCCGATAAACCGATCCTTCTGGCCTGGCATCTCGTCCGGGGCATAGCGCGTCTGGAAGGAAACATACTTCGCGTTGCTGGTGGGCTCAACCAGCGCCAGCAGTTTATGCAAAGGGAAACCTACCCACGGCACCACCATCGACCAGGCTTCCACACAGCGCATACGGTAAATGCGTTCTTCAAGTGGGAAGCGGGTGGTGAGGTCATGATGATCCAGCGTCAGCGGCTTTGCCACTTCGCCATCAATCTTCAGCGTCCAGGGATCGGTTTTCATGCTCCCGGCGTTGGCGGCAGGATCGGCCTTATCGAGGCCAAACTCATAGAAGTTGTTATAGCCGGTGACTTTATCTTCCGGCGTCAACGTCAGTTTATTCTGCCACTGCGCCGGTTTCGTGAAGTTAAGCGGTGCGCCAGAGGGGGCTTTCGGGCGGTCGTTGCCCTTAAACCAGTCGAGCAGATCGGCGTGGGCCGCAGGGGTGAGCGTCAGGGCAGTGGCGCTGATGCCAAGCATTTTCAGGATCTGGCGACGCTGTAGCATAAAGACAGACTCGGACGTTACGTCTGCTTCCGTCAGTTTTCGGGTTTTCATGGCATCCTCCGTCAGGCGTTTTTCTAAGCATGACGGAGGAGGAGGGTTAGCGCGAATATGTCACGAAAATTTGAAGATTAGGCGATTTTAACCAGCGCACGACCGTGGAACTGGTTGTCCATGATTTTATTGGCGTACTCTGGCGCCTGGCTCAGGGTAATCTCAGTGGCGCTCTGCTCATAGAATGAGGCTGGCAGATCCCGCGCCAGACGTTCCCAGGCCTCAGCCCGCCGCTCGGCTGGGGTCATGACCGAATCGACACCCTGAAGACGCACGTTACGCAGAATAAATGGCATCACCGTCGTCGGCAGGGCAAAACCACCCGCCAGACCACAGGCCGCCACGCAGCCACCGTAATTCATTTGCGCCAGCACCTTCGCCAGCACTTTGTCGCCGACGGTATCTACAGCACCAGCCCAGACCTGTTTTTCCAGCGGACGGGTCTCGGCGAATTCGTCGCGGCTCAGAATACGGCTTGCGCCCAACTGACGTAGATAATCATGCGTACTTTCGCGGCCAGAGACGGCGGCGACCTGGTACCCCAGCTTGTGCAGCAGCGTGACGGCCGTGCTGCCCACGCCACCGCTGGCGCCGGTCACGACAATTTCGCCAGAGTCAGGACGGATCCCGGCCTCTTCCAGCGCCATCACGCAGAGCATGGCGGTGAAACCTGCCGTGCCGACGATCATCGCCTTACGGCCGTCCAGGCCTTTCGGCATCGGGACCAGCCAGTCACTTTTTACGCGCGCCTGCGCTGCCAGTCCTCCCCAGTGGTTTTCACCTACGCCCCAGCCGGTGAGCAGCACCTGCTGTCCAGCGTGAAAACGCGGATCTTCACTGGTATGCACGCGACCAGCCAAGTCGATGCCTGGCACCATTGGGAAATTTCGGATGATTTTACCTTTTCCCGTAATGGCCAGTGCATCTTTATAGTTCAGGCTTGACCAGTCGATATCTACGGTCACGTCGCCCTCCGGCAGGCGGCTCTCGTCAATGGCTTGCACCGAGGCAACGGTTTTGCCGTCCTGCTGTTCTAAGATCAAAGCCTGCATACAGGGTCCTCACTAGGATTGATGATGGGAAAATATGTACTGAAGACTATACTCGCTCAATGAAACGCAGTGCCGATTTAACGCAATAAATTGCCAGATACACCAGGTTTGGTAGTATGCCGCATTTGAAATGCAAGTTAGCGCTCACTTGCGACCCCTTCAACCCACGGAGTAATCTCAAGGATGCGATTAACGACGAAGTTCTCAGCTTTTATCACCTTGCTGACGGGACTGACCATATTTGTCACGCTAATCGGCTGCTCGCTGAGCTTTTATAATGCCATCCAGGATAAGCTGGTTAACCGGGTAGAATCGGTTGCATCGGTTATCGACACTCGCCTGATTACAACCTCCTTCCCGGCACTTTCGCGTGAACTGGATGAGTTAATGGTGCCTGTGGATATCGTGCAGATCGACATTAAACAGGGGAAGCAGACCGTTTTCAGCCATACCCGTCAGGGCAGCTACCGTCCTGCCGGCACGGTAGATCAGTATCGGGACATAACGGTACGCTCACTTAAACATCCGGGTATGACAATCCATCTGATGTACCAGGATCCGATGAGCAACTATTTACGCTCGCTCATGACCACCGCGCCCTTAACCATCGCCGTTGCCTTGATCGTCCTGCTGATTTTCCTCGCCGTTCGCTGGCAGCGTCGTCAACTTTCCGGCCAGGAACTGCTGGAAACACGCTCGGTGCGAATACTGAATGGCGAGCGGGGTCCGCAGGTACGGGGATCGGTTTATGAATGGCCATCACGTACCAGTAGCGCCCTGGACGTGCTGCTCTCCGAAATCCAGTTTGCCAGCGATCAGCGTAGCCGTATGGACACGTTGATTCGCTCCTACGCCGCGCAGGATAACAAAACGGGCCTTAACAACCGTCTCTTCTTTGATAATCAGCTGGCTACGCTTCTTGATGATCCCGAAAAGGTGGGGACGCATGGCGTGGTAATGATGATTCGCCTGCCCGACTTCGATCTGCTCCGTGATACCTGGGGCCAGCGCGTGGCGGAAGAGAACCTCTTCACGCTGATTAACCTGCTGTCCACCTTTATTATGCGCTACCCCGGCGCGTTACTGGCACGCTACCACCGCAGCGACTTTGCCGTCTTGCTGCCGCATCGCACCTTAAAGGAGTCCGAGAGTATCGCCAGCCAGCTGTTGAAAGCCGTCGATGCGCTACCCCAGAGCAAAATGCTCGACCGCGACGACATGGTGCATATGGGCATCTGTGCCTGGCGCGGCGGTCAGTCGACGGAGCAGGTGATGGAACATGCAGAAGCGGCCACGCGCAACGCCGTATTGCAGGGGGCGAACGGCTGGGCGGTCTATGATGATACGCTACCGGAAAAAGGGCGCGGCAACGTACGCTGGCGAACCCTGATTGAACAGATGCTGAGCCGGGGTGGACCGCGCATCTATCAAAAACCGGCGGTCATAAAAAATGGTCATGTCCATCATCGTGAGCTGATGTGCCGTATTTTTGACGGGACCGAGGAGGTTATCTCCGCAGAGTATTTGCCGATGGTGCTGCAATTCGGATTGTCCGAAGAGTATGACCGCCAGCAAATCACCCGCCTCATTCCGTTTTTATCGTACTGGCCTGAAGAAAATCTGGCTTTACAGGTGACCGTCGAATCGCTGATCCGTCCGCGTTTTCAGCGTTGGTTACGTGACACGTTAATGCAATGCGAAAAATCGCAACGCAAACGCATTATTTTTGAACTTGCAGAGGCAGATGTAGGTCAACACATCAGCCGGTTGCGCTCGGTTGTGCGTTTAATCAATGCGCTTGGGGCTCGCGTGGCGGTAACACAGGCGGGTCTTACCCTGGTCAGCACCAGCTGGATCAAAGAGCTGGATGTCGAATTATTGAAGCTGCATCCGGGTCTGGTAAGGAATATCGAAAAGCGCACGGAAAACCAGCTGCTGGTACAAAGCCTGGTGGAGGCGTGCAAAGGAACGCAAACGCAAGTATTTGCCGCAGGCGTACGTTCACGCAGTGAATGGCAGATGTTGACAGAGCGCGGCGTGACGGGCGGTCAGGGGGATTTTTTTGCCGCCTCTCAGCCGCTTGACACCAATGTGAAAAAATATTTGCAAAGATACTCTGTTTGACCTGCCGTTTACTTTGTTTTCACGTAGAATATCGCGCCTGTAGCTTTGAGTAAGACGAGCATAAAAGCCAGTGAACGACCTTTTATAGGTTACAAGTGAAAGTGAGGGACGCTGCTGTTTACTCAGCCCTGAGGGATTCAGGGGATGAATTTGTAACAAAGGAAACGTGCTGCACTAATTTTCACCGTAGCAGACGATTTTTGCGCCTTGTCGCTGCTGCGTGTGGTTGGTAAAGTAAGCGGATTTTGTTTTCCGCCCCAGCTTTCAGGATTATCCCTTAGTATGTTGAAAAAATTTCGTGGCATGTTTTCCAATGACCTGTCCATTGACCTGGGTACCGCGAATACCCTTATCTATGTAAAAGGACAAGGCATCGTATTGAATGAGCCTTCCGTTGTGGCCATTCGTCAGGATCGTGCTGGCTCGCCAAAAAGCGTGGCCGCAGTAGGCCATGATGCGAAGCAGATGCTGGGCCGTACGCCGGGCAACATTGCCGCGATCCGCCCAATGAAAGATGGCGTTATTGCTGACTTCTTCGTGACCGAAAAAATGCTTCAGCACTTCATCAAGCAGGTTCACAGCAACAGCTTCATGCGCCCAAGCCCGCGCGTACTGGTGTGTGTGCCGGTTGGCGCAACCCAGGTTGAACGCCGTGCAATCCGTGAATCCGCTCAGGGTGCCGGTGCGCGTGAAGTGTTCCTGATTGAAGAACCGATGGCTGCGGCAATTGGTGCGGGTCTGCCGGTTTCTGAAGCAACCGGTTCTATGGTGGTGGATATCGGTGGCGGTACCACTGAAGTGGCCGTTATCTCCCTGAACGGCGTGGTGTACTCCTCTTCCGTGCGTATCGGCGGCGACCGTTTCGACGAAGCCATCATCAATTACGTTCGCCGTAACTACGGCTCTCTGATCGGTGAAGCGACCGCAGAGCGCATCAAGCATGAAATCGGTTCTGCCTATCCGGGTGATGAAGTTCGCGAGATCGAAGTTCGCGGTCGTAACCTGGCAGAAGGCGTGCCACGCGGATTCACCCTGAACTCCAACGAAATCCTGGAAGCGTTGCAGGAGCCGCTGACCGGCATCGTGAGCGCGGTGATGGTAGCGCTGGAACAGTGCCCGCCAGAGCTGGCCTCCGATATCTCCGAGCGCGGTATGGTTCTTACCGGTGGTGGTGCGCTGCTGCGTAACCTCGACCGCCTGTTAATGGAAGAGACAGGTATTCCTGTCGTAGTTGCAGAAGATCCACTGACTTGCGTCGCCCGTGGTGGTGGCAAGGCGCTGGAAATGATCGACATGCACGGCGGCGACTTGTTTAGCGAAGAGTAGTCGGGTGTGAGAGGGTAGCAAATGGCTACCCTTTCTCTCTGACGCGAGAATACGCATAGCCTATGAAGCCAATTTTTAGCCGTGGCCCGTCGCTACAGTTTCGCCTGATCCTGGCGGTTCTGGTGGCGCTCGGGGTCATTATTGCCGATAGCCGCCTCGGTACGTTCAGCCAGATCCGAACGTACATGGATACCGCCGTCAGTCCTTTCTACTTTATTTCAAATGGTCCCCGTGAACTGCTCGACTCCGTGTCGCAAACGCTTTCATCGCGTGACCAGCTCGAACTCGAAAACCGTGCATTACGCCAGGAACTGCTACTGAAAAACAGCGAGCTACTGATGCTGGGGCAATATAAGCAGGAAAACGCGCGTCTGCGGGAACTGCTTGGCTCGCCGCTGCGCCAGGATGAACAGAAAATGGTCACCCAGGTGATCTCCACCGTAAACGATCCATACAGCGATCAGGTGGTGATTGATAAAGGCAGCGTGAACGGCGTATACGAAGGTCAGCCTGTCATCAGCGATAAAGGCGTTGTGGGCCAGGTCGTGGCTGTTGCCAAACTGACCAGCCGCGTGCTGCTGATTTGCGATGCCACCCATGCACTGCCGATTCAGGTGCTGCGTAACGATATTCGCGTAATTGCCGCCGGTAATGGTTGTACGGACGATCTGCAACTGGAACACCTGCCCGCCAACACGGATATCCGCGTGGGTGACGTGCTGGTGACGTCTGGTCTGGGCGGTCGTTTCCCTGAAGGCTACCCGGTTGCGGTTGTCTCTTCCGTGAAGCTCGACACTCAACGTGCCTACACCGTGATCCAGGCGCGTCCAACGGCTGGCTTGCAGCGTTTACGCTACCTGCTGCTGCTATGGGGCGCCGATCGCAACGGCGCTAACCCGATGACGCCGGAAGATGTGCATCGCGTGGCCAATGAGCGCCTGATGCAGATGATGCCGCAGGTGCTGCCTGCGCCGGATGCAATGGGGCCACCTGCGCCCGTACCGGCTCCGGCGACGGGGTTAACGCAGCCGCTACCGGATGCGCCGCCACCGCCGCAAGTCTCGGGTGGAGGGCAGTAGTGGCCAGTTATCGTAGCCAGGGGCGCTGGGTAATCTGGCTCTCATTCCTCGTTGCATTGTTGCTGCAAATTATGCCCTGGCCGGACGACATTCTTGTTTTCCGGCCAAACTGGGTATTACTCATTTTGCTCTACTGGATCCTTGCCCTGCCGCACCGCGTAAATGTCGGCACAGGTTTTGTGATGGGTGCCATACTGGATCTTATCAGTGGCTCTACGCTTGGCGTCCGCGCCTTATCCATGAGCATTATTGCGTATCTCGTTGCACTCAAATTCCAGCTCTTTCGTAACCTTGCGCTCTGGCAACAGGCGCTGGTGGTGATGTTGTTGTCGCTCGCTGCGGATATCGTTGTTTTCTGGGCAGAGTTTTTAGTGATCAACGTCTCTTTCCGACCGGAAGTGTTCTGGAGTAGTGTAGTAAACGGTGTGCTCTGGCCGTGGCTGTTCCTGCTGATGCGTAAAATTCGCCAGCAGTTTGCCGTGCAATAAAAGGTTTCTATGACGTCTTTGTATCTTGCCTCCGGTTCTCCGCGTCGCCAGGAACTGCTCGCGCAGTTGGGTGTATCCTTCGAACGCATCGTTACCGGTATCGAAGAAAAACGTGCTGAGGGCGAAAGCGCTCAGCAGTATGTCTCCCGTCTGGCGCGTGAAAAAGCGCAGGCGGGCGTTGCATGCGTGCCGCGTGACTTACCGGTGCTGGGGGCCGATACCATCGTCATTCTCAATGGTGAGGTGCTTGAGAAACCCCGCGACGCAGACCATGCTGCGCGGATGCTGCGTAACATGTCCGGACAAACCCATCAGGTGATGACGGCGGTAGCGCTGGCAGACAGCCAGTACGTTCTGGATTGCCTTGTGGTAACGGAAGTGACGTTCAGAGTCCTCACCGACGAGGAGATCGCCGGCTATGTCGCCAGCGGTGAACCTATGGATAAAGCAGGTGCATACGGTATTCAAGGGTTGGGTGGCTGTTTTGTCAGGAAGATAAATGGCAGCTATCACGCCGTAGTCGGCTTACCGCTGGTGGAAACGTATGAGTTGCTGAGCAATTTTAACTCACTGCGTGAGGGAAGGGATAATTATGACGGCTGAATTGTTGGTAAACGTAACGCCATCGGAAACCCGTGTGGCCTACATTGATGGTGGCATTCTTCAGGAAATTCATATTGAGCGTGAAGCGCGGCGCGGAATCGTAGGCAATATCTACAAAGGTCGTGTCAGTCGTGTACTGCCGGGTATGCAGGCGGCTTTTGTAGATATTGGGCTCGATAAAGCGGCGTTTTTACACGCCTCCGACATCATGCCGCATACCGAATGCGTGGCAGGCGAAGAGCAAAAGCAGTTTGCCGTGCGCGACATCTCTGAGCTGGTGCGTCAGGGCCAGGATCTGATGGTGCAGGTGGTAAAAGATCCGCTGGGCACCAAAGGCGCGCGTCTGACCACCGACATCACCCTTCCTTCACGTTATCTGGTCTTTATGCCGGGGGCGTCGCACGTCGGCGTGTCACAGCGTATTGAGAGCGAAAGCGAGCGTGAACGCCTGAAAAAGGTGGTCAGCGCCTACTGCGACGAGCAGGGTGGGTTTATTATCCGTACCGCAGCGGAAGGGATCAGCGAAGAAGACCTGGCCTCGGATGCGGCCTATCTGAAGCGCGTCTGGACCAAAGTGATGGAGCGTAAAAAACGCAACCAGACCCGCTACCGGCTGTACGGTGAGCTGGCGCTCGCTCAGCGCGTATTACGTGATTTCGCCGATGCGCAGCTCGACCGAATCCGCGTGGACTCCCGTCTGACGTACGAAGCCTTACTGGAGTTTACCGCCGAGTACATCCCGGAAATGCCGGGGCTGCTGGAGCATTACACCGGACGCCAGCCGATATTTGATCTCTATGACGTTGAAAACGAAATCCAGCGTGCGCTGGAGCGTAAGGTTGAGCTGAAATCGGGTGGCTATCTGATTATTGATCAGACCGAAGCGATGACCACCGTCGACATCAACACCGGCGCGTTTGTCGGCCATCGCAACCTCGATGACACCATCTTTAATACCAATATAGAAGCGACGCAGGCCATCGCACGCCAGCTTCGCCTGCGTAATCTGGGCGGTATTATCATCATCGACTTTATCGATATGAATAATGAAGACCACCGCCGTCGCGTGCTGCACTCCCTGGAGCAGGCGCTGAGTAAAGATCGCGTGAAAACCAGCATCAATGGCTTCTCGCAGCTCGGTCTGGTGGAAATGACCCGGAAACGGACCCGCGAAAGCGTGGAACATGTCCTGTGTAATGAGTGTCCAACCTGCCATGGACGCGGAACGGTAAAGACGGTGGAGACGGTCTGCTACGAGATCATGCGTGAGATTGTCCGTGTCCATCATGCCTACGACTCAGACCGTTTTCTGGTCTATGCTTCCCCTGCGGTGGCGGAGGCCCTGAAAGGGGAAGAGTCGCACGCGCTGGCGGAAGTGGAAATCTTTGTCGGCAAACAGGTAAAAGTGCAAATTGAGCCGCTCTATAACCAGGAGCAGTTTGACGTCGTCATGATGTAAACGCAGTTCGCTGCGAGATTTAAGGCTGACAAGGAGAGACGCGTGAGGCGATTGCCGGGGATTTTACTGCTTACAGGGGCAACGTTGGTCGTGATTGTCGCGTTGCTCGTGAGCGGGCTGCGTCTCGCCTTGCCGCATCTGGACAGCTGGCGGCCGCAGATCCTGGCAAAAATCGAATCTGCCACCGGTCTGCCGGTGGACGTGAGCCATATCGAGGCAAGCTGGCAGAACTTTGGCCCGACGCTTGATGCGCGGGATATCAGCGCCAGCCTGAAAGATGGCGGCCATCTTAAAATCAAACGCGTCACCCTGGCGCTGGATGTCTGGCAAAGCCTGCTGCATCTGCGCTGGCAGTTTCGCGATCTCACCTTCTGGCAACTTCAGCTGATGACCAACACGCCGCTGCAAAGCGGCGACAGCGATCGTGGGCTGGAAACCAGCCGTATCAGCGATCTCTTCCTGCGTCAGTTCGATCATTTCGATCTCCGCGACAGCGAAGTGAGCTTTATAACCCTTTCCGGACAGCGCGCTGAGCTGGCGATCCCACAGCTGACCTGGCTAAACGGGAAAGATCGCCACCGCGCCGAGGGGCAGGTGAATCTCTCCAGCCTGAACGGGCAGCACGGCGTTATGCAGGTGCGGATGGATCTGCGCGACGACAATGGCCTGCTGAACAACGGCAGGGTGTGGCTACAGGCGGACGACGTGGACGTGAAGCCGTGGCTGGGTGAGTGGCTACAGCAGAACATGCAGCTGGAAACCGCGCGCTTCAGCCTGGAAGGCTGGATGACCCTGACGAACGGGGCATTCGCCAGCGGCGACATCTGGCTTAAGCAGGGGGGCGCGAGCTGGAAGGGGGAAAACCATCAGCATCAGCTTTCCGTCGATAACCTCACCGCACACGTGACGCAGGATAAAGGCGGCTGGCAGTTCGCTATTCCGGATACGCGCATCTCCATGGATAACAAACCCTGGCCGCGCGGCGCACTGACGCTGGCGTGGATGCCGGAGCAGGACGTCGGCGGGATAAACGGTAAACGCAGCGATGAGCTGCGTATCCGCGCCAGTAACCTGGATCTGACGGCGATCGAAGGGCTGCGTTCAATGGCCGCAAAACTCTCCCCGGAGCTGGGCGAAATCTGGCTGGCGACGCAGCCGAGCGGGCAGATAAACCGGCTGGCGCTGGATATTCCGCTCCAGGCCACGGAAAAGACGCGTTTTCAGGCGGCATGGAAAAATCTCGCATGGAAACAGTGGAAGCTGCTGCCGGGTGCCGAGCACTTCAGCGGTAAACTGGAAGGAAGCGTGGAAAACGGCAGGCTGACGGCAGAAATGCAGGAAGCAAAAATGCCGTACGAAACGGTCTTCCGTGCGCCACTGGAGATCGAAAAGGGAAACGCCACCCTCAACTGGCTGAAGAATGACAAAGGTTTTCAGCTCGATGGTCGCGATATTGATGTAAAAGCCAAAGCGGTACATGCCCGCGGTAATTTCCGTTATCTACAGCCTGAAGGCGATGAGCCGTGGCTGGGCATTCTGGCGGGCATCAGCACGGATGACGGTTCGCAGGCGTGGCGCTACTTCCCGGAAAACCTGATGGGGAAAGCGCTGGTAGACTATCTCAGCGGCGCCATTCAGGGCGGTCAGGCGGATAACGCCACGCTGGTCTACGGCGGCAATCCGCACCTGTTCCCGTATAAGCATAACGAAGGCCAGTTCCAGGTTCTGGTGCCGCTACGCAACGCCACCTATGCCTTCCAGCCGGACTGGCCCGCGCTGAAGAATCTGAATATCGAACTCAACTTCCTGAATGACGGCTTGTGGATGAAGACGGACAGCGTTGCGCTGGGCGGCGTAACGGCAAGCAACCTGACGGCAAACATCCCGGATTACTCCAAAGAGAAACTGCTGATTGATGCGGATATTAATGGGCCGGGTAAAGCGGTTGGCCCGTATTTTGAAGATACGCCGCTGGATGACTCCCTGGCGGCCACTCTCCAGCAGTTGCAGTTAGATGGTGATGTGAATGCTCGCTTACATCTGGATATCCCGCTCGACGGTGAAATGACCACCGCCAAAGGCGACGTTCGTCTGAACAATAACAGCCTCTATATCAAGCCGCTGGACAGCACGCTGAAAAACCTTAGCGGTCAGTTCAGCTTTGTTAACGGCAATCTGAAAAGTAAGCCGCTGAAAGCGACCTGGTTCAATCAACCCGTCAATATCGATTTCTCCACCACCGAGGGCGATAAAGCCTACCAGGTGGCGGTCAATATGGACGCGAACTGGCAGCCGTCACGCATGGATGTTCTGCCGAAGCCGATTGAGAATGCGGTGGACGGCGCGGTGTCATGGAATGGCAAGGTCGCCATCGACCTGCCTTATCATGCTGGTGCGCGCTATAACGTCGACATTACGGGCGATCTAAAAAACCTCAGTAGCCAGCTTCCCGCACCGCTGAACAAGAAAAGCGGTGAAGCACTGCCCGTCAACGTAAAGGTTGCGGGCAACCTCAACAGCTTTGATTTAACCGGAAACGCTGGCGGAACAAACCACTTCAACAGCCGCTGGCTGCTTAACCGCAAGCTGACGCTGGACAGGGCGATCTGGACGACGGACAGCCGTACCACGCCGCCGCTGCCGGAGCAGGCGGGCATTGAACTGAATCTCCCGCCGATGGATGGCGCAGAGTGGCTGGCACTGTTTCAGAAAGGTGTCGGGCAAAACGTCGACCAAACGGCGCAGTTCCCGCAGTCCATTACCTTGCGCACGCCTGCGCTGACGCTGGGTGGGCAGCAGTGGAACAACCTGAGTATTGTCTCCCGGCCGACGGTGAACGGCTCAAAGGTCGAGGCGCAGGGGCGTGAAATTAACGGTTCGTTGACGATGCGCGATAACGCGCCATGGCAGGCGGCTATCCGTTATCTCTATTACAACCCGACCTTTACGGCGTCTAAAACACAGTCGACAAGTACGTCTCCTTTCAGCAGCAGTGGAACGTCGCGCGTGGATTTCAGCAACTGGCCCGATCTCCAGCTGCGCTGTGCGGAGTGCTGGCTGTGGGGACAGAAATATGGCCGTATCGACGGTGATTTTGCTATTCAGGGCAATACGCTGAGCCTCTCTGGTGGGCTGGTGGATACCGGCTTTGGCCGCATGACCGCCGCTGGCGAGTGGGTGAACAAACCGGGTGAACAGCGCACCTCGCTGAAGGGCGATATTAAAGGCAACAAGCTGGACTCCGCGGCTAACTTCTTTGGGATCAGCACGCCGCTTCGCGGATCGTCCTTCGATGTGAATTACGATCTGCACTGGCGCGCGGCACCGTGGCAGCCGGACGTTGCCTCGCTGAACGGTATCCTCAGAACCCGTTTTGGTAAGGGACAAATTGCCGATGTTAGCACCGGTCATGCAGGGCAAATACTGCGCCTGCTGAGCTTTGACGCGCTGCTGCGCAAGCTGCGCTTCGATTTCAGCGATACCTTCAACGACGGTTTCTATTATGACTCCATTCGCGGAACGGCCTGGATCAAGGACGGCGTGATGCATACCGATGATACGCTGCTGGACGGCCTGGAAGCGGACATCGCCATGAAAGGATCAGTGAACCTCGTGCGCCGGGAGCTGGATATGGAAGCGGTTGTTGCCCCGGAAATCTCCGCTACAGTGGGTGTCGCTACCGCTTTTGTGGTCAATCCGATAATTGGCGCGGCGGTATTTGCCGCCAGCAAAGTGCTGGGGCCGCTCTGGAGCAAAGTCTCGATTCTGCGCTACCGCATTACGGGCCCAATCGATAAACCGCAGATTAATGAAGTGCTGCGCCAGCCGCGCAAAGAAGCACAGCAATGATTTGACGTGGGCAGGTAATTGCCTCACTCTCAATAATATTGATTTTATACCGCCACTGGCGGCAACGAACGAGTAGCAATACGATGAGTCTGAACCTGGTAAGTGAACATTTGCTCGCAGCGAACGGCCTGAGCCATCAGGACCTGTTCTCCATTCTTGGTCAACTGACCGAACGCCGCCTCGACTACGGCGATCTCTATTTCCAGTCGAGCTATCACGAATCCTGGGTTTTAGAAGACAGCATCATTAAAGATGGTTCTTATAACATTGACCAGGGCGTCGGCGTGCGCGCCATCAGCGGCGAAAAAACCGGTTTTGCTTATGCAGACCAGATAAGCCTGGCCGCGCTGGAGCAGAGCGCGCAGGCGGCGCGAACCATTGTGCGTGATACCGGCGACGGTCGCGTGAAAACCCTGGGTGAAGTGCAGCACGCTGCGCTTTATACCAGCATCGATCCACTGCAAAGCATGAGCCGCGAAGAGAAGCTGGACATCCTGCGTCGCGTGGACAAAGTGGCTCGCGCGGCGGACAAACGCGTGCAGGAAGTTTCTGCCAGCCTGAGCGGTGTTTATGAACTGATCCTGGTGGCGGCGACGGACGGTACGCTGGCCGCCGACGTGCGTCCTCTTGTGCGCCTCTCTATCAGTGTGCAGGTGGAAGACGACGGCAAGCGCGAGCGCGGCTCAAGCGGTGGCGGCGGTCGTTTTGGCTACGACTGGTTCCTCGGCGACGTTGACGGCGAAGCGCGCGCGGATGCGTGGGCAAAAGAAGCCGTGCGCATGGCGCTGGTCAACCTGTCTGCCGTGGCGGCACCTGCCGGTACGCTGCCGGTGGTTCTGGGCGCAGGCTGGCCTGGCGTGCTGCTGCACGAAGCGGTCGGTCACGGCCTGGAGGGGGATTTCAACCGTCGCGGGACGTCCGTATTCAGCGGTCAGATGGGGCAGCTTGTCTCCTCCGAGCTGTGTACCGTGGTGGATGATGGCACCATGCTCGACCGTCGCGGCTCGATTTCTATCGACGATGAAGGCACGCCGGGCCAGTACAACGTGCTGATCGAAAATGGCGTACTGAAAGGTTACATGCAGGACAAGCTTAACGCGCGTCTGATGGGCGTTGCGCCAACGGGTAACGGTCGTCGCGAATCCTACGCACACCTGCCGATGCCGCGCATGACCAACACCTACATGCTGCCGGGTAAATCCACGCCGCAGGAGATTATCGAATCCGTTGATTACGGGATCTTCGCGCCGAACTTTGGCGGCGGCCAGGTGGATATCACCTCCGGTAAATTTGTCTTCTCTACCTCAGAGGCGTATCTGATTGAGAAGGGCAAAGTGACCAAAGCGGTGAAGGGCGCAACCCTGATTGGCTCTGGCATTGAGGCCATGCAGCAGATTTCCATGGTGGGTAACGACCTGAAGCTGGATAACGGCGTGGGCGTCTGCGGCAAAGAAGGTCAGAGCCTGCCGGTAGGCGTGGGCCAGCCAACCCTGAAGGTCGATAACCTGACGGTGGGCGGCACGGCGTAATTTTTTCATTTTCCCCTCACCCTAACCCTCTCCCCAACGGGGAGAGGGGACTGCTCCGTGCTGTCTTTTCTCCCTCGCCCCTTTGGGGAGAGGGCCGGGGTGAGGGGGGAGGCCTACTCTTTCCTTCTTCCCCGCATCCCCTGAAACAGCTCTGCCACTTCCACAAAATAGTCCGTCAGATAGTTAATACAGACCTGCACCTTCAGCGGCAGCTTGTCCTTTTCGGTATAGAGCGCGTACACCGGGCGCGGATCCGACTGGTAGCGCGGGAAGAGGATCTCCAGTTCGCCGCTGTTGATCTCGTTGATCACCCACATCAGCGGCACGTAGGCGATCCCGGCCCCGGCCACCAGCCAGCGTGAGATGGTCATCGGATCGTTGGTCACGAAGCGGCCTTCAGGCAGCAGTTTGGTGGAAAGCCCTTCTGGCGCGATCAGTTCAAATTCGTTATCTGGGCGAACGCTGTATTCCAGCCACGAGTGGTTGCTCAGGTCGGCAGGTTTTTCCGGTACGCCATACTGTGCCAGATAGCTTTTCGAAGCGCAGACCACCATCGGCATGCTGCCCAGTCGACGCGAGAACAGGCTCGAGTCCTGCAATGCGCCAACGCGGATCACCACGTCTAACCCATCGGCAATCAGATCCGGTGCCGGAATACCCGTTACCAGATTAACGGTTAAACCGGGATACTCTTTCAGCATTTCCGCCGTCATGGCAGCGAGAACATTTTGTGCCATAGTTGAAGAACACCCGATACGCAGCGTGCCGATAGGCGTGTTGTTAAAGGCGTAGAGCTGCTCGTGAACATCCTGCACTTCATGCAGCATTCGACGGCAGCCCTGATAGTAAATTTTACCCGCTTCCGTCAGCCCAATGCTGCGGGTGCTGCGGTTGAGCAGCTTTACCTGGAGCTCATCTTCCAGTTTTGACACTGTCTGGCTAATGGATGAGACGCTCATTTGTAGCTGACGTGCTGCGGCGGTAAAAGAGCCTTGCTCAACCACTTTCGCAAAGACGGACATGCGTTTTAGACGTTCCATTATTCACTCTGGCTTAAAAGTGATTTAGATCACATATGATAGATAACAGCATAACAGTTACGTTAATATATTATTAATTACATAACAGCTGCGCCACTCTCGCCCGGCAATTCATGCTCTCCTGCGGCGGCGTGAGCTTAATAATCCAGTAACCTGCATCTCTTTAATCAAGGTCAACATGAGTCTGTTTCCCGTTATCGTGGTGTTCGGTCTGTCGTTCCCACCGATATTTTTCGAGCTTCTTTTATCACTGGCGATCTTCTGGCTGGTGCGCAAGGTGCTGGTCCCTACCGGGATTTATGATTTCGTCTGGCATCCTGCATTGTTTAATACCGCGCTGTATTGCTGCCTGTTCTATTTAATATCGCGCATGTTTGTCTGAGGTTGATGTGAAAACGCTAACAAGAAAAATCTCCCGCACTGCCATCACTATGGCGCTGGTCAGCCTGGCGTTCATCGCTATTTTTCGCGCCTGGGTTTATTACACCGAATCCCCGTGGACGCGCGATGCGCGTTTCAGCGCGGAGGTGGTCGCGATAGCGCCCGATGTCGCCGGTCTCATTACGGCGGTCAATGTCCACGATAACCAGCTGGTGAAAAAAGATCAGGTACTGTTCACTATCGACCAGCCGCGCTATCAAAAAGCGCTGGAAGAAGCGGAAGCCGACGTAGCGTATTACAACGCGCTGGCCGCTGAAAAACGCCGTGAAGCAGGACGTCGTAACAAGCTGGGCATCCAGGCCATGTCCCGGGAAGAGATTGATCAGTCCAATAACGTGCTGCAAACCGTGCTGCATCAGCTGGCAAAAGCGCAGGCGACGCGCGATCTGGCGAAGCTCGATCTGGAACGTACCGTTATCCGCGCCCCGTCCGATGGCTGGGTAACCAACCTCAACGTCTATGCGGGTGAGTTTATCACGCGCGGCTCCACCGCCGTGGCGCTGGTGAAACAGAACTCCTTCTACGTCCTCGCCTATATGGAAGAGACCAAGCTGGAAGGCGTGCGTCCGGGCTATCGCGCCGAAATCACGCCGCTCGGCAGCAACCGGGTCCTGAAAGGAACCGTGGACAGCGTGGCCGCGGGGGTGACCAACGCCAGCAGTACCAATGATTCAAAAGGGATGGCGACCGTCGATTCTAACCTCGAGTGGGTTCGTCTGGCGCAGCGCGTACCGGTACGCATTCGTCTGGATGAGCAGCAGAGCAACCTCTGGCCCGCAGGCACCACGGCGACGGTAGTGATCACCGGTGAAAAAGACCGTGATGCCAGCCAGGACTCTATCTTCCGTCAAATCGCCCATCGCCTGCGCGAGTTTGGTTGATCGCTATGGGCATTTTTTCCATCGCCAGCCAGCACATCCGCTTCGCCGTGAAGCTGGCATGCGCCATTGTGCTGGCGCTGTTTGTTGGCTTCCATTTCCAGCTTGAAACGCCGCGCTGGGCTGTTCTGACCGCCGCGATCGTCGCCGCCGGTCCTGCCTTCGCGGCGGGTGGCGAGCCTTACTCCGGGGCAATTCGCTATCGCGGGATGCTGCGTATTATCGGTACCTTTATCGGCTGTATCGCCGCCCTGACCATTATCATCCTGATGATCCGCACGCCGCTGCTGATGCTGATTGTATGCTGTATCTGGGCGGGTTTTTGCACCTGGGTTTCTTCGCTGGTGAAGGTGGAGAACTCGTACGCCTGGGGCCTGGCGGGATATACCGCGCTGATTATTATCATCACCATTCAGAGTGAACCGCTGCTTGCTCCGCAGTTCGCCGTGGAACGTTGCAGCGAGATTGTCATTGGTATCGTCTGCGCGATTGTCGCCGATCTGCTCTTCTCTCCGCGATCCATCAAGCAGGAAGTCGATCGTGAGCTGGACGCGCTGATTGTTGCCCAGTACCAGCTCATGCAGCTGTGCATTAAGCACGGCGACAGCGAAGAGGTCGACAAGGCCTGGAGCGCGCTGGTGCGCCGCACGCAGGCGCTGGAAGGGATGCGCAGTAATCTCAATATGGAGTCTTCCCGCTGGGAGCGTGCCAATCGTCGTCTGAAAGCGATCAATACCGTCTCGTTAACGCTGATCACCCAGGCGTGTGAAACCTACCTGATTCAGAACACTCGCCCCGAAGTGGTAACGGATACCTTCCGCGAACTGTTTGATGAGCCTGTGGAGACGGTGCAGGACGTGCATCGACAGCTTAAACGCATGCGTCGTGTGATTGCCTGGACGGGCGAACGGGATACGCCAGTCACCATTTATACCTGGGTTGGCGCCGCAACGCGCTACCTGCTTCTGAAACGCGGCGTGATTAGCAACACCAAAATCAGTGCGGCGGAAGAAGAGGTGTTACAGGGCGAAGTGGTGATCAAACCGGAATCCGCCGAGCGTCATCATGCGATGGTTAACTTCTGGCGTACCACCCTGGCCTGTATACTCGGCACGCTGTTCTGGCTGTGGACCGGCTGGACGTCCGGCAGCGGCGCGATGGTGATGATTGCCGTCGTTACCGCGCTGGCGATGCGTCTGCCCAACCCGCGCATGGTCGCTATTGATTTTCTGTACGGCACCATTGCGGCGTTACCCATTGGCGCGCTCTACTTCCTGGTAATCATCCCCTCGACGCAGCAAAGCATGCTTTTGCTCTGTATCAGCCTGGCGGTGATGGCGTTCTTTATCGGGATTGAGGTACAAAAACGCCGTCTGGGATCGTTAGGTGCGCTGGCGAGTACGATTAACATCCTCGTGCTGGATAACCCGATGACCTTCCATTTCAGCCAGTTCCTGGATAGCGCATTAGGCCAGCTGGTGGGCTGTTTCCTGGCGATGATGGTGATCCTGCTGGTGCGGGATAACTCTCAGGCGCGGACAGGGCGCGTGCTGCTCAATCAGTTTGTGTCGGCCGCCGTATCGTCCTTGACCACCAACACCGCGCGGCGCAAGCAGAACCACCTTCCGGCCCTTTACCAGCAACTGTTCCTGCTGTTGAATAAATTCCCGGGCGATGTCGCTCGCTTCCGTCTGGCGTTAACCATGATTATCGCGCACCAGCGTCTGCGGAACGCGCCAGTGCCGATCAACGACGATTTGTCCGCTTTCCACCGCCAGCTACGGCGAACGGCGGACCATGTGATATCGGCATCCAGTGATGACAAACGTCGCCGCTACTTTAAGCAACTGCTGGAGGAGCTGGATATCTACCAGGAGAAACTGCGAGTCTGGGAAGCCCCGCCGCAGGTTACCGAGCCGGTAGAGCGGCTGGTGTTTATGCTGCACCGCTACCAGAATGCGCTGACAGACAGCTAACGAAGAGAAAACCGACGCCAAAAGCGTCGGTTTTTTTGTGGCTATACTTATTCTTGCAGGTTCAAACATTCAGGAAGGGAGGACACATGACAACCCAGGCTCTTCAGGACAGTATTCTTTTTCAGACCGGGTATCTGGTTAACGGTATCTGGAAAACACTCGACACCACGTTTGATGTGCTAAACCCGGCCACGGGCGAGGTGGTTGCGAAAGTGGCGAAAGCAGGGAAAGCCGAAACCGAAGAGGCCATTGCGGCCGCGACGAAAGCCTTTCCCGCATGGCGCGCAAAAACGGCAAAAGAGCGTTCCACGATCCTCTATCGCTGGTATGAACTGATTATCGAGAACAAAAGCTGGCTCGGGCGGCTGATGACCACCGAGCAGGGCAAGCCGCTGAAAGAAGCTGAGGGCGAGGTGGACTACGCTGCCAGCTTTATTCAGTGGTTTGCGGAGCAGGCCAAGCGCGCTAACGGTGAAATCATTCCTCCGGTTAAACCCGGCTCCCGTATTCTGGCCACTCGTGAACCTGTTGGGGTGGTTGCTGCTATCACGCCATGGAATTTCCCGATGGCTATGCTCACCCGTAAGCTCGGCCCGGCGCTGGCAGCAGGATGTACCGGCGTCATCAAGCCTGCAAACAACACTCCGCTGAGCGCCTTTGCGCTGCTGACGCTGGCGAAGCAGGCCGGTGTGCCGGATGGTGTGCTGAATGCGGTCGCGGGGAGCACCTCAGAAATTAGTGACGCCATTATGGCCAGCCATGACGTGCGCAAAATCTCGTTTACGGGGTCAACCGCCGTCGGGAAAACGCTGGTTCGCAATTCCGCTGAGACCATGAAAAAGGTATCGATGGAGCTGGGCGGCAATGCGCCGTATATCGTTTTCGAGGACGCGGATATTGAGGCCGCCGTCAAAGGCGCCATCGCCAATAAATTCCGTAACGCCGGGCAGGTCTGCGTCAGCGTAAACCGTTTCTATATTCAGGAGACGGTCTATGACAAGTTTGTCAATCAGCTTGCCGATGCGGTGAAGGCGCTGAAGGTGGGTAACGGTCTGGACGAGGGCGTCGTTGTCGGCCCGCTGATTGAGCCTTCGGCTGTCGAGAAAGTCCGTGAGCACGTCGAAGATGCGGTAGCGAAGGGGGCCACGGTGCTGGCTGGGGGTAAACCGCACGAACTTGGCGGCAACTTCTGGATGCCAACCGTACTCGGTGACTGCCATGAAGGCATGAAGCTGGCAGAAGAAGAGACCTTTGGTCCCGTTGCCGCCTGCTTCCGCTTCACGTCGGAAGACGAAGTGGTTATGCGCGCTAACAATACGCCTTACGGGCTGGCGGCCTACTTTTATACCCAGAATCTCTCGCGCGTGTTCCGCGTCTCACAGGCCATTGAGAGCGGCATGATCGGAATTAATGAATGTGCGGTCTCGACCGAGCTGGGTCCGTTTGGGGGCGTAAAAGAGTCCGGGCTGGGACGCGAGGGGTCCGTGCTGGGGCTGGAGGAGTTTCTGGAAGTTAAAACCCTGCATATCGGGGGCTTATAATAGACAGGGCGGCATCTGCCGCCCGCCTGTACCGGGTGGCTGGCAATGAAAATTTATACCTTTGATTTTGACGAAATTGATAGTCAGGAAGACTTCTACCGCGAGTTTATCCGGGCGTTCGACCTGGAGCGGGGCAGCGTAAACAATCTTGATATGCTGTGGGATGTGGTTACCGGCGACAGGCTGCCGTTACCGCTGGAGATCGAATTTACCCATCTGCCTGAAAAACTGCGCAGACGCTTTGGCGCATTGATTTTATTGTTTGATGAAGCGGAGGAGGAGCTGGAAGGGCAACTGCGTTTCAACGTGCGCCAGTGATAAAAAAGCCCCTGACCGGGAGGTCAGGGGCAAGTCGTATGATGAGATACGACGAGGGTTTATTTGTACAGTTCTGCGGTAGCGTGCCAGTGGTCGCCACTGCGCGCTTCGATGATGCGATAAGATGACGCACCCTGTTCTTCCGCTTTTTTGTTCAGCATTTCGTGCATGTCCATCGGAGAAGTACCGATGGCACCAACAGAAACGGTCCCGATAGCCTGACGGGATTGTGCCTGTTCGGCGTTAATAGTGTCGGCTGCAAACGCACCGAATGACAGGACTGACAGTACGCTCAGGGCAGCTACAGTGGTTTTAATTTTCATGATTATTTACCTCGTCAATTATTTTACTGGGGTCTTTGTTCTGTGACCCTCATCACAAAATCAAGTATACACTAATCACGCAAAAAATTAATACCAGACTAATTGTTTCGCCTGTTATTACGTATTAAAAACATCATTTTTTATAACGGGAATGAATAAAAAAGGGCGTTACTCTGCAGGTGTTATGATTTTTTATTATGTAAATCAATTGGATAGGCGGCTTTGATTTTTAGTGCGATTTTACGGCAGATCATTCACTGAATGAATGTTAACAGGCGGTAAAAAGCACTATTTGCAAAAGCAGCAGGCAGAGAAAAGCAGGGTAAAACGAGGCGGCCGCAGAATGATCCCCGCAGCCAGGCGCTACGGGGCAGAAGATTACAGCTCCTGTTCGAACAGGACCAGAATCGCTTCGTAGAGGTCTTTCACCGAGAAACCATTTGCCGGGGTCGTAAAAATGGTGTCATCGCCGGCGATGGTCCCGAGGATCCCCTCTGCTTTACCCAGCGAGTCCAGCAGGCGGGCAATCAGCTGGGCTGCACCCGGGCTGGTGTGGATCACGACCACGGCATCGTTATAGTCAATGTCCAGAACCAGGTTTTTCAGCGGGCTGGAGGTCGTTGGCACGCCAAGTTCAGCAGGCAGGCAATAAACCATCTCCATTTTGGCGTTGCGCGTACGCACTGCACCAAACTTGGTTAACATGCGGGAGACCTTCGACTGGTTGATGTTGTCGAAGCCTTGCTCCTGCAACGCCTGAACAATTTCTCCCTGAGAACTGAATTTTTCTTCTTTGAGTAGCGCTTTAAACGCTTTCACTAATTCTTCTTGCTTAGACGAGCTTCGCATAAGTCACCCGGAATATGACGATAGAAACAACATTATTATGCATGTGGATGAATTTTTATGCAAATTATCTACCTGGTACCAGGCTGAAATAATGTTATGAAAGGGAGAGATTTTATCAGATTTCGTTATCAGAAAACATGCCTGGGTCACGCCGCGCAAATAAGCTTAAAAGTAAATTAAATGTTATCAAAATGATGTTGTTTTGGTGGCGTGGCAGGGTGTATTGTAACCCCCTCTTAATTCGTTGTTGCCCACAGCCTGATAGCATTCGGGTGAAGGTCAAAGACGTGCGACCTCAAATTCTTTAGCGATGAAAATTGTAATTAATGACGTGCTGAATTATGGTCGCCGCAACGGAGTTACAGATACTTAAGTTAACCATAATAAGGAGTTTAGGATGAAAGTCGCAGTCCTCGGCGCTGCTGGTGGTATCGGCCAGGCGCTTGCCCTACTACTGAAAACCCAACTGCCTTCAGGCTCAGAACTCTCCCTGTACGATATTGCTCCGGTAACCCCAGGTGTGGCGGTTGACCTGAGCCACATCCCGACAGCTGTGAAAATCAAAGGCTTCTCCGGTGAAGATGCGCGTCCTGCGTTGCAGAATGCCGATGTGGTGCTGATCTCCGCGGGTGTTGCACGTAAACCGGGTATGGATCGTTCAGACCTGTTCAACGTCAACGCGGGCATCGTGAAAAACCTGGTTCAGCAGATCGCTGAAACCTGCCCGAAAGCGTGCATCGGTATCATCACCAACCCGGTGAACACCACCGTTGCCATCGCAGCAGAAGTGCTGAAGAAAGCGGGCGTTTACGACAAGAACAAACTGTTCGGCGTAACTACGCTGGATATCATCCGTTCCAATACCTTCGTGGCTGAGCTGAAAGGCAAGCAGCCAACGGAAGTGGAAGTGCCGGTTATCGGCGGACACTCTGGCGTGACCATCCTGCCTCTGCTGTCGCAGATCCCGGGCGTGAGCTTCACCGAGCAGGAAGTGGCTGACCTGACCAAACGTATTCAGAATGCAGGCACCGAAGTGGTGGAAGCGAAGGCGGGTGGCGGTTCTGCAACCCTGTCTATGGGCCAGGCGGCGGCGCGTTTCGGCCTGTCTCTGGTTCGCGCGCTGCAGGGCGAGAAAAACGTGGTTGAATGCGCTTACGTAGAAGGCGACGGTGAACACGCGCGCTTCTTCTCTCAGCCGCTGCTGCTGGGTAAAAACGGCGTTGAAGAGCGTAAGTCTATCGGCACGCTAAGCGCGTTTGAGCAAAACGCGATGGAAGGCATGCTGGATACGCTGAAGAAAGACATCACGCTGGGCGAAGAGTTCGTTAACAAGTGATCTTGTCCCGGTAAAAAAAACGGAGCGCTAAGCTCCGTTTTTTATGCCCGTCAGTTAGTGGCCGGGTATTCCTGGATGGTGACCTGAATCGTGAGCTTCTTGTCATTACGCATGACTTCTACGGGGATGATAGAGCCCGGTCGAATTTCCGCCACCTGGTCCATCGTTTCAAGCGCAGAGACCGCCGGCGTGCCGTTGACGGAAAGAATAACGTCGTTCACCTGGATACCTGCATTGGCCGCCGGGCCGCCAGGTGCCACTTCGTTGACCACAATCCCCTGGATCTGATCGATACCACCGCCCTGCGTATGCATCGGCGCGATTTCACGCCCGCCAATACCGATGTAGCCACGGATCACGCGGCCATCGCGGATCAGCTTGTCCATGATCTTGGTCGCCAGCTGGAACGGAATGGCAAAGCCAATCCCTTCCGGTGTTTCACCATCGTTGCTCTTGTCAAAGGAGAGGGTGTTAATGCCCATCAGTTCGCCCAGAGAGTTCACCAGCGCACCGCCGGAGTTACCGTGGTTGATCGAGGCATCGGTTTGCAGGAAGTTCTGCCGCCCTGACGGGTTCAGTCCAATTCGACCTGTCGCGCTGATGATCCCCTGAGTGATGGTCTGGCCCAGGTTGTACGGGTTACCGATCGCCAGCACCACATCGCCGATATGCGGCGTTCGTTTGCGATTAATCGGGATAGTCGGCAGACCGCCCGTGGCGTTGATCTTCAGCACCGCCAGATCGGTCAGGCTGTCCGACCCCACCAGCAGGGCTTCAAACACGCGGCCATCCTGCAAGGCGACGATAATCTGGTCGGCATCGTTGATCACGTGTTTATTGGTGATGATGTAACCCCGGTCATCCATGATCACACCGGAACCGAGCGTGCGGATCTCCAGCTGGTTATGAGCGGAACTGTTAAGCCCGCGGTTATAGACGTTAACCACGGCGGGGGCGGCACGGCGTACCGCCTGATTGTACGTTGCAGGCGTTTCATCCGTGCTGTCGAACTGAGGAGCCGACAGTTTGTTGAACTGGCGTAAAGATGGCATAGCCACCAGCAGCAGACCGGCAACGATCAAACCAATGACAATTGAACGAAAGAGCTTTAAAAGCATGATGCGTGTGTCGTTAAAAAAGGAACGGTTTGCAGCATAACATGAGTTATCCGGACATCACACGCAGCGGCGATGCCCGGAGTCGCAAATGGTTAACGCAGTAAAATGTAGAGGGTGTCGTTGCCACGGATAATTTGCAGGGCAATGACCGCCGGTTTACTCTCCAGCACCTTGCGCATTTCGGCAATAGACTGCACGCGAGTGCGGTTCACGCCCACGATCACGTCGTCCTGATGTAAACCTGCCTGCGCGGCCGGGCTGCTCTTCTCAACGGCAGTGACAGAAATGCCTTTCGTGCCGTCTTTAAGCTGACCGTCGCTCAGCGTTGCGCCCTGTAGCGCCGGGGAGATCTGTTCTGCACTGGCGGAAGAGGAAGTGCTCTTGTCCAGTGTCACTTCCACGGTCAGCGGTTTGCCCTCGCGGATCAGGCCCAGCTTCACTTTAGCGCCAGGCTCCGTGGTGGCAATACGCGAACGTAATTCAGCGAAGCTGCTCAGCGGTTTATCGTTCAGGCTGACAATAACGTCACCGGATTTCACGCCCGCTTTCGCAGAGCCTGAGTTGGGCAGCACTTCGCTGACAAACGCCCCGCGCTGGACGTTGAGCTTAAAGGCTTTGGCGATATCGGCGCTCATCTCCATGCCTTTAATGCCCAGCAGCCCGCGCTTAACCTCGCCAAACTGTATCAGCTGTTGAGACAGGGTTTTCGCCATGTTACTCGGAATGGCAAAACCAATCCCGATGCTGCCGCCGCCTGGTGCGAGGATAGCGGTATTAATGCCGATCAGTTCGCCGTTCAGGTTAAGCAGCGCACCGCCGGAGTTGCCCCGGTTGATGGAGGCATCGGTCTGGATGAAATTTTCCAGCCCTTCGAGATTCAGGCCGCTGCGCCCCAGGGCAGAGACAATCCCGGAGGTGGCGGTCTGCCCTAAACCGAACGGATTACCGACCGCGACGGCAAAATCACCCACGCGCAGCTTATCGGAATCGGCGATGGCGATCTGGGTCAGGTTGCTGGGGTTTTGCACCTGTAGCAGGGCGATATCACTCTGATCGTCACCGCCGATCAGTTTGGCGTCAAACTCCCGGCCATCGTTCAGCTGAACGCTGATTTTATCAGCCTGGCTGATCACGTGGTTATTGGTCAGGATATAGCCTTTGGCCGCGTCGATAATCACGCCCGAACCAAGGCCTTCAAACGGCTGAGCCTGCTGATCCGGCGCCTCTTCGCCAAAATATTTCTTCAGCTCTTCGGGAATACGCTGGCTTTGGCGTGCCGTCCCTTCCACCTGAACGCTGACTACCGCAGGCAGGACTTTTTCAAGCATCGGCGCAAGGCTGGGAATGGCTTCTTGTCCTGGCACCTGCGAAGGCAGTGCCGCACTGGCGGGGAAGGACGCCGAGAGAGATAACCCGACACTTAACGCTAAGGCGCTCAACAGCTGGTTTTTTTTCTTCATCGATGCTGACTCTCGTATCCTGGAATGAAAAAGAACGGCCCCAAAAACATCTTGATGTTATTGAATTTTCAACCGCTGAACAATGGAGGTGTTTGACTAAATAATAGCTGGGGACGGGAAGAAAGGACGGGCGCATAAGGTGCGCCCGTAAAATTTATTCAGGTTGTGCGATTAATCGCGTTTTACGCCACCGCGCAGCAGGCCGGACGCGCCGTCTGAATAGTCGCGTGGCATCTGAACCGGTGCCTGATCGTTACCGGCCTCAGAGTCCGCCAGACGATTGCGGAAGGGGTTGCTCTCCGCGGTCATTTCCGGCAGCAGGCTGCTGGAGCTTTTCGCCATGTGCTGGTAGAGCTGGCGATAATCTGTCGCCATGTTGTCCAGCAGCTCAGCGCTACGGGCAAAGTGGCTGACCAGCTCTTCGCGGTATTCTTCCAGTTCGGCTTTGTTCTTTTCCAGTTCGTATTGCAGTGACTGCTGCTGACGCAATTTGCGGTTACCGAAACGCATGGCCACAGCACCAATGATGATGCCGACGACTAAACCGATTAGCGCATATTCCCAGGTCATGAACTTCTCCCGTTGTCTTGTTGTTCCGTAGGGTGTTGGCTCGGCTCCTGCCTGTGCCTGATTATGCCACTATAACCGCTATTTCCGCAGAAGTGGAATCCTGACGTATCATCGCGTAGTGTAGAACGGCCTTTTTTTCATCAGCCACGACCGCTGATGAGGTTTAACTAAAGGAATAACAATAACATCATGCAAAACCTGTCCCCATCATCGCGTTACCAACTCGCCCTGAGTGAGGGCACACACCAGCCGGATGATGTCCAGCGTGAAGCGGTAAACCGCCTGGACACGATTTACCAGGAGCTTCTGGCGAAACCCGCCGATGCGATGCAGAGCAGTGGGCTGAAGGCGGCATTCGGCCGTTTACTGGGCAAAAAAGAGCCCACGGTAAACGCACCGGTTCGTGGCTTATATATGTGGGGCGGCGTTGGGCGGGGTAAGACCTGGCTGATGGACATGTTCTACCAGAGCCTGCCCGGCACGCGTAAGCAGCGTCTGCACTTTCACCGTTTTATGCTCCGGGTCCATGAAGAGCTGACGGCGCTCCAGGGCGAAACCGACCCGCTGGAAATCGTGGCGGACCGCTTTAAGGCGGAAACGGACGTACTCTGCTTCGACGAATTCTTTGTTTCCGATATTACGGACGCGATGCTGTTGGGGGGGCTGATGAAAGCGCTGTTTGCGCGTGGGATCACCCTGGTGGCGACCTCAAATATCCCGCCGGATGAGCTTTATCGCAACGGTCTCCAGCGGGCGCGTTTCCTGCCAGCCATAGATGCCATTAAGCAGCACTGCGACATCATGAATGTCGACGCTGGCGTCGACTATCGTTTGCGCACGCTGACGCAGGCGCACCTGTGGCTTTCACCGCTGAATGCCGACACATCCCGCGAGATGGATAAACTCTGGCTGGCGTTGGCAGGGGCGCCGCGGGATAACGCGCCAGCGCTGGAGATTAATCATCGTCCGTTGCCGACGCTTGGCGTAGAGAACCAGACGCTGGCCGTCTCGTTTGCAACGCTCTGCGTGGACGCCCGCAGCCAGCATGACTACATTGCGCTTTCGCGTCTGTTCCATACCGTTATGTTATGGGATGTGCCCGTCATGACCCCACTCATGGAGAGCGAAGCGCGCCGCTTCATCGCGCTGGTGGACGAGTTTTATGAGCGCCACGTCAAGCTGGTAGTCAGTGCCGAGGTGCCTTTATATGAGATCTATCAGGGCGAGCGCCTGAAGTTTGAGTTCCAGCGCTGCCTGTCGCGCCTGCAAGAGATGCAGAGCGAAGAGTACCTCAAGCGTGAGCATATGCCATAAATGCTACCCTCTCCCCGTGGGCTGAGGGATCCCCAGTAATTTTTTTATGCAGAAGCAATAAAGTTGCTTTCTAAATGACTGAGGGCTGTCAGCGATGCCCTGGTCCGGCTGTAAATCGCTGAGGCGTTTGCCTTCCGGCCGGGGCGAGG
>NZ_JADCLG010000024.1:0-130099 GCF_014982425.1 Enterobacter cloacae complex sp. I1M | reverse complement strand
CAGCGATTTACAGCCGGACCGAGGCATCGCTGAAAGCCTTCAGTTATTCTGAAGGCAACGTTATCGCTTTTGCTTTCAAATTACTGGGGATCCCTCAGCCCGTCAGGGAGTGGGTGCCAACTCCCTGCTTTTGCTGACATTTAACAAATCAGATCTTGCTCCCAATGAATAACCACACATCGTGTAATGATTTGTTTAATTACATTCATTAACGAGGGAGCATTATGATCACCATTGAGTTTATTGTCATTATCCTCTGCCTGCTGGTAGGTACCCGCTTCGGCGGGATGGGCCTGGGGCTGATAAGCGGCATCGGCCTGTTTATTTTGAGTTTTGTCTTTGGTCTGCAACCCGGTAAACCGCCGGTTGACGTGATGCTCACGATCCTGGCCGTCATCGGCTGCGCGGCCACACTACAAACCGCCGGTGGCCTGAACGTGATGATGCAATTCGCAGAGCGCCTGCTGCGTAAACATCCCCAGCACATCACCCTTCTCGCGCCGTTTACCACCTGGATGTTGACCTTTCTCTGCGGGACCGGCCACGTCGTCTACACTATGTTTCCCATTATCGCGGATATCGCCCTGAAAAAAGGCATTCGCCCGGAACGGCCGATGGCGGTGGCCTCGGTGGCCTCTCAGATGGCGATCACCGCCTCCCCCGTTTCCGTGGCCGTCGTTTCGCTGGTCTCAATTCTGGGTGCGCAGCACGGTATCGGCCACGCGTGGGGGATCCTCGAAATCCTCGCCGTTTCCGTACCGGCCTCACTGTCTGGCGTCGCCATTGCGGCACTGTGGAGCCTGCGCCGGGGGAAAAACCTCGCAGACGATCCTGAATTTCAGGAAAAGCTAAAAGATCCGAAACAGCGGGAGTTTATCTATGGGGGAACGGAGACGTTGATGGATCAGCGTTTCCCTAAACAGGCCTACTGGTCAACGTGGATCTTCTTCGCCGGGATTGCCGTTGTGGTCCTGCTGGGTGCGTTGCCCGAGTTGCGTCCGGCGTTTGAGATCAAAGGCAAAATGACGGCCCTGTCGATGAACCTTGTCATTCAAATGATGATGCTTATTGCCGGGGCCATCATGCTGATGACCTGTAAGGTTAATGCGTCGGCCATTTCAAACGGAGCGGTATTTAAGGCGGGGATGGTCGCCATCTTCTCGGTGTTTGGCGTGGCATGGATGAGCGATACCTTTTTCCAGGCGCATCTCGACGAACTGAAAATGGCACTGGAGGGGGTAGTGAAGAGTCATCCCTGGACGTATGCCATCGTGTTGTTTCTGGTGTCGAAACTGGTCAACAGCCAGGCCGCGGCCTTAACCGCAGTCGCCCCGATGGGGTTGATGTTAGGCATCGATCCGAAAATGCTGGTGGCCTTCTTCCCGGCCTCCTACGGCTACTTTGTGCTGCCCACCTATCCGAGCGATCTGGCCTGTATTGGATTCGATCGCTCCGGCACCACCCGCATCGGTAAATTCATCATCAACCACAGCTTTATTCTGCCGGGTCTGATTGGCGTCAGCTGTGCCTGCGTGGTGAGCTATCTGCTGGTGCAGACGTTCTTTTGAGCCTTCTGTGGGCGACAGACTCTGTCGCCCTTCGACGTAAAATCAGAAAACGGTTTCTAATTTTAAAACATCGGTTTATTTTAATGTGACTCACCCTGCGGCGTGAAGCGCAGTTCAATCAGCGCGATCGCTTTCTGGATCGCGCGGAGCGTAACCGGGTCCGCCGCAGCAGGATGATTGGTGAAATCGATGTTTTTTAGCTGGGTCGACATCTTTTCGCGTACCTCAACCGGCGCGATAACGTCAATCACATCAAGGATTTGTTTGATAACCAGCTGGCAGGCGACGACGTCAGATACCAGTTCCTGATCGGCGCTCAGGTTTTGTGACATGGGGTTCTCCTTATTCAAAGGCCGCCATAGTAGCAAAACAGACGCCCTTCCATCTCCCTCTCGTCGTCCGCAGACATAAAAAAACCTGCCGAAGCAGGTTTTTTTATCAGAACATCGCACCCGGTGGGACGTCTTTAAACGTTGTGCAGTAGTTAGCCCACATGCTTTTCAGGATTTTGCGCAGTTTCATTATGTTGCTCCAGTAACGTGTTATGCAGGTGTTATTATCAATACGCTTATAATATGACCACCATCACAAAAATCAACCATTTTGTGACCTGCATCACAGTTAACAAACCCTCAGTGCTGCCGGTTTGTTAAAAAAAGGCATGATAAATCCGCACGTTACAGACTTATAAATTCCAGTAAATTTTTATAAAATTTTTTGAGCGGGCAGGAAGAGAATGAGTGAAAACGTATCCGGCAAAGAGAGCCATGGATTATCGCCTGCGGCACTGCTGGTGGCCGGTGCTTTCTTTATGGAGTTTCTGGACGGGACGGTGATCGCCACCGCATTGCCGGATATGGCAAAAAGCTTCGGCGTACAGGCCGTGGATCTGAATATCGGCATCAGCGCCTACCTGATCACCCTTGCCGTGCTGATCCCCGCCAGCGGCTGGATCGCCGACCGCTTCGGCGCGCGAAAAGTATTTGCCCTCGCGCTGGCGATCTTCACGCTGGCCTCGGTATTTTGCGGCCTGTCCACCACGCTCGAGGAGTTTGTCGCAATGCGCGTCTTCCAGGGCATGGGTGGCGCGCTGATGGTGCCTGTGGGTCGCCTGGCCGTGTTACGTACAACGCCAAAGCATCAGCTCATCACGGCAATCGCCACCCTGACGTGGCCTGCGCTGGTCGCGCCGATCATCGGCCCGCCGCTGGGCGGGTTCATTACAAGCTATGCCGACTGGCGCTGGATCTTCTTTATTAACGTGCCGCTGGGGATAATCGCCATTTTGCTGGCACTGCGAATCATTCCAGACCTGCATGAAGATACGCGCCGACCGTTTGATTTACCGGGTTTTGTGGTCACCACCCTTGCCATGGTGAGCCTGGTTTATGCGATGGAGTTGATGGGCGCAGAGCCTCTGCGGACAGGATTAACCGCCACGCTGTTTATCGTCGGTGTCGCCGCGTTGAGCCTGGCGCTGCGCCACTTTAAGCGGGCAACCTGGCCGATGATCAGGCTCGATGCGATGCAAGTGCCGACGTTTCGCGTCACCCTGTACGGCGGATCGCTGTTTCGCGCCTCCATCAGCGCGGTTCCGTTCCTGTTACCGCTGATGTTCCAGGTCGGCTTTGGCATGGACGCGTTCCATTCTGGCCTGCTGGTGCTGGCCGTTTTCGTAGGCAATCTCACCATTAAACCGGCGACGACGCCCCTGATCCGCAGCCTGGGGTTTAAGCGGCTGTTGCTGATTAACGGTTCACTGAATGTCCTGGCGCTGCTGGCCTGCGCCTTTCTTACGCCGCAGACTCCTGTGTGGCTCGTCATGCTGATCCTCTATCTGGGTGGCGTTTTTCGTTCGATCCAGTTTACAGCCATCAGTACGCTGGCCTTTGCGGATGTACCCTCTGCGCAGATGAGCTATGCCAATACGCTGTTTTCAACCGCAACGCAGCTTGCCGTGGGACTTGGGATCACGCTCGGGGCAATTGGTATTCGTATCGGGGAAAAAGTCAGTGAGACGATGGGGATTGCCGGCATGCCGGGAATGAGCTTCCGGCTGGCATTTGTGGCGATCGCGCTGATCTGCCTGGTGGGAATGGTTGACACGCTGCGTCTGACCAAAAATGCAGGCAGCGCGGTATCATCGAAAAAGTAAGGCTCTGTGCCGGGCGGGCAACGCACCGCCCGGCAAAGGAAATCAGCCAACAATACCGCGCACGAAGGCTTCGATCTCTTTGTCCTGGCAGTTCTCGAAGAAGCACTGCTGGAAGCGCTGGCCTGAGACGGCGGTTTTAACCAGCTCAGGATCGATTGCACGCAGGGTATCCAGATAGTTTTCTTTTACCACCGCCGCTTTCACCTGGTTCAGAATACCGGCGTTACGCACCTGCGGCTCCTTACGCTCTGGTGGATAGCCTTCGCCATTGCGTCCGGTAAACGCTTTCTCAAAGATAAAGCGTACGTTCAGTTCTGCCCCCCAGCCGAAGCCCTTCGCAAACGGCAGAGAAAGCGCGTTACCGTTGTTGATTTGCGCGAACAGGAAAGCATCCGCAGGATCGATGCAGTAACCGCAAATCACACCCGGATGGATGTTCAGGGACATTAACGCGCCCTGCCCGGTACCGCAGCCGGTGACAACAAAATCAACGGCTTTTGCGTTAAGCAGAATGCTCGCCATGATGCCCAGGTGAATATAAGTGAGATGATGATCGTTCTCATCACTCATACCGACGTTATAGACCGGGAAACCTTTCTCATCAGCAACGGCTTTCAGCTCATTAAGGATGATGGGATTCTTAGCGGCCTGGCTGTTTTCCATCATCAGTGCAATTTTCATCTTGTCTCTCCTGAATGCATGGCGGGCGATCCCGCTGTGGATACCTTTTCAACTTAACCTTACTATCAAACAAACGCACTTTCAAATTAAGTGAAAACTTGTTTTAAAAAACAAAGATGCGCTCACAATTTCGCGCGGTGGCCCGGCTCGTTGTAGAGTGAAAGGGCAGATCCTCCGGCTATTCCGGCCATTGCGTCCCGTCGCGTTGGTTACAATGGCGTATTTCCCGTCACGCAGAGTGAAACATGAAACGTGTAATCATAGCCGGAACGATCCTGTTGCTCGCCGGGTGCAGCATCAACCGTCAGGCAGAAGTCAGTAGTACGGATGCCCCAAACGGAATTGTGCGCCTCGACTATGGCCAGACCATGCTCCAAAACGCCTGGTCTGATGACTATGTTAATAACGGTACGGCAACAAAGGCCTGCCAACGCATGGGCTACGCCTCCGCGTCAGCCTACGGGCAGCCGATTAAAACCTGCACCCTGATCAGCGGTTCACTCTGTCTGAACGAAAGTGTGACCATTCAGTATAAATGTCAGGGATATGCCGTTACCTCTTCCAGCCAGAATCCGTGGTATTAACCGCGACTGCCAGTCACGCTGGCAGTTTATTTAATAAGAACAAAAACAATTCTCATTAATAAATACAAATGGCGGCAATGCGTTTTATTCCCATTCGTATTTTTAATAAATAAATATTTATTTTACTTTTTGCAAATAATTAAATAACAAATTATAGTGTCGCTCATCGTGAACCAGAATTAATAAACCGGAGCTGCACCATGTTAAAAACTGAAATGATCGACAAGCTCAATGCGCAAATGAATCTTGAGCTATTTTCTTCCCTGCTTTATCAGCAGATGAGCGCCTGGTGCAGCTATCACAGCTTTGAAGGGGCTGCCGCCTTCCTGCGTCGTCATGCCCAGGAAGAGATGACGCACATGCAGCGTCTGTTTGATTACCTGACGGACACCGGCAGCCTGCCGCGCATTGATAACGTGGTATCGCCTTTCGCCGAGTACGGCTCTCTTGATGAACTGTTCCGTGCCACCTATGAGCACGAACAGCTGATCACCCAGAAAATAAATGAACTGGCTCATGCCGCCATGACCAGTCAGGATTATCCAACCTTTAATTTCCTTCAGTGGTATGTGGCTGAACAGCACGAAGAAGAGAAGCTGTTTAAATCCGTGCTGGATAAATTATCTCTGGCAGGTAAATCCGGGGAAGGTCTGTACTTCATTGATAAAGAGCTGTCGACGCTCGACACGCAGAATTAATAGAAAAGCGGTGCTGAGTTTTCAGCACCGCTTTATTCAATGACGGCAAATTTTACTTTCGTGCGTGGAAAATCCGTCTGCTGCCGGAATGAATTTTCCGCGCGCCGCCAGAAACGCCACCAGCTCCGCGGCTGTCATTTCCGAAGCTGAACAAGTATGGAAACGCGCCGCTTCGCCAAAGCGGGCATGTATCGCCTCAACCAGACTCTGCTCCGTATAGCGCTCACCTGACTCAATCATCATATTCAGCACGTCGTGTCCGTGAATTGACATCATTACCTCTCGCAAATAAAAAGCAGACTAAATGCTCCCTCCACGGCACGCTTTGCGCTGGCGCAGGTTCCCCCTTTCTTTTTGTAAATTAATCATTACACCCTATGTAACGGTGATTTGACGAGATGGTGCTTTTACCTTACTCTGCGCCGCAGAATGAGTCGCGGTATGGAAGCGTTGTAGAGGAAAGCGTGAAGAACAGAACTCTGGGAAGTATTTTTATCGTCGCCGGAACGACAATTGGCGCAGGAATGTTGGCCATGCCGTTGGCTGCCGCCGGCGTCGGGTTTGGGGTTACCGTAGTGCTGCTGGGCGGTCTTTGGGCCCTGATGTGTTACACCGCGCTATTATTGCTGGAGGTTTATCAACATGTCCCTGCCGATACCGGCTTAGGCTCCCTGGCTGCACGCTATCTTGGACGCTACGGGCAGTGGATCACCGGTTTCAGCATGATGTTCCTGATGTACGCGCTGACCGCCGCCTACATCAGCGGCGCCGGGGAGCTAATTGCGTCAAGTATCAATGACGGCTTCGGTGCGTCGCTTTCACCGGAAACAGGCGCCATTGTCTTTACGCTGATCGGTGGCGGTGTGGTTTGTGCGGGCACGTCGCTGGTCGATCTGTTTAACCGTTTTTTGTTCAGCGCCAAAATTCTCTTCCTTGTTGTGATGCTGGTGCTGCTGGCACCGCATGTGCACAAGGTTAACCTGCTCTCCCTCCCGCTTGAGAAAGGTCTGGCGCTTTCGGCCATCCCGGTGATTTTCACCTCTTTCGGTTTTCACGGCAGCGTGCCGAGCATCGTGAGCTATATGAACGGGGATATTCGCAAGCTGCGCCGCGTCTTTGTGATCGGCAGCGCCATTCCGTTGATTGCTTACCTGTTCTGGCAGCTGGTGACGCTGGGCAGTATTGATTCCACCACCTTTATCGGCCTGATGGCAGAGCATTCTGGTCTGAATGGATTCCTGGTTGCCCTGCGTAACGTGGTGGCCTCTTCACACGTGGAGCTGGCGGTACATCTGTTTGCAGACCTGGCGCTGGCAACCTCCTTCCTTGGCGTGGCGCTTGGCCTGTTTGACTATATGGCGGATCTGTTCCAGCGTCGCAATACCGTTGCCGGACGCTTACAGACGGGGGCGATGACCTTCCTGCCGCCGCTGGCCTTTGCGCTCTTTTATCCGCGCGGGTTTGTGATGGCGCTAGGGTATGCTGGCGTGGCGTTATCGGTACTGGCCCTGCTGCTGCCTTCCCTGCTGGCGTGGAAGAGCCGCCAGCAACATCCGCAGCAAGGATACCGCGTGGCGGGTGGTAAGCCGCTGCTGTGCGTGGTGTTTGGTTGTGGGGTGGTGATTATTCTGGTGCAGATTTTGATTGCAGCGGGGATGCTGCCGGAAGTGGGATAACTTATTTATACAGGTCCTGAGGTACTGTTCCGTTCACCTTAAGATCAACAGAATATGATTTTTTCACAGTATGTGAACGGGATAAGGGGGCCGCCGCGGCCCCCTTATCAATCCCCGCGGCCCCGCGGAAAATCGGTGCTTCGCACTGCGCTCACCTCCCGACCATCTGCCTGCGGTCGGCTCAACTCGACATCCTGTCTCGATTCGCCTCTGGCCGCCATCCATGGCGTCCAGCCCTTGTCATCTGGTCTCCGGTTCGCCGATTTTAGCGGGGACTCAACACCCTTGCCCCATTCAGGCCACAGTAATTAATGATTTAATGCAGGCAGCAACTCTTAAACTTCTTCCCGCTCCCGCACGGACACGGATCGTTACGTCCCACCTTCAACCCGTTCACGATCGGCTTTTTCGCTTCCGGCTGCTGCGGATTAGCCACCCAGTAGTTGTACAAACGCAGCGCCGCAGGCTGAATGCTCTCGATGCTGGCCATATACTCCTCTTCGGTCAGCGCATCCAGCTTCTCGCTGTTCTCTTCCGTCCCGTGGAGGGCAATCACCGCCAGATCCGCTTCCAGCGCTTCCGGCAGGGATGACCAGTCCGTCAGCGCCACGCCGCGCATGTAGCCATAGCACCACTCTTCCACTACAGTATAGCTCTGACCGTCAACGTCGTTATAGCCAAACAGCGGTTCAAACTGATCCGGGTATTCGCTCAGGCGCTCGGCAATATCGTTCATGTGCTTAAAGCAGAGATCGATAAAACGGTTCATCTCACGATCGTTTTTCCAGCGCGGAATATACTTCTCGCCACCCCATACCGCCACCAGCCAGGTGTCGGGCTCCACCACAACGGGACCGGAAAGTACTGCGGTAAGCATGCCGTCCAGTTCGGACACGTCAATCACGGATGCATCGTCGTGTCCGTAAGAGATTAATGTCTCTTCCAGCCACGCCATCTCGCTTTCATTTAATGGGCCTTCAGCCATTGCTGATACTCCTGATAAAAAAAACGATCCTGACATATATCGCCGCGCATGCCTATCTGAAGTTTAGGTCTTTATTGCTGCAAAAACGTGCAAATCGTGACCGTTGCACAACTTATGGGCTTTGTTGTTAAGGAGATGTGATCTCCGCTGTAAATTCATCTCATCCCGCAAAGGCGCATAAAACGGCGCTCTATACTCAACGTGTTGTGACCCGGTCAAGGGATTAACCATTCTGGCAACCTTTTTGCTTAATGTTCTGCGCGCTTCGCGGTGCGTGGGATCCTCGCCGTATTAAGCACGAGATTGCTTCTAAAGTGCATTTTGTTCTCGCTCTTGTTTTTGGATTTACGATGCCATCAGGCGTTCGGGTTTATACCTGGTGCAAAAACCTCTTTGCTAAGGAACATAATAATGTCGCTGAAATTTACCAAAACTCCCCTCTCCCTGTTGCTGGCCGGTTGTCTGGTGACGGCCTTTTCTGCACAGGCCGATATCGTGATCGGCGTGGCCGGGCCGTTCACAGGCCCGAACGCAACCTATGGCGATCAATACTGGCATGGCGCTACGCAGGCGGCGGAAGACATTAACGCCGCTGGCGGGATCAACGGTGAGAAAATCAAACTGGTTCAGGGCGATGACGCCTGCGAACCCAAACAGGCCGTTGCCGTCGCCAACCGCTTAGTCGATCAGGATAAAGTGAAAGCGGTCGTCGGCCACTTCTGCTCCTCGTCGACCATGCCCGCCTCCGAGGTCTATAGCGATGCCGGGATCCTCTCCATCACCCCCGGCTCAACGAACCCGCTTATTACCGAGCGGGGCATGAGCGATATGTTCCGCATGTGCGGACGTGACGACCAGCAGGGCCAGGTCGCCAGCGATTTTATTCTTGATAAGCTGAAAGCCAAACGGGTCGTCATCATCCACGATAAAGACACCTACGGTCAGGGGCTGGCGGACGCCACTAAAGCGGCGCTGGCGAAACGCGGCGTTAAGGAAGTGATGTACGAAGGGTTGTCCCGCGGGGAGAAAGACTTTAACGCGCTAGTGACCAAAATTGGCGCACAAAAACCAGACGTGGTGTTCTTCGGTGGCTGTCACCCGGAAGCGGGCCCGCTGGTTCGCCAGATGCGTGAACAGGGCGTGCAGGCGAAGTTCTTCTCGGGAGACTGTATCGTCAATGAAGAGATGGTCACCGCCGCCGGTGGGGCGCAGTACACCAACGGTATTTACATGACCTTCGGTAAAGACCCGCGCCTGATCCCGGACGGAAAAGCCGTCATCGAGAAATTCCGCGCCGGTAAATTTGAACCAGAAGGATACACCCTCTACGCCTACGCGTCTGTGCAGGCTATCGCAGCGGCATTCAAGGCCACGAAAGGGACGGATTCCGCAAAAGCCAGCGAGTGGCTGAAGGCCAACCCTGTCGACACGGTGATGGGTAAAAAAGCCTGGGACAGCAAAGGTGACCTCAAAGTGTCTGACTACGTGGTCTACCAGTGGGACGACAAAGGCAAATATAAAGAAGTGCCATAACGGGACGGAATCTGCTCAACGCCGGCAGGTCTGACTGTCGGCGTAACCCTTTATTCAGGTGCGCGACCATGAGTACATTCTTCCTGCAACAATTAATTAATGGCTTAACGCTGGGTTCGGTCTACGGTCTTATCGCCATCGGCTACACCATGGTGTACGGCATCATCGGTATGATCAATTTCGCCCACGGCGAAGTGTATATGATCTCCGCCTATCTCTCGGCCATTGGCCTGGCCCTGCTGGCGTTTTTTGGACTCCACTCCTTTCCGCTGCTGATCCTGGGAACCCTGGTTTTCACCATCGTGGTCACCGGCGTTTATGGCTGGACGATTGAGCGCATCGCCTATAAGCCGCTACGCAATTCGACGCGTCTGGCGCCGCTGATTTCGGCCATCGGGATGTCGTTGATACTGCAAAACTACGTCCAGCTCAGCCAGGGCCCACGGCAGCAGGGCGTACCGACCATGCTGGATGGTGTGCTGCGTTTTCACCTCGGCGAAGGGTTTGTCCAGATAACCTATACCAAAGTCTTTATTCTCATCGCCTCGTTCGCGGGCATGCTGGTGCTGACCTGGATTATCAACCGTACCCGCTTAGGGCGCATGTGCCGTGCGGTGCAGCAGGATCGTAAGATGGCCTCCATTTTGGGTATCAACACCGACAGAATTATTTCGCTGGTTTTTGTTATCGGCGCAGCCATGGCCGGGCTGGCGGGCGTGCTGATCACCATGAATTACGGCACCTTTGATTTTTACGTCGGGTTCGTTATCGGCATCAAGGCCTTTACGGCGGCGGTGCTGGGTGGCATCGGCTCTCTGCCCGGTGCGATGCTTGGCGGGCTGATTCTGGGCGTCGCAGAAGCGCAATTCTCCGGGATGGTGAACTCGGATTATAAAGACGTGTTCTCGTTTGGATTGCTGGTATTAATCCTGATCTTCCGTCCTCAGGGGCTGCTGGGCCGCCCTGTCGTGGCTAAAGTGTAAGGAACAACGCGATGACCTCTGACGGCTTTTCCCTGAAGCGCTGCATTCTGGACGCGTTTTTTTCCGGAATGATCGCCCTGATTATTTTCGGCCCGATTGCGGGCGTCATACTGGATGGTTATAGCTTTACCTTTGACGGCCAGCGGCTGGCGTGGATTGTAGGCACGGTGATGCTGGGACGCTTTTTGCTGAGCGCCTTTTCAGCTACGGCGGCCGGAAGACGTTTACAGGCGCGGTTTGAATCCGACAATGCGGGGGTGTATGTCCGGCCACCGGCGTATAAAAGCCGCATGCGCTGGATCATTCCGCTGATTGTCACGCTGGCGATCTGCTTCCCGTTTGTGGCCACAAAATACGTTCTGACGGTCGCTATACTCGGACTGATCTACGTCCTGCTCGGTCTTGGGCTGAACATTGTCGTTGGCCTGGCAGGGCTGCTGGATCTGGGTTATGTCGCCTTCTATGCCATCGGCGCTTACGGACTGGCGCTCGGGTATCAGTATCTGGGGCTTGGGTTCTGGAGCATGCTGCCGCTGGCGGCGCTAATGGCTGCGGGCGCGGGCGCCCTGCTCGGCTTTCCGGTGTTGCGCATGCACGGGGATTATCTCGCCATCGTCACGCTCGGGTTTGGCGAGATCATCCGTCTGGTGCTGAACAACTGGCTTACCTTCACCGGCGGGCCTAACGGCGTTTCAGCCCCTGCCCCGACCTTTTTTGGCCTGGAGTTTGGCCGACGCGCCAAAGAAGGCGGCGTCCCTTTCCACGAGTTCTTCGGCCTGACCTATAACCCCAACATGAAGTTTATTTTCATCTATGCGGTACTTTTCCTGGTAGTCATGCTGGTGCTGTACATTAAACACCGGCTGACCCGAATGCCCATTGGACGGGCGTGGGAAGCGCTCCGTGAGGATGAGATTGCCTGCCGTTCCATGGGGCTGAATCACGTTCTGGTCAAACTCTCGGCCTTCACCCTGGGCGCATCGACGGCAGGTATCGCCGGGGTGTTTTTTGCCACCTGGCAGGGGTTTGTTAACCCCACCTCTTTCACCTTTTTTGAATCGGCCCTCATCCTCGCGATTGTGGTCCTGGGCGGGATGGGCTCCACCGTCGGCGTCGTACTGGCCGCCTTTGTGCTGACCGTCACGCCGGAACTGCTGCGCAGCTTTGCGGAATACCGCGTGCTGCTGTTTGGCATGCTGATGGTGGTGATGATGATCTGGCGTCCTCGCGGTCTGATCCGCATCAACCGCAGCGGATTTGCCGTGCGTAAAGGAGTGGCGCCATGAACGCAACGATTTTGCGTGTAGAACATCTGATGATGCACTTCGGCGGGATCAAGGCCTTAAACGACGTCAATCTTGAGGTGCAGCGCGGCTCTATTACTGCACTCATTGGGCCTAACGGCGCGGGAAAAACAACCGTCTTTAACTGCCTGACCGGTTTCTACCGGGCCTCCGGCGGCAACATTCTGTTCAATGCACGAAATAAAACTACCAATGTCATTCAGGTGCTCGGCCAGAAACTCCAGCCGGGCGACTGGCTCAGCCCGGCGCAGCTTGGTCAACGCCTGTTCTATAAGATGTTTGGCGGCACGCATCTGGTGAACCGCGCGGGTCTTGCGCGCACGTTTCAGAACATCCGCCTGTTCCGCGAGATGTCCGTTGTGGAAAACCTGCTGGTGGCACAGCACATGCGCGTCAACCGCAATCTGCTGGCGGGGGTGCTGAACACCCCTGCGTATCGTCGGGCAGAGAACGAGGCGCTGGACCGGGCGTTTTACTGGCTGGAGGTGGTGGATCTGGTAGATTGCGCGAACCGTCTGGCCGGGGAAATGTCCTATGGCCAGCAACGACGCCTCGAAATCGCCCGCGCCATGTGCACCGGCCCGGAGATGATTTGTCTCGATGAACCTGCTGCCGGTCTGAACCCGGTGGAGACGCACAAGCTGAGCGAGATCATCCGGTTCCTGCGCGACCACCACGACATCACGGTTTTGCTGATCGAGCATGATATGGGGATGGTGATGGGCATTTCAGATGACATCATTGTGCTCGATCACGGCGATGTGATTGCCAGAGGTAAACCGGCTGAGATCCAGCACAATGAAAAAGTGATTGCCGCGTATCTGGGCACCGACGAAACCGAGGTAAATCTGTGAGCGCACCGATGCTTCAATTTCATAATGTGGACGTTTTTTACGGGGTGATCCAGGCGTTGAAGCAGGTTTCACTTGAGGTAAACAAAGGGGAAACCGTGGCCCTGATTGGCGCTAATGGCGCGGGGAAGTCAACATTACTGATGTCTGTCTTTGGTCATCCCCGGATCCGCAACGGGCAGATCCTCTTCTGCGGCGAGGATATCAGCCACAAATCCACCCACTATGTTGCCACCGGCGGCATCGCGCAGGCACCTGAGGGACGACGCATTTTCCCGGATATGTCTGTAGAAGAGAACCTGCTGATGGGGACAATCCCCGTCGGCAATCAGCATGCAGCTGAAGATATGCAAAGCATGTTCGACCTCTTCCCTCGCCTCAAGGAGCGGCGTAATCAGCGGGCGATGACGCTTTCCGGCGGTGAACAGCAGATGCTGGCTATTGCCCGGGCACTGATGAGCCGTCCTAAACTTCTGCTGCTGGATGAACCCAGCCTCGGCCTCGCACCCATCGTGGTTAAACAGATCTTCCAGACGCTGCGCGAACTGGCCCGTAACGGAATGACGATTTTTCTGGTCGAGCAGAATGCCCACCACGCGCTGAAGTTGTCCGACCGCGGCTATGTGATGGTTAACGGGCAGATTCGGTTAAGCGGCAGCGGCGAGGCGTTGCTAAAGGATCCGGAGGTGAGGAAGGCGTACCTGGGCGGCGTGTGAAGCCTGGAGGCTATAGTGAGAAAAACTCACAGTGATTGCCATTATTAATCGTTTTTCTGATGCGACCGCATTCAAATATCATCTTTACGACCCGCCTTTGCGCGGGTCGATAAAACGTTCAGCCGCAAACTGAATAATAATGATAAGAGGATCCGGGGCAAATATGACACTTGATGCGTTATATCAGTTAATGAAAACTGTATTACCACCTGACACCGATTCAGCCGATGATTTACAGGATTTTATGGCCATGCTTATGGCGACGAAACATCACTCAGAGGCTCTGTCACCGTTTTCGCAGCGCGTATACATGCTGTCCGTTGCCCATCGCGACCCTAAGCAAGCGGCTGCGCTGATTTCAGCCTGTCATCCTGAAGCAGGAAAGCCCCTTCCGCTGCTCGACTTCTCCGGCTGGCCGCACGTGCGCTACGCCACGTCGGGTGAATTACAGACGCCCGAGACTGAAGAATATTTTCACAGGATTTCGTCTGCCGCCACGATATTACGCGGTGCAATTATTGACGCTGAGCAGCAGAAAAACACGCCAGCATTTTATATTCTGGATAAGGTACTCAGCCTGAACAGCGCTTTGCCAGAACGCTATAAAAAGATGGCAAACATCTCTTACTCATAACGGTATTAATAAACCCGGCTTTCATCGTATTCCAGGTAATCGATATCCAGAGCCGGAACGACCGGGGTATGGTTTTGCAGCCAGCCCAGAAGGTGCTGGATGCTCTCTCTTTTGAGCGAATTTTTTGGCCAGACGAGGTAGTAACCATCTCCCGTCGCGATAGCTTCCCTGAACGGCAGGCCCAGCAGGCCGCTTTTCAGGGCATCAAGCGTGAGATGCAGGTCGGCGATAGCGATGCCGTGCCCGTTCATCGCGGCGATACTTCCCTGTTCAAGGGTATCAAACACCATGCCGCTGCTCATATCGAGCCCCGGAAACAATCCTGTTCTTCGCAGCCAGCGCCGCCAGTCACGTCTGTCCGGTGAAGGATGGATCAAATCGCATTGCGAAAGCTGCTGCCGGGCCGGTTCGATAAGCGATGGGGTGCAAACCGGGATAAGCCATTCATGAAAAAGCAGCTGGCTTTCCGTTGTCTCACCAAAACGGCCATTACCGAGAAGGATGGCGCAGTCGTATGGCTCAAGATTGAAATCAACGGTGTCAATGTCCATCCAGACGCTGGCAATCTCCACCTGCGGTTTTGGATGGTTGTTGCGAAAAGATCGCAGCACGTCGAGAAGCCATCTCATGGTCAGGGTGCTGGGTGTTTTTAACCGCAGCAGATGGTTTTCACTGCGGAATGCCCGGCAGGCCCATTCAATGCTCGTGAAGCTTTCGTTCAGCTGTCCGGCAAGCACTCGCCCGGCTTCAGTGACCTCCACGCGAGGACCTTGCCTTTTGAAAAGCTCGCAGTCGAACCACAGTTCAAGGGTACGGACATGTCTGCTGACCGCGCCCGGCGTAATATTGAGCGTTTCAGCGGCTTTACTGAAGGAGTTCAACCGCGCAGCAACTTCAAACGCACGCAGTGCATACAATGGCGGTAAAGACATAGCGTCCCTTAAATGAAAAATTCATTATGCTAAAACTTGTTACGGGGCAATGCCAGCAAGTAAATTATGCAGAAAAACAATGAGCCCCAATATACCGAGTCATAGCGATAGGGGTCAAAATCTATATGCAAAAAGCTGCTGACAAACTCGTAGCCATTGGCAAAGATGTTTATCTGAACGGCTGCAATAGCGATTACAAACACCCTATACGCGATAAATAGCGGGTATTTATGCAGCCTGTTAACTTTTAGTTTGCCGAGATAAAGCAAGAGAAAAATTGCAATAGATACAATAAAATAGGCCACGGCAGGCCAAACAGGTGGATGAAGCGAAAATTCTAACTCTTGAGACATAATCAATTCTCTTTTGCTATCTGGTACATCTGCCACCCCGTAATGCTTCCACTGGTCAAATCCAGCGCCATTGCGGTTTTAAAAGCCTCTTGCCAACCTCTGATATAATCGTGGAATAAACTCCAGGACCTCTCTCTGGGACGCAAAACTTTTCTGCCCGCACCATATGCCGATAAAGAGAGATCAACGACGCCATAGACTAACTCAGCCTGGTTATTACCATAATCTAACTTCGTAGCAGCAAATCTAAAGGGATATCGGATCTGGAAGGAACGCTTAACGAAAAACAGGGAATCGCTGGTCATAAAAACGCGTCACAGACAGCACGTTATGATAGAAAAATTCCTATAGTTCCGGTAGTCGGAGGGCAGTAATGCCCTCTTTTTGTGGTGAAGCAGAATGGCGAAAGAATGGCGAAAATTAGGCAATAAAAAACCACCTTTCGGTGGTTTACACGACACTGCTTATTGCTTTGATTATTCTGCTTTTTCCCATGGTAGCCGGAGTGGGACTTGAACCCACACAGCGCGAACGCCGAGGGATTTTAAATCCCTTGTGTCTACCGATTCCACCATCCGGCCAGGGAAGAAAGTGGAGGCGCGTTCCGGAGTCGAACCGGACTAGACGGATTTGCAATCCGCTACATAACCGCTTTGCTAACGCGCCTTAAATCTTTTGTCTTTCGACCTGCACCCGCAAACTGCCGATGCATTAATCTGGAGCGGGAAACGAGACTCNNCCAACTGAGCTATTCCCGCATGTTATCAAGTAACTATTTAACGACTTGCTAAGCACTTGATTTCATTATCGTCCGGCTTACTGTGCCGCCGTTCGATGCGTTGCATTCTACTGATATGACGTTATGAGTCAACGTTATTTTTCGCATCTCAGGATCGTTTGCTGAAAATTAAGCCGAAACGATCACTGTTCAAGCAAATCACCGCGCGCAGCGTTCAAGTATTGCAACATTGACCACAATGTCAGCACCGCCGCAACCCACAGCAGACCAATGCCGGCCCACTCTACCCAGGCATTCGGACGCCACAGCATCCACACCAGCGCCGCCATCTGCGCAGTGGTTTTAACTTTACCGATCCAGGACACCGCCACGCTGCTGCGTTTACCCAGCTCCGCCATCCACTCGCGCAGGGCAGAGATAATAATCTCACGGCCAATCATGGTCGCGGCAGGCAGCGTCACCCACCAGGTATGATAATGTTCCGCCACCAGCACCATCGCGATTGCCACCATCACCTTATCCGCAACCGGATCGAGGAACGCGCCAAAGCGGGTACTCTGGTTCCAGCGACGCGCCAGATAACCGTCAAACCAGTCCGTCACGGCGGCAATCAGGAAAATAAGCGCACAGGCAAAAGGCGCCCAGACGACCGGCAGGTAAAATGCCAGGACGAAGAACGGAATGAGCACAACGCGAAAGAGAGTAAGCAACGTAGGGATATTAAATCGCATGATGACGGTAACTGTCTGTTGTCAGTAAAATTTAGCTCTATGTTGCTACAGAGCCCTCAATGTTTCAACGAGTAGTAGATCTTTTCTGCCAGCCCTTGCGAAATACCCGGCACTTTTGCAATTTCTTCCATACTGGCGTTGAGTAATCCTTGCAATCCGCCCATATACTTCAACAGCATCTGGCGACGTTTTGGCCCGACGCCTTCAATCGTCTCAAGGGTACTGGTATTTTTCACTTTCGCCCGTTTTTTGCGGTGTCCGCTAATGGCATGATCGTGCGACTCATCTCGGATGTGCTGGATCACGTGCAGTGCAGGGGAATCTGGCGGCAGGCTAAAGCCCTCGCCTTCCGGCTCAAAGAACAGCGTTTCCAGGCCAGCCTTACGATCTGCCCCTTTCGCTACCCCTAGCAGCAGCGGATGGTTCTTATCCCACTCCACGTCGAGCGATTCGAATACCGCCTTCGCCTGCCCCAACTGCCCTTTCCCGCCGTCGATAAGGATAACGTCCGGGATTTTGCTCTCTTCAATCGCTTTACCATAGCGACGGCGCAGCACCTGGTTCATGGCGGCATAATCGTCACCGGGCGTTATACCGGTGATGTTATAGCGACGATACTCTGCCCGCAGTGGGCCATTGGCATCAAAGACCACACACGACGCCACGGTCTGCTCACCCATCGTATGGCTGATGTCGAAGCATTCCATGCGTTTCACTTCCGGCAGCTTGAGCAGCGTAGCAAGGGCGGTTAAACGTTGGCTGACGGTCGATTGCTGGGAAAGTTTGGTGGTCAGCGCCGTGGCGGCATTGGTTCGCGCCAGCTTCAGATAACGCGCACGATCGCCGCGCGGTTTCGTCTGGACATTCACCCGGCGGCCTGCCAGCTCTGAAAGTGAGTCCGCCAGCAGGGTTTTATCGTCCAGCGTGAAGTCGAGCAGGATCTCCGAGGGCAGCGTACGCATCTGGCTGCCCTGCAAATAAAACTGGCCGACAAAGGTCTCCACCACTTCACCCATCTCAGTCCCGCCCGGCACTTTCGGGAAGTAACTGCGGCTGCCGAGCACTTTGCCCTGACGAATAAACAGCACGTGAACGCAGGCCAGGCCGGCGTCAAAGGCAACGCCGATGACATCGAGGTCGTCGCCCGTATTGGAAACAAACTGCTTCTCGGTCACCCTGCGCACCGCCTGGATCTGGTCGCGGATGCGTGCGGCCTCCTCAAATTCCAGCGCCGCGCTGGCTTTTTCCATGCGGGTAATCAGTTGCGTCAGCACCTGATCGTCTTTCCCGGCTAAAAACAGGCGGACATATTCCACCTGCTGCGCGTACTCTTCTTCGCTCACCAGCCCTTCAACGCATGGTCCCAGGCAGCGGCCAATCTGATATTGCAGGCATGGCCGGGAGCGGTTGCGATAGACGCTGTTTTCGCACTGGCGAACAGGGAAGATTTTTTGCAAAAGCGCCAGCGTTTCCCGCACGGCATAACCATTCGGGAAGGGGCCGAAATATTCTCCTTTCGCATGCTTAGCGCCACGATGCATCGCCAGCCGCGGGTGCGTGTCGCCGCTCAGGAAGATAAACGGATAGGACTTGTCATCACGCAGCAGAACGTTGTAGCGCGGCTGATACAACTTAATGTAGTTGTGCTCAAGGAGCAGCGCTTCCGTTTCCGTGTGCGTTACGGTGACATCAATGTTGTGTATAAGTGCGACCAGCGCTTCGGTTTTACGGGAGGCAAGGTTGCTGCGGAAATAACTTGAAAGGCGTTTCTTCAGATCTTTCGCCTTACCGACATAGATAACCGTACCGCCAGCATCATACATCCGGTAGACGCCTGGCTGGCTGGTGACGGTTTTCAGAAATGCTTTTGAATCGAACGCTTCACTCACTGACTTATTAACGACTCCGCATTGCACAAACCATGGCGAATGGCCAGGTGAGTCAGTTCGACATCACCGTGAATGTTCAGTTTACTGAACATCCGATAGCGATAGCTGTTGACCGTTTTCGGGCTGAGATTCAACTGCTCAGAAATCTCATTCACCTTCTGACCTTTAGTGATCATCAGCATAATCTGCAATTCGCGCTCAGACAAACTGGCAAACGGAGATTCCGTTTTTTCCGGTTCAATCTGACTCAACGCCATCTGTTGAGCAATATCAGAAGCGATATAGCGCTGCCCTGCGTGAACGGTGCGGATCGCATTGACGACTTCCTGCGGCGCAGCGCCTTTACTGAGATACCCCGCAGCCCCCGCCTGCATGACCCTGGCGGGCAGCGGATTTTCGGTATGGACGGTCAGCATGATGACTTTGGTATCAACGAACATGCGCGCGATTTTGCGCGTGGCTTCAAGCCCGCCAATACCGGGCATGTTCATATCCATCAGCACCACGTCTGCGGAGTTCGCGCGACACCATTTGACGGCATCTTCGCCACAGCACGCCTCGCCGGCAACTTTAATACCCTTTATATCTTCAAGAATGCGTCGTATCCCTGCGCGCACCAGTTCGTGGTCATCAACAAGAAGGACGTTGATCAAAGGAAATGTCTCCAGAATAGGGATAACGCTACTGACTGCTAATTGGGTTTATATTAACGGTTTTCCATGCAAGATTAAAACGCTAAAAAATCGGCTATACGATTCGGGTCTCGTTTTTGGAAATTAGGCTGTACAGTAAGTGGAAAGAAAACCCATGTGTACTGGGCTTTACCGCTATTTTTTTAGCACCAGCATTCAAAAAGCCACCAAAACATTTGTTAACGTAAACTAAAAAATGCTCTCATTTTTTTGTAACAACAATTAACGGATGGCGTACCGGCGATAAACATTTAATTGTCGCTAACATATTGGGCAGATTACCTTCATAATCCGCACCGGCCAATAATCAATACGCGTAAAAGTATAAAAAACAACCACTGCATTTTTTGCCGCAGCTTGTGGTATACTCCGCCGCCTTAACTTTCATCGTCGCGCTCATGCGCTGTTTTATAATGAGGAAAATAAATGAGCACACCTGAATTTGCCACTGCCGAGAATAACCAGGAACTGGCACAGGAAGTAAACTGCCTGAAGTCGCTGCTGACGCTTATGCTACAGGCGATGGGCCAGGCTGATGCTGGACGTGTGATCATTAAAATGGAAAAACAGATCGCGCAGATGGAAGATCAGGCGGAATCCGCTGTTTTTGCCAATACAGTTAAGCAAATTAAACAAGCCTACCGCCAGTAACAAAAAAGGCTGGATGCAGTGCATTCAGCCTTTTCCTCGTCTGACACGCAGAACGTGATATCAGTCAAATAAGCCCAGTCGCCGCGGCATAACACGCTATCTGGATCTTATTCGGCGCGTTGAATTTCTTCTGCATATTCTTCTGATGGAAGTTGACGGTATTTTCCGAGATGGAAAGAATGATGGCGATTTCTGCCGACGTCTTCCCTTCTGCGGTCCACTTCAGAATTTCCCGTTCACGCTTGCTGAATTTCATTTCCGGCGGCATCACCGTCTCATGTTCAAAGCGCAACAGTGTAGTGAGCGCCATCTGAACCAGCATTTGTAAACGCAGCTCAATTTCTTCACTGGATATCGAGTGTGCCTGTAAGCTAGTACATGACACGGAGAGGAAGCCGAGCGCATGATTTGGCAGCATCAGACACTGGGTTATTCCCTTACGTAAACCGTGGTCCCGCGCGCCGTCCCATAATTGCTGGGCATCCGTGAATAATTCATCCGTCCAGGGCAAATGACCCTGAATGAAATTCTCCGGCTTCAGTACCGGGTCAATGGCGAAATAATTCTCGGATTGATATTGCGCCATCCATTGTTGCGGATAACTGGAATGGACGGATGTTCGCGGGCGGGTAAATGGCACAGGGTGTCGAACACAAAGCGCATAATAATCGAATTCAAGCGCCTGCGTTTGTCGCTGAAGTTCCTGATATACCTCGTCAGCACAGGTCATTTCCTGAAACCGGAGGACGCATTCCCGTCGCCAGGTGAAAAAGTCTATATCCCTCATACTTGCCGAATGAAGCCTCTGATAAAGATAATCATTATTATGGTGAATATAACCTAACACATAAAGCAGGATCATTTATATAAAATATCGACCACAGACGGATTATCTTTAATTTGGCGATGGCTTATCCCCATCGGGTGGAATAAAAAATCAACAAAACTGAAGTTATGGGAGGATAATTTGCTCCAGAAGCGACATCTGGAGCAAATTGAGCGTGAAAATGCTACTGCATTAAGAATTTTTCAAGGAACTGGCGGGTTCGAGGCTGCTGAGGATTGGCAAACAGCGCCTTAGCTGGCCCCTGCTCTACTATTCGCCCCTGATCCATGAAAATTGCCCGATCGGCAACGTCGCGAGCGAAGCTCATTTCATGCGTCACAATCACCATCGTGCGTTTTTCCTGCGCCAGCTGTCGGATAGTGTTAAGCACTTCCCCGACCAGCTCAGGATCGAGTGCGGATGTGGGTTCGTCGAACAGGATCACATCCGGGCGCATCGCCAGCGCGCGCGCAATGGCGACACGCTGCTGCTGTCCGCCAGATAACCTACGCGGATAACTCGTCTCCTTCCCGGCCAGGCCAACCTTCGCCAGCAGCTCGCGGGCGCGGGCCGTCGCGTCTTCCTTTGGTTCACCCTTTACGATGACCGGGCCTTCAATAATATTTTCCAGCACCGTACGGTGCGGAAAGAGATTAAAGCTCTGGAATACGAAGCCAACATGCTGACGCAGGCGGCGAATCAGCCCTTTTTGCTGGCTGATGGGTTTCCCGGTATCAATGGTGATATCGCCCACGCGGATCGTCCCACCTTCGGGCTGCTCAAGCAAATTAATGCTGCGCAACAGCGTGGTTTTCCCTGACCCACTCGGGCCGATAATTGCCACCACTTCGCCCTGCTCAACCTCAAGGTCGATGCCGTGCAGCACCGTTTGCCCGTGGAATTTTTTCACCAGGTTTTTGACGTCAATTGCACTCATTTTGGATCTCGCTCCTGGCGGTTAAGCTGGTTTTCAAAATAGTTTTGCAGGGCGGACAGCACCGTCGCCATCACCCAGTAAATCAGCGAGGCCGCCAGATACATGGTAAACACTTCCAGCGTGCGCGAGGTGATCAGTTGCGCCTGACGGAAAAGCTCCGGCACCTGAATGGTCGCCGCAAGCGAGGTGTCTTTCACCAGGCTGATAAAGCTGTTGCTCAGCGGAGGTAGCGCCACGCGCGCCGCCTGGGGCAGGATCGCCCGGCGCAGCGTCTGCCACGGGGTCATCCCGATACTGGCCGCCGCTTCCCACTGTCCTTTATCGATGGACGAGATCGCCGCACGCAGCGTTTCAGAGGTGTACGCCGCCGTATTCAGCGACAGGCCAATCATCGCCGCCGGGATCGGATCCAGCTCGATACCGAACTGGGGCAGCCCGTAGTAAATCATAAACAGCTGGGCGATAAGCGGCGTTCCGCGAAACACGGAGATGTAAAACCGCGCCAGCCACCGCACCGGCCAGACGTTCGACATGCGCATCAGTGCCAGCACAAACCCGAGCACCAGCCCGAAGAACATCCCGCCGATACTGAGCTGTAAAGTAAACACCGCGCCCTTAAGCAAGAACGGCAGCGAATCAATAACCAGTTGAATACTTTCTTGCATTATTATTTTTCTACCTGATTTTTAGACATGGGGATGATAGGCAAACAGCGCAGGCGCCCCGCCAGTATGAACAAACAAAATGGGTCCTTCATCCTTAAAGCGCTTGCGGGCGATACCGTCGATAAGGCCCGCCATCGCCTTACCGGTATAGACAGGGTCAAGCAGAATACCTTCGAGGCGGGCCAGCAGCTTAACGGCCTCCATCCCTTCATCATTGGGGGTACCATAGCCCGGCGCGAAGTAGTCATCCCACAGCAATATTTCCGCCTTCGCCTGAAGTACAAGCTGTTCAGCCACCGCCTGTTGCAGGGTGACGACTTTCGGCTTTTGATCCGCAACGCTTCTGGAAACCGTCACGCCAATCAACTCTACGTCCGGCATCAGTTGCTCAAGCCCGACCGCTAAACCGGCATGGGTACCCGCGCTGCCGGACGCCACTACCACCGAGGACAAACTCACCGCGCCTTCGCACTGCTGGGCGATTTCCAGCGCGCTCTCAACATAGCCGAGAGCACCCAGCGCATTCGAGCCGCCAACCGGGATGACGTACGGACGAAAGCCCTGCGCTTCCAGGCGCGTCGCCAGTTCATCAAGCTGTGCAGCCGGGTCGGTCAACGCGTCAACCATTTCAACCTGCACGTTGAACAGATCCAGCAGCAGGCGGTTACCGTTAGTCAGGTAATTCTCTGCCTGCGTGCCAATCGGGTTCTCCAGCAGGGCTACGCAGTGAAGGCCCAGCTTCGCCGCCACTGCCGCCGTCTGGCGAACGTGGTTAGACTGAATTGCCCCGGCGGTGATCAGCGTATCCGCGCCCTCGCGCAGGGCATCGGCGGCGAGAAATTCCAGCTTGCGCAGCTTATTCCCGCCCATCGCCATGGGCGTCACATCGTCACGCTTAATGAAAATATCGCGCCCCAGATAGTCAGAAAATCGCGGCAGATACTCCAGCGGCGTGGGTGCGCCGATAAATTCCAGACGGGGAAAGCGCGTTAAATTCTGTAGTGACATGGTTCCTCCGGTCACGCAAACAATTGTTATTTCATTATGCACGCAGACGCGCGAGAAATAAAAAAGGCGCTTTTAAAAGCGCCTTTTTTTGTCGGTCAGAGACTTATTTCGTCACGTCTGCGCCGAACCACTTCTCAGAAAGCGCCTTCAGGCTGCCGTCTTTCTGCATTTCAGCAATGGCAGCATCAATGGCTTTCAGCAGATCCTCGTTACCTTTACGCACCGCCACGCCGGACTCCTGACGGGAGAACGCATCGCCCGCGACGGCCAGGGTATTGTTGGTTTTCTTCACCAGATCCAGCGCTGCCAGGCGGTCAACCAGAATGGCGTCGATACGGCCTACGCGCAGATCCTGGTATTTCGTCGGGTCATCATCATAGGTGCGGATGTCCACGCCCTGCACGTTCTGGCGCAGCCACTCTTCGTAGTTGGTGCCCAGACCGACGCCGACTTTCTTACCTTTCAGATCCGCGGCGGATTTGATGCTGCCTTCGTTACCTTTCTTCACCAGCGCCTGGATACCGGACACGGTGTACGGCGTAGAGAAGTCATACTTCTTCTTACGCTCGTCAGAAATGGTCACCTGGTTAATCACCACGTCGATACGTTTGGAATCCAGTGACGCCAGCATACCATCCCATTTGGTCGGTTTCAGGGAGGCTTTGACGCCGAGATGCTTGGCCAGCTCCTGCGCAAACTCCACTTCAAAACCGGTCAGCTTACCGTCGTCGCCCTGGAAGCTGAACGGAGGATAGGTTCCTTCCAGCCCAACCAGCAGCGTGCCGCGCTCTTTGACTTTGTTGAGCAGATTATCTGCCGCGAACGTTTTCACGCTCATCCCCGCGACCAGCGCAACGGCCATCATCCCCATCAGCGCCTGACGACCCAGAACTGCTAATTTCATAAGTACTCCGATACAGTGGAATTTTTGAGTAGTGTAGAGAAATCGCCTGCAACGTCAAAGGCGGCTGCGCTACATCTTATTCTTTTTTAATATATATCAGAAGTTGTTCCGGCGTGGACTTTCTGCTTTATGACGCCCGGCATCTGGACTTTATATTGCGCGTACTTTCGCAGCGCGATGCGGTAATTGTTGGTACTGGTGGCGGGCAGCCAGGGCTCCAGATTTTCATCCAGGTATCCGGTCGTCAGCAGATCGCGGGAGATATTTTGCATGGTCAAATGCTGACCCAGGCGGCGCAGGCGAACCACGTATTCACGCACGGTGCCGTGACTCATCTCCGTTTGTTCAAACAGGAACTGCTTGAAGCCGATAATATCGAAGAAGTCGCTTTGCTCTTTGCAGTGGAGATCGCCACAGAAACGGCAAAGCGCTACCCACTCTTTTTGCTCTTCAAGCCAGGCGGCTTCATCCATCAGCGTGTCGAGGCGGGAAATCGCAATCTTATTCACGATTTCACCGCGACGAACCAGCGTGATGCGGTCGAGTAATTTTTTACAGTGGGCGCAATGCGTCTGGCTGTGTTTAAAGTCTTTCAGGTAGCGGCTTAAAGGCCGTCTTTTAGATTGCTGCACCGTCATGATAACTCCTGGTTGTCAATACGTTGTGCGGCATTTCCAAGGCGAATGACTCACCTATAACTTACCCAGTTTTGTGCGCAGGCGTTTAATGGCCTGGCTGTGCAGCTGGCTCACCCGTGACTCGCCCACCTCCAGCACGGCGCCAATCTCTTTGAGATTGAGCTCTTCCTGGTAATAGAGGGTTAACACCAGTTGCTCACGTTCCGGTAAAGCTTCAATCGCTTCCATCACGCGCTGGCGTAAATTCCCTTCAAGTAAGTGGTGTAACGGGTTTTCTTGCTGATGCTCATCCGTCACCAGCTCGATGCTATCGCCATGCTCTTCGCGCCACTCATCATAAGAGAAGAGTTGGCTGTTATTGGTATCGAGCAACATCTGGCGATACTCTTCAACAGGAATGCCCAGACGCTCCGCCACTTCGGTTTCCGTCGCGTTGCGCCCCAGTTCCTGTTCCAGCTGCCCCATCGCATGCGCCACTTCGCGCGCGTTGCGGCGAACGCTGCGCGGCACCCAGTCGCGGCTGCGCAGCTCGTCCAGCATCGCACCACGAATACGCTGCACTGCGTAAGTCGTAAATGCCGTTCCTTGCAGAGCGTCGTACCGGTCAACTGCATTCAATAACCCGATACCGCCCGCCTGTAGCAGATCGTCCAGTTCCACGCTCGCCGGCAAACGCACCTGGAGGCGCAATGCTTCGTGACGCACCAGCGGAACATAACGCTGCCACAGCGAGTGTTTATCCATTACACCTTCAGCGGTATAGAGTGAATTCACGATAAACAGCCCTGCGTTAGTTGAGTTATCGGCATGATTATCCGATTCTGGAGGGGTTTTAATCGGGTGAATAGTGGGTGAAATGAGGGGTTATTTGGGGGGTTACGCTTGTGCGTGGATAGAAAAAACCCCGCCGAAGCGGGGTTTAAGCGTAATCAGGCGATTAGCCTTGCAGCAGAGACAGAACCTGCTGAGGAACCTGGTTAGCTTTGGACAGCACGGAGTTACCGGCCTGCTGAACGATCTGCGCTTTAGACATGTTGGACACTTCGGTCGCATAGTCGGCGTCCTGAATACGGGACTGCGCTTCAGACAGGTTGGTGGTGGTGTTGTTCAGGTTGGTCACCGCAGAGCTCAGACGGTTCTGAACCGCACCCAGTGAAGAACGGAATTTGTCGACGGACGCGATAGCTTCGTCCAGTTTAGCCAGTGGATCAGTAGTAGAACCAGAAGTCATGCTGCTCAGACTCAGATTCTTAGTATCAATCTTAAAGGCAGCTTTTGTAGGATCTGTCAGATCTGCTGATTCAGGATCAATTGCAACATAAAAATCTTGTTGTGCACCACTGGCGATGTCAAAACCATTAGCTTTTAAGTTATTACTTTCAGCTGCGGTAGTTGCTTTAATCGTTACCTTGGCAAACAGATTTCCGTTGTCATCTGCAAAAACGTCATCAGCAAATGCTGCGCCGCCAGCTCCTAAGCCTAATCGAGTTGACAGGTCGTTTGCAGCACCTTTCTCAGCAACAGTTGCATCTGCAACTTGTGTTGTTGCACCGTAATATTTAGTAAAATCGGTTACAGCAGTAGCAGTACCTGTTTTGCCAAACTCACCAGCAGCGCTAACTGGACCAGTAACGTTAAAGGTATTCAGACCCAGAGTAGTAGAGTCGATTTTTTTCAGGTCGATATCAATGGTTTCGCCATCGTTCGCACCAACCTGGATAGACATTTTTCCGTCTTTAGCCAGTACGTTCACGCCGTTGAACTGAGTCTGGCCGGAAACACGGTCGATTTCAGACAGACGGGATTTAATTTCGTCCTGGATTGAAGACAGGTCAGAGGCGGAGTTAGTACCGGTAGAAGCCTGAACGGTCAGCTCACGAACACGCTGTAAGTTGTTGTTGATTTCAGACAGTGCGCCTTCAGTGGTCTGAGCAACAGAGATACCGTCGTTAGCGTTACGTGCAGCCTGAGTCAGGCCTTTGATGTTAGAGGTGAAGCGGTTAGCAATCGCCTGGCCCGCAGCGTCATCTTTCGCGCTGTTGATACGCAGACCAGAAGACAGACGCTCGATAGAAGAAGACAGAGCGGACTGGTTCTTGTTGATGTTGTTCTGAGTGATCAGCGAGAGGCTGTTGGTATTAATGTACTGTGCCATGATTTCGATTCCTGTTGTTCATCAAATCTGTTTGGTTAGATTTGGGTTTCCACCCTTCGGCTTCATCGCCGTCAAAGGTGTTATCGTCTGGTCCAAACCAACCTTTAGATTTTTTTTCAGGATCGCGTTAATTTTTTTAGCCACGGAAAAGGTCTTCTCTATTAGCGTTATTCCCGCCATTAAAAAAAAGAAATTAACCGTAAACTTTCCCCCATAAAGGCCGATAACCCCACTATTCGTTCTACGTGTCGATAGATTAAGGAATAAATATGGCAAGTATTTCATCATTGGGGATTGGATCGGGTCTTAAGTTAGCAGACATTCTGGATAGTCTGACCACGGCCGAAAAAGCGCAGCTGACGCCGATTTCCAAACAACAGACATCGTACACCGCCAAGCTGAGCGCTTACGGCACGTTGAAGAGTTCGCTGGAAGCGTTTCAGACTGCAAACACCGCGCTGAATAAAGCCGACCTGTTTACGGCGACCAGCACGTCGAGCAGCTCCACGGCATTCAGCGCCACCACTACCGGCAGCGCGATTGCCGGTAAATACACCATCAGCGTGTCGCAGCTGGCACAGGCTCAAACCCTGACGACCAAAAACGCGCAGCCGGACAGCAAAACGGCCATTGCCACGGCTGACAGCAAGATCACCTTTACCGCCGGTAACGGTAAAGATCCGGTGACCATCGATATCAGCGCGGCAAATTCCTCGCTGACCGGCATTCGCGATGCGATTAACAAAGCTGACGCCGGCGTGACCGCCAGTATTATTAACGTCGGTAATGGTCAATATCGTCTGTCCATCACCTCCACCGAAACCGGAGCGGACAACGCGGTCAGCATCAGCGTAAGCGGCGATAGCGCCCTGCAATCCTTTATGGGTTACAACGGCACCAGCACCGATGCCAGCAACGGTATGATGGAAAGCGTTACCGCGCAAAACGCGAAGCTGAAGGTGAATAACGTTGATATCGAAAACAGCAGCAACACCATTAGCGATGCGCTGGAAGATATCACCCTGAACCTGAACGACGTCACCACCGGTAACCAGACGCTGACGATCGCTAAAGATACGTCTAAAGCGGAAACGGCGATGAAGGCCTGGGTGGATGCCTACAACACCCTGCAAGATAGCTTCGCCTCACTTACAAAATACACGGCGGTAGATCCGGGTAAGGATGAGCAAGATACCAGCAACGGCGCCCTGCTCGGAGACACTACGCTGCGTACTATCCAGACGCAGCTGAAAACCATGCTGAGCAACACCGTCGGCGGAACCGCCTATAAAACGCTGTCTCAGGTCGGCATTACCTCAGATCCAAGCACGGGCAAGCTGGAGCTTAGCAGCGAAAAGCTGAAAAAAGCGCTGACGGATAACCCGTCTGCGGTGAAAGATCTGGTTGTAGGTGACGGAAAAACCACCGGGATCACCACCACCATGGCCACCCATCTGACTGACTGGCTTTCCAGTAAAGGCATTATCCAGGCGGCCAAAGATGGCGTCAGCAAAACGCTGAACAAGTTAACGGATCAATATAACGCCGTGAGCGAACGTATTGATGCAAGAGTGGCGCAGTACAAAGCCCAGTTTACCCAGCTGGACGTACTGATGACCTCGCTGAACAACACCAGCAGCTACCTGACGCAGCAGTTCGAAAATACGTCCAGCAACAAGTAGTAAACGCTAATCAGACCCGAGGGGGATAACATGTACGGCGCAAAAGGCACGCAGGCCTACGCAAAGATAGAAGTTGAAAGCGCGGTGATGAGCGCCAGCCAGCAGCAGCTGGTAATCATGCTATTTGATGGAGCCCTCAGCGCGCTGGTACGCGCGCGTCTGTTCCTGGCAGACGGTAATATTCCTGCTAAAGGGCTGGCGCTCTCAAAAGCCATCAACATTATCGAAAACGGGCTGAAGGTTGGCCTGGTGGAAAATAACGGTGATGAGCTTACGCAAAACCTGATTGCCCTTTATGCCTATATGGTACGTCGCCTCCTGCACGCCAACGTGAATAACGACGCCAGCGCCATCGAAGAGGTGGAAAACCTGCTGCGCAATATCGCTGACGGGTGGAAGGAGGTTGCCGGTACGCCACAACTGATGCAGGACGCCGTCTAATGAGTAACGCACCGCAACTTTATGCCCTTTATCAGCAACTCCTTGAGCAGAGCCAGTTGATGTTGCGACTGGCGCGGCAGGGACTATGGGATGATCTGATCATCTGTGAAACCGACTATGTTAATGCGGTGCACTCACTGGCTCGTCTCACTCAGGAAAGTGAACCTTCGATGCAGATTCAGGAGCAGCTTCGCCCGACGCTGCGGGTGATCCTGGACAACGAAGGCCAGGTAAAAACATTGCTGCAAGCCAGAATGGATGAGCTGGCGAAGCTGGTTGGGCAATCCTCCATCCAGAAAACCGTTCTCTCCACCTACGGTAATCAGGGCGGTCATGTCCTTGTTCCGCAAAGTAATAGCGATATTAATTAGCCATTTAACTGGCGGGCAAGCGTTAACCGTTTCGTTCGCCAGGCATTTCTGCCAAACCTGCTCCATACTTGAGTTTCGCGACCTCATGGAGATGGTGCATGCGCAACCCAACACTTTTACAATGTTTTCACTGGTACTACCCCACCGGCGGTGAATTGTGGCGAGAAGTCACGGCATTAGCCCCCAACCTGAACGAAATCGGCATCAATATGGTCTGGTTACCCCCGGCCTACAAAGGCGCATCCGGCGGCTATTCCGTCGGGTATGACTCTTATGACCTTTTCGACCTCGGTGAGTTTGACCAGAAAGGCAGCGTCGCCACCAAATACGGCGATAAAGCCCAACTGCTGGAGGCCATCAACGCCTTAAAAAGCAACCAGATTGCGGTGCTTCTGGACGTGGTGGTCAACCATAAAATGGGGGCCGATGAAAAGGAACCCGTCCGCGTGCAACGCGTGGATGCTCAGGATCGCACCCAAATCAGCGATGAGATCATCGAATGTGAAGCCTGGACGCGCTACACCTTCCCCGTTCGGGCCGGGCAGTATTCGCAGTTCATCTGGGATTACAAATGCTTTAGCGGTATCGACCACATTGAAAATCCCAGTGAGGACGGTATCTTCAAAATCGTGAACGACTACACCGGCGAAGGCTGGAACGATCAGGTCGACGACGAGATGGGCAATTTCGATTACCTGATGGGCGAAAATATTGATTTTCGCAACCACGCGGTGACGGAAGAGATCAAATACTGGGCGCGCTGGGTGATGGAGCAAACCCACTGCGACGGCTTCCGCCTGGACGCGGTAAAGCACATCCCGGCCTGGTTCTATAAAGAGTGGATTGAGCACGTCCAGGAGGTGGCCCCGCAGCCGCTGTTTATCGTGGCGGAATACTGGTCTCACGAAGTGGATAAATTGCAGCATTACATCGATCAGGTAGACGGCAAGACCATGCTGTTTGATGCACCGCTGCAAATGAAATTTCACGAGGCGTCACGCCAGGGCCGCGACTACGATATGAGCCAGATTTTCACCGGTACGCTGGTGGAAGCCGATCCGTTCCATGCCGTGACGCTGGTGGCCAACCACGACACCCAACCCTTGCAGGCGCTGGAAGCCCCGGTTGAAGCCTGGTTCAAACCGCTGGCGTACGCGCTCATCCTGCTGCGTGAAAACGGCGTGCCGAGCGTGTTCTACCCGGATCTTTTTGGCGCCAGCTATGACGACACCGGCGGGGATGGCGAGACGTATCACATCGATATGCCGGTGATTGAACAGCTCCACGAGCTGATCCTCGCCCGGCAGCGTTTTGCCCACGGCGTGCAAACCCTCTTTTTCGATCATCCAAACTGCATTGCGTTTAGCCGCAGCGGGACAGAGGAGCACCCGGGCTGTGTGGTGGTGCTGTCGAATGGTGATAACGGTGAGAAGACGATCTGCCTCGGCGAGAATTACGGCAATAAGACCTGGCGGGATTTTTTAGGCAACCGCGAGGAAACCGTGACCACGGCGGCGGATGGCGAAGGGACGTTCTTCTGTAACGGGGGAAGCGTCAGCGTCTGGGTGATTGAAGACGCGCTGTAGTACGGGAAAGGTGCGGCCTGATGCCCTCACCCCGACCCTTTCCCACAGGGAGAGATATCCCCAGTAATTTGAAAGCAGAAGCAATAACGTTGCCTTCATAATAACTGAGGACTTTCAGCGATGCCCTGGTCCGGCTGTAAATCGCCGAAGCGTTTCCGTAAGGCCGGGGCGAGGCGCAGGGAAGCGCCGAGAGGGCGTGGCCTGCATGGATGCAGGCTCATGCCCGACCCGATAGCCTGAAGGAAAAAGCTGAGGGTACCGCGAAGCGGCGATTTTCCGCCGGGAGCCCGGGTCGCCAGGGTGGTGGCGACTGAGCCACTCTGGCACGTTCACCGCTCATGTCGCGACAGAGTAGCAAGGAACACAAAGTTAACGGAATGACCACCAGAGCCGTATGTTCCCCCTCACCCCAGCCCTCTCCCTCCAGGGAGAGGGGGCCGACGGTGAAGGCATTATTTTGTGGAGATCCCTCAGACCACGGGTAGAGGGCGCAAACTCCAAAACGGTTACGGAAGCTTACTCTCCAGCGGATTCTTGCTCAGGTAATCTGCGCATTCCACCGTTGGGCGGTCAACCTTGTACAGTTCCATGCCGTCATACTCCAGCGCCGCCCCATCACGATCGAGCGGATAGACGTCTCGTTTTTCGGTCACGTTATAATAATCATCTGAACGCAGCATGATCTTACCCGGCACCGCGATAACGCGCTGCCACTGACGGCAGTCCAGGGTATCACCCTCTGGCGTCACCACCAGCGTGGCAATCGCCTCCGGGCTCACCATCGCGCTCTGCGGCCCTTTCGACTGCCAGTAACCTGCCAGATGCGAAGGTGCCGGATGCTTAACCACTTCCTGATAGTTTTCGACCTGAACGCATCCCGCTAACGTCAGCATTGCAGCCACAATTGCTACTTTTTTCATCATCTTTCCTGCATGCGAAGAAAAAAATATTGTGGCATTAAAGCCATCAGGCTGCCAGCGTAAGATTGGAAGGTTTCACACCTGCATCGACATCACGTCCTGATACGCCGACACCAGCTTGTTACGCACCTGCAACCCCATCTGCAATGACACCGACGCTTTTTGCAGATCGGCCATCACATCGTTGAGCGCCACGCCGGGTTCACCGAGGGTAAATCTCTCAGCCTGGGTACGGGCCGCGTTTTGCTTATCGCTGATCCGGTCCAGCGCCGCATGCAGTTGACCGGCGAAGCTAATGCCCTGCGGCTGGTCAGTTACGCTCTGATTACGGGCGGTCATCGCCGTTGCCTGTAACTGACTGAGTACCCCTTCAATGCCCTGTATAGCCATGACTCTCCCCTGGATGGTTTTTTACGAGGTCAAGACTAACAGCTTGTCAATAAGATAATGGCGGTAAATAGCGTTAAAAAACCAGGTTATTTGACGCATAGAAAATCCCGATTCATCAAATAATGGCAGGGCCATCAGTATGGAACTTTTGTCGTGTTTGCCGACCCGGGAGTCAGTTTTGTTTCTCTACACGAATAACGTAAACCACCAGGATTTAAGAGGTGCGCAATGAGTGCGACAGCAGCATCGACAGCGCCGCAGAATAAATCACTCGAGTGGATGAACCGCCTTCGCGCCAACCCTAAGATCCCGTTGATTGTGGCAGGCGCTGCCGCCATTGCGATCGTTGTCGCGATGGTCTTATGGGCAAAAAGCCCGGATTACCGCACGCTCTACAGCAACCTTTCCGACCAGGATGGCGGTGCCATCGTCACCCAGCTGACCCAGATGAACATCCCGTATCGCTTTGCCGATAACGGCGGTGCGCTTGAAGTGCCGGCAGATAAAGTGCACGAGCTTCGCCTGCGTCTCGCCCAGCAGGGGCTGCCGAAAGGCGGCGCGGTTGGGTTTGAACTGCTGGATCAGGAAAAATTCGGCATCAGCCAGTTCAGCGAGCAGGTTAACTACCAGCGCGCGCTGGAAGGTGAGCTGGCCCGTACGATTGAAACCTTAGGCCCGGTGAAAAGTGCCCGCGTGCACCTGGCGATGCCTAAGCCGTCCCTGTTTGTCCGCGAACAAAAGTCCCCTTCTGCCTCTGTGACGGTTAACCTCGAACCTGGCCGTGCGCTGGATGAAGGGCAGATCAGCGCCGTCACGCACCTGGTCTCCAGTGCGGTAGCCGGTCTGCCGCCGGGTAACGTTACGCTGGTGGATCAGAGCGGTCACCTGCTGACGCAGTCCAACACCGCCGGGCGCGATCTCAACGACGCCCAGCTGAAATACGCTGCCGACGTGGAAGGCCGTCTCCAGCGTCGCATCGAAGCGATTCTGGGCCCGGTGGTGGGCAACAGCAACGTGCATGCGCAGGTCACCGCGCAGATTGATTTCTCGAATAAAGAACAGACCGAAGAGCAGTACGCCCCGAACGGGGATGCTTCTCGCGCCGTGTTACGCTCGCGTCAGATCAATGAGACGGAACAGGTCGGTGGCCAGTATCCTGGCGGTGTGCCGGGTGCGCTCTCTAACCAGCCTGCGCCTGCCAACGCCGCGCCAATCTCCACGCCGCCGGCCAACCCGCAGAACGGTCAGCAAACGAATCAGCAGACGACCTCGACCGCGAACAGTGCCGGCCCGCGTAACAGCAGCCGTAACGAAACGACCAACTACGAAGTCGACCGGACTATCCGCCATACCAAACTGAACACGGGCGATATTCAGCGTCTCTCTGTTGCCGTGGTGGTGAACTACAAAACGCTGCCGGACGGTAAACCGCTGCCGCTCACGGCGGAGCAGATGAAGCAGATCGAAGATTTGACCCGCGAAGCGATGGGCTTCTCTGAAAAACGTGGCGATACCCTCAACGTTGTGAACTCACCGTTCAACCCGGTGGATGAGACCGGTGGCGAACTGCCGTTCTGGCAACAGCAGGCGTTCTTCGATCAGCTGATGTCCGCAGGCCGCTGGCTGCTGGTGCTGATTGTCGCGTGGCTGCTGTGGCGTAAGGGTGTCCGTCCTCAGCTTCAGCGTCGCGCTGAAGCCGAAAAAGCCGCGCTGGAACAGAAGAACGCGCGTCCGGACGAGGAAGAAGCGGTTGAAGTTCGTCTCAGCAAAGATGAACAGATGCAGCAGCGCCGTGCTAACCAGCGTATGGGCGCAGAGGTGATGAGCCAGCGCATTCGCGAAATGTCAGATAACGATCCGCGCGTCGTCGCGCTGGTCATCCGCGGTTGGATGGGTAACGAACATGAGTAATACGCTTACAGGCACCGATAAGAGCGTCATCCTGCTGATGACCATTGGCGAAGATCGCGCGGCGGAGGTGTTTAAACACCTCTCTCAGCGAGAAGTGCAGATCCTCAGCGCGGCGATGGCCAACGTGCGCCAGATCTCCAACAAGCAACTGACCGAAGTGCTGGCGGAGTTTGAGCAGGAAGCCGAGCAGTTTGCTGCGCTCAACGTCAACGCCAACGAATACCTGCGCTCCGTGCTGGTTAAGGCGCTGGGCGAAGAGCGCGCCGCCAGCCTGCTGGAAGATATTCTCGAAACGCGCGACACCGCCAGCGGGATCGAAACGCTCAACTTTATGGAACCGCAAAGCGCCGCCGATCTTATTCGCGACGAGCACCCGCAGATTATCGCCACCATTCTGGTCCACCTCAAACGGGGCCAGGCGGCCGATATTCTGGCGCTGTTCGACGAGCGCTTGCGCCACGACGTGATGCTGCGTATCGCCACCTTCGGCGGCGTCCAGCCAGCCGCGTTGGCGGAGCTGACCGAAGTGCTGAACAACCTGCTCGACGGCCAGAACCTCAAGCGCAGCAAAATGGGCGGCGTGAGAACGGCAGCGGAAATCATCAACCTGATGAAAACGCAGCAGGAAGAGGCGGTTATTACGGCGGTGCGCGAGTTCGACGGCGAACTGGCGCAGAAAATTATCGACGAGATGTTCCTGTTCGAAAACCTGGTCGAAGTGGACGATCGCAGCATCCAGCGCCTGCTTCAGGAAGTGGATTCGGAGTCCCTGCTTATCGCCCTCAAAGGCGCCGAGCAGCCGCTGCGCGAGAAGTTCCTGCGCAACATGTCCCAGCGTGCGGCCGATATCCTGCGCGACGACCTGGCCAACCGTGGCCCGGTGCGTTTGTCTCAGGTGGAGAACGAACAGAAAGCGATCCTGCTTATTGTTCGTCGTCTGGCAGAAACCGGCGAGATGGTGATTGGCAGCGGAGACGACACCTATGTCTGATGAACTGTCGTGGAAGCGCTGGACGCCTGACGACCTCTCCCCTCCCACCGCAGAGTTCACCCCTGCCATAGTGTCGTCCGATGAGGGCGACGCCGGGGCGGGCGTGCCCGAGCTGAGTGAAGAGGAACAGCGCGCCCAGATGCTGGCCCAGATGCAAATGCAGGCGCACGAGCAGGGCTTCAACGCCGGGATGAACGAAGGCCGTCAGACCGGGCACGCACAGGGTTATCAGGAAGGGCTGGCGAAAGGTTTAGAGCAGGGCATTGAGCAGGCGCGCCAGCAGCAGGCGCCGCTACATGCCCGCATGCAGCAGCTGGTGAGCGAGTTTCAGCACACGCTGGATGCGCTCGACAGCGTGATTGCCTCGCGCCTGATGCAGATGGCGCTGGAGGCGGCCCGTCAGGTGATCGGCCAGACGCCGGTCGTGGATAACGCCGCGCTGATTAAGCAAATCCAGGGGCTGCTCCAGCAGGAGCCGCTGTTCAGCGGCAAACCGCAGCTGCGCGTGCATCCTGATGATTTGCAGCGCGTGGAAGAGAGCCTCGGCGCGACGCTGAGCCTGCACGGCTGGCGGTTGCGCGGCGATCCGTCGCTCCATCACGGAGGCTGTAAGGTCTCGGCGGATGAGGGCGATCTGGATGCCAGCGTCGCGACCCGCTGGCAGGAACTGTGCCGCCTGGCGGCACCGGGAGTCGTCTGATGACCGCTCGCCTTACGCGCTGGCTTAACACGCTCGATAATTTTGAAACGAAGATGGCGCAGCTGCCATCCGTTCGTCGTTATGGACGCCTGACGCGTGCCACCGGTCTGGTCCTGGAAGCCACGGGTCTGCAACTTCCGCTCGGCGCCACCTGCGTGATTGAGCGTCAGGACGGGAGTGAGACGCGTGAAGTGGAAAGTGAAGTGGTCGGGTTTAACGGCCAGCGACTGTTTCTGATGCCCCTTGAGGAAGTGGAAGGGATTTTGCCCGGCGCCCGCGTCTACGCAAAAAACATCAGCGGTGACGGCCTGCAAAGCGGCAAACAGCTTCCGCTCGGTCCGGCGCTGCTGGGCCGCGTGCTGGACGGGAGCGGCAAACCGCTCGATGGCCTGCCCTCCCCTGATACCACCGAAACCGGCGCGCTGATCACCCAACCCTTTAACCCGCTGCAACGCACGCCAATCGAGCACGTACTGGATACCGGCGTGCGGCCGATTAACGCCCTGCTCACCGTGGGACGCGGCCAGCGTATGGGGCTGTTTGCCGGCTCCGGCGTGGGTAAATCGGTCCTGCTCGGCATGATGGCGCGTTATACCCAGGCGGACGTTATCGTCGTCGGCCTGATTGGTGAGCGTGGTCGCGAAGTCAAAGATTTCATCGAAAACATTCTTGGTGCGGAGGGTCGCGCCCGCTCGGTGGTGATCGCCGCCCCGGCGGACGTATCGCCGCTGCTGCGTATGCAGGGTGCCGCCTACGCCACGCGTATCGCGGAAGATTTCCGCGACCGGGGCCAGCACGTGCTGCTGATTATGGACTCCCTGACCCGCTACGCGATGGCGCAGCGTGAGATTGCGCTGGCCATCGGCGAGCCGCCCGCGACCAAAGGTTACCCGCCGTCGGTCTTCGCCAAGCTCCCGGCGTTGGTTGAGCGCGCGGGGAACGGCATCAGCGGCGGAGGCTCCATCACCGCGTTCTATACGGTACTGACCGAAGGCGATGACCAGCAGGACCCGATTGCCGACTCCGCGCGCGCGATCCTCGACGGCCATATCGTGCTGTCGCGCCGTCTGGCCGAAGCCGGGCACTACCCGGCGATTGATATTGAAGCGTCGATCAGCCGTGCGATGACGGCCTTGATCACCGAACAACACTACGCCCGCGTGCGTAACTTCAAACAACTGCTCTCCAGCTTCCAGCGCAACCGCGATCTGGTAAGCGTCGGGGCGTACGCCAAAGGCAGCGATCCGATGCTCGATAAAGCGATTGCCCTGTGGCCGCAGCTGGAGGCATTTCTGCAACAGGGTATTTTTGAACGCGCCGACTGGGAAGATTCCCTCCAGGCACTGGAGCTGATTTTCCCGCAGGTGTAACACAGGTGGAGGGCGAAGGTCATGGCGCAGAACAGCGCGTTATCAACGCTGAAAGATCTGGCTGAAAAAGAAGTTGATGATGCCGCATTGCAACTTGGCGCAATGCGACGCGGGTGCCAGCAGGCTGAAGAACAGTTGAAGATGTTAATCGACTATCAGCATGAATATCGCACCAACCTTAACACCGACATGACGCAGGGCATTGGTAGCCAGCGCTGGATTAACTATCAGCAGTTTATCCAGACGCTGGAAAAGGCGATTGAGCAGCATCGCCAGCAGCTTAACCAGTGGACGCAAAAAGTCGATACCGCGCTGAATTTCTGGCGCGAGAAAAAACAGCGGTTGCAGGCCTGGCAAACCTTACAGGACCGGCAGATTGCAGCCTCGACCCTGGCGGAAAACCGTCTGGATCAGAAAAAAATGGATGAGTTTGCCCAGCGCGCATCAATGAGGAAACCAGAATGATCACACTGCAACAACTGCTGATGACCGACAGCGACCCGTCCGGCGGCACGCTGACCGGAAAAGGCGCTGAGGGCGCGCAAGATTTTCTCTCTCTGCTGGCGGGCGCGCTGACCGAGACCACCGGCAAAGGCAAAGATGCTCCGCTGACGCTGGCCGATCTGAAAGCGGCGGGAAGCAAGCTGTCGACAGCGGCACAGGAAAAAAACGGTGATACCACGCTCCAGGCCAAAATCGCCGAGCTGCTCTCGCGCCAGGAGACCCTGACTGATGAAGATACCGCCGTCTCCCTGCAAAGCCTCGTCTCCGGCCTGAAACCCGCAGCGAATACGGATGCGCTGAAGGCGCTGACCCGGACGGATGCGAAAGCAAACAGCGAGACCACGACTGAAGAAGAGGAGCTGGCCGGGTTAAGCGCGCTGATGGCGATGTTACCGCACCAGCAGACTACCACCCCAATGGCGACGCAGCCAGCAAGCACCGGGGAGGTCGCCCCCCGTGCCGCCCTCCCCTCTGCGCTAGCCCAGACGGACAACGGCCAGCATCAGCCACTTAGCCATGCGTTAACGGGTCAGGAAAAAACGTCGGTTCAGGACAGCGACACGTCGCTGCCCGCCACTGCAGCCGTTACGCCAGCTGTTGCCGCCGTCGCGGAGAAGCAGGACGTAGTGAGCACGGCGTCGTCTGTCGCCAGCCCAACCGCGACGCTGGCACCGATCATCAGTCACCTGGCAACCCCCCAGTCTGCCGCTACCGTTGCGACCGCGCCGGTGTTAAGCCAGCCGCTGGGCACGCACGAATGGCAGCAGAATCTAAGCCAGCACATCACCCTGTTCACCAGACAGGGCCAACAGACCGCAGAGCTACGCCTGCACCCGGAAGATCTGGGTCAGGTGCAAATTTCGCTTAAGCTGGATGACAACCAGGCGCAGTTGCAGATGGTTTCGCCCCACAGCCACGTTCGTGCGGCGCTGGAAGCGGCCCTGCCGATCCTGCGCACGCAGCTTGCGGAAAACGGCATACAGCTTTCCCAAAGCAGCGTCAGCAGCGAAGGCTTTGCCGGGCAGCAGCAATCTTCATCCGGGCAACAACAGCACGCTTCGCGTTCAGGCCAGCATGGCGGGTTTAACGAGGAGAGCGAAGAGTTATTGCCTGCCCCTGCCGCCCTGCAATCCGCCGCGCGCGGCAGCCGTGCCGTAGACATCTTTGCCTAAACGCCAGAGGTAACGTGATTATCCCCGTCTTTTCCACGCTTTGACCTAAGCCGGACACGGGATAATCACCGTATTAAGCTGTACCGAAACAGGAAGCTCGTATCAGATGACAGACTCCGCTATCACCAAAAAAAGCAAGCGTTCCATCTGGATCCCGCTGCTGGTGTTGATTACCCTCGCGGCCTGCGCCACCGCAGGCTACAGTTACTGGCGTATGCAGCAGGAACCCTCCAGCGCAGCCGCCAAAGCTGAAGCGCCGCCTCCACCGGCGCCGGTCTTCTACCCGCTGGATACGTTCACCGTGAACCTCGGCGATGCGGATCGCGTGCTTTACGTGGGCATTACGCTGCGTCTGAAAGATGAAGCGACCCGTGCACGTCTGAACGACTACCTGCCAGAAGTGCGTAGCCGTCTGCTGCTGCTGTTTTCTCGTCAGGATGCCTCCGCGCTCGCCACCGATGTGGGCAAGCAAAAGCTGGTCGATGCGATCAAACAGACGCTGGCGACCCCGCTGGTCAACGGCCAACCTAAGCAGGAAGTCACTGACGTTCTGTATACAGCCTTCATTCTGCGGTAACGACATGGGCGACAGTATTCTTTCTCAGGCAGAAATCGATGCGCTGCTCAATGGCGACAGCGATAAGAGTGACGATCCGAAGCCGGGTCTGACCGGCGACGATAATATTCGTCCCTACGATCCCAATACCCAGCGTCGCGTGGTGCGCGAGCGTTTACAGGCGCTGGAGATCATCAATGAACGTTTCGCACGTCAGTTCCGAATGGGGCTGTTTAACCTGCTGCGTCGTAGCCCGGATATCACCGTCGGTGCGATCCGCATTCAGCCGTATCATGAGTTTGCCCGCAACCTGCCGGTGCCAACCAACCTTAACCTGATCCATCTGAAACCGCTGCGCGGTACCGGCCTGGTAGTGTTCTCGCCAAGCCTGGTGTTCATCGCAGTGGACAACCTGTTCGGTGGCGATGGCCGTTTCCCGACCAAAGTGGAAGGCCGCGAGTTTACCCATACCGAACAGCGCGTGATTAACCGCATGCTGAAGCTGGCGCTGGAATCCTACAGCGACGCGTGGAAAGCGATTAACCCGCTGGAAGTGGAGTACGTGCGTTCCGAGATGCAGGTGAAGTTTACCAACATCACCACCTCACCGAATGACATCGTGGTGAACACCCCGTTCCACGTCGAGATCGGCAACCTGACGGGCGAGTTCAACATCTGCCTGCCGTTCAGCATGATTGAACCGCTGCGCGAACTGCTGGTGAACCCGCCGCTGGAGAACTCACGCCATGAAGATCAGAACTGGCGTGAGAACCTGGTGCGCCAGGTTCAGCACTCGCAGCTGGAGCTGGTGGCTAACTTTGCCGACATCTCCATGCGGTTATCGCAGATCCTGAAATTACAATCCGGCGACGTTTTGCCGATAGATAAACCCGACCGCATTATTGCCCATGTAGATGGCGTACCCGTGCTGACAAGCCAGTACGGCACAATTAACGGCCAGTATGCGTTACGCGTTGAGCACTTGATCAACCCGATTTTGAATTCGCTGAATGAGGAACAGCCCAAATGAGTGACATGAACAATCCGTCCGATGAAAACAGCGGAGCACTGGACGATCTGTGGGCTGACGCGTTAAACGAGCAAAAAACGACGCCGACGAAAAGCGCGGCAGACGCGGTCTTCCAGCAGTTAGGCGGCGGCGACGTCAGCGGGACGTTACAGGACATCGACCTGATTATGGACATTCCGGTCAAGCTGACCGTTGAGCTGGGCCGCACCCGCATGACTATTAAAGAGCTGCTGCGCCTGACGCAGGGTTCCGTGGTAGCCCTGGACGGTTTAGCGGGTGAGCCACTGGATATTCTGATCAACGGCTACCTGATTGCACAGGGCGAAGTAGTGGTGGTGGCCGATAAATACGGCGTACGTATCACCGACATCATTACCCCTTCCGAACGTATGCGTCGCCTGAGCCGTTAAGTATGAAAACCCAGGCAACACTGTCCGCGCCCTCCGCCGTACCCGGCTCCCCGCTGCTTCAGGTGAGCGGCGCGCTGTTCGGTATTATTGCCTTTATCCTTATCGCCGCCTGGCTGGCAAAGCGTTTCGGGCTGGCCGGGAAAACGGCCGGCACGCGCGGACTGAAGGTCAGCGCCAGCACCACACTCGGGCCACGCGAGCGCGTGGTCATTGTGGAAGTGGAAGATGCGCGACTGGTGCTGGGCGTGACTGCCTCCAGCATTAACGTTCTTCACACGCTGCCCCCTTCGCCTGTCACGGTGGAGGCTAACGCCCAGGCCCCTGCGGATTTTCAGTCCGTTATGAAGAGTTTGCTCAAGCGTTCCGGGAGATCCTGATGCGCCGTTTGTTATTCCTTACTCTGGCAGGTCTGGGCCTGTTCGCGCCTTCTGTGTATGCGCAGCTGCCGGGGCTGGTTTCCACGCCGCTGGCGAACGGGGGACAAAGCTGGTCCCTCTCCGTGCAGACGCTGGTGTTCATCACCTCACTGACCTTTATCCCGGCGATCCTGCTGATGATGACCAGTTTCACCCGCATCATCATTGTGTTTGGTCTGCTGCGAAATGCGCTCGGCACGCCGTCCGCGCCGCCCAATCAGGTGCTGCTGGGTTTAGCCCTGTTCCTGACCTTTTTCATTATGTCGCCGGTGATCGACAAGATTTACACCGAGGCGTACCAGCCGTTCAGCGAAGATAAAATTTCCATGCAGGTTGCCCTGGAAAAGGGGGCTCAGCCATTACGTGAATTTATGCTTCGCCAGACGCGCGAAGCGGATTTGGCCCTGTTTGCCCGTCTCGCTAACACGGGCGAGTTACAGGGACCGGAAGCGGTGCCGATGCGCATTCTGCTGCCAGCGTATGTGACCAGTGAGCTGAAAACGGCGTTCCAGATTGGCTTCACCATTTTCATTCCGTTCCTGATTATTGACCTGGTGATCGCCAGCGTCCTGATGGCGCTCGGGATGATGATGGTCCCGCCCGCAACCATTGCCCTGCCCTTTAAGATCATGCTGTTCGTGCTGGTCGACGGCTGGCAGCTGCTGGTCAGCTCGCTGGCGCAGAGTTTCTACAGTTGAGGAGCACGCAATGACGCCTGAGTCGGTCATGATGATGGGCACGGAAGCGATGAAAGTCGCGATTGCCGTCGCCGCGCCCCTGCTTCTGGTTGCGCTGGTAACCGGTCTGATTATCAGTATTCTTCAGGCCGCCACGCAGATTAACGAAATGACCCTGTCGTTCATCCCGAAGATCATCGCCGTCTTCGTGGCGATTATCGTTGCCGGGCCCTGGATGCTCAATTTGCTGCTGGACTACATGCGCAACCTGTTCACCAATCTGCCTTACATCATCGGCTGACGGACGATGCTGCAATTCACCAGCGATCAGTTTGTTCAGTGGCTCGGGATCTATTTCTGGCCGATGCTGCGCATCATGGCGCTGATCTCCACCGCCCCCATACTCAGTGAAAAGTCGGTGCCTAAACGCATCAAAATTGGGTTGGGCATGGTTATCACCATTATCGTTGCCCCTTCCCTGCCGGCGGTGGATATTCCGATTTTTTCCCCGAATGCGATCTGGATTGCCCTGCAACAGGTGATGATTGGCGTGGCGGTCGGGTTTACGATGCAGCTCGCCTTCGCCGCGGTACGAACGGCGGGCGAACTGATCGGTTTGCAGATGGGTCTGTCTTTCGCGACGTTCGTTGACCCGGGCAGCCATCTGAATATGCCCGTGCTGGCGCGTATTATCGACCTGCTGGCGATGCTGTTGTTTCTCTCGTTCAACGGCCACCTGTGGCTCATCTCTATGCTGGTGGACACCTTCCACACGCTGCCGATTGGCGACAACCCGGTGAACAGTAACGCTTTTCTGGCGCTGGTGCGGGCTGCCGGGCTGATCTTCCTCAACGGGCTGATGCTGGCGCTGCCTGTCATAACCCTGTTGCTCACCGTTAACCTCGCATTGGGTTTACTCAACCGAATGGCCCCGCAGCTGTCGGTATTCGTCATCGGCTTTCCGGTGACGTTGACGGTTGGCCTTTTATTAATGTCATTATTGATGCCACTTATCGCCCCCTTCTGCGAGCATTTATTCAGCGAGATATTCAATCTCTTAGCGGATATTGTCAGCGAACTTCCACGCAAATAATAACCCGCAGTGTTTGCAATGTCTTTCTGAGGATATTCCTAAAAATAATCTTGAAAAACATCTACCAGGATATATCTGACGCGGTTTAAATGTTTCTAACCACCTCACAATACTTAATATTTACTTTACTTTAAGATGATTCCTGGCAAATTATACGTAACTTTACGGGATAGTGAGTTCGCCTGAAAGTCTTTGTCATGCTCACAGGTTTTATTAGATTTTTTCCATCCCGTATGGCTGTTTATGAGCTCTCAGGCAGGTGGTGAATTATCGTTACGCATTGAGTGAGGGTATGCCATGTCAACGATCATTATGGATTTATGCAGCTACACCCGGCTAGGGTTAACCGGGTACTTAGCAAGCAGAGGGGTAAGAAAGAGAGACATCAACGATGCACACACCGTTGAAGAACTCGCAGCCGCTTGTGAGACTCACAAGCCCGGCGTGGTGTTTATTAATGAGGACTGTTTCATTCACGACCCCGCTAACAGTCAGCACATTAAGCAGATCATTAATCAGCATCCCAGAACCCTGTTTATTGTTTTTATGGCGATCGCCAATATTCATTTCGATGAGTATTTGTTGGTGCGTAAAAACTTATTAATCAGTTCGAAATCGATTAAACCAGAGTCGCTTGATGACATTCTGGGCGATTATTTGAATAAAGAAGTTAAGAATGTAGGGGCGGTTAACTTACCCACTCTATCATTAAGCAGAACTGAATCAAGTATGCTAAGAATGTGGATGGCTGGACAAGGGACAATTCAGATCTCAGACCAGATGAATATCAAGGCAAAAACAGTATCGTCACACAAAGGAAATATTAAAAGGAAAATTAAAACGCATAATAAGCAAGTGATATACCATGTCGTACGCCTGACAGATAATGTGACGAATGGGATTTTCGTTAATATGCGCTAATTTGCACGGCCATGTTGTACCCTACCTTGATCTCTGGCCTGGCCAGAGATTTTGCTTTTCAGCAGCCGGGCCGGGGAGAAGACGCCCCCGACGCCGCCCTATTCCGCCGTTTCCACAAAGATCCCATCCGGGTGCCCCAGTTCGTTGAAGAACCAGATGCCGAGCGGGTAATCTTCCAGCGACACCAGATACATTGTGCCTTCATTAAACTCTTCTATTGCCAGCACCACGCCCGGGCGGCGCGGCCCACCGTCCGTTTTGACGGTTACCCGATCGTTGACCTTCATACATTCCTCCTGTGGTTTTGAGCCAGTGTAGAACAAATTACCCTGGCTGGCATCGCCGCCTGACGCGAATGGCGTTTTTGTGTGCGGTCTATACTTAGCTGTTGAGACGGTTAAATGAGGAGCCCGCCATGAAGACTGACAAAGAGTACAGCGACACCATTAAGCGTGAGGTGGAAGTGGATGTCGATGCCCTGCTTGCCGCCATTAATGAAATCAGTGAGTCCGAAGTTCATCGCGCGGAGGATAATTCAGACCGTGTCGTGGTCAATGGTCGTGATTACCATACCTACCGTGAACTGGCTGAAGCATTCGAGCTGGATATCCATGACTTTAGCGTCTCGGAAACGAACCGCTAAGGCGAAAAAAATCCCGGTCATGGGGATGACCGGGATCAAACTTGCTTATGCAAGAAGCACTTATAAATTCGTTACACCAGGAAATCTGATGCAGGTAAGACATTATCCCCAACAGATTTGTCTTACAAGCATATATTCTCTTAGCGAATATTATATTTTATACATGTGAATTTTGGTTATGAGTATAAACATGCGCCGCGTGTGGGTTTATCGGGATCGTTTCCACTTCAACGGGACATCAATGCTGAGTTTTTTTAAGACTTTTCTTAGATGAACATCATTATTCAGGAGACGTTATGCCTTCGCTAAAGGAGACTCTGCTCGTCTTTACCGATCTCGACGGTACGCTGCTGGATTTTCACACTCTCGACTGGCAGCCTGCCGCTTCCTGGCTGAAGAGATTACAGGATGAACAGGTACCAGTCATTCTGTGCAGCAGCAAAACCGCGTCCGAAATGCGTGACATCCAGCAGGAACTTGGCCTTGGCGGGATGCCCTACATTGCGGAAAACGGCGCGGTGATTCAGCCTGACGTACGGTGGGAAAACGCCGCACGGTTCATCTCAGAAAAGAAGCATGACGATATCCGGCAGTTTATTGCCCGGGTACGCCAGGAGATGCATCTGAAATTCACCACCTTCGACGATGTGGATGAGCGCGTGGTCGCCGAATGGACCGGGCTAAGCCGTCCCCGAGCGGCGCTTGCACGTAAACACGAGGCTTCCGTGACGCTGATCTGGCGTGACAGTGATGAACAAATGAAACGCTTCGCAGCCGAACTGGCCCGGCAGGGGCTGAAGATCGTCCCGGGTGCTCGCTTCTGGCATATTCTGGACACCAGCTGTGGCAAAGACGTGGCGGTGCACTGGCTTGTGGAACAGTATCGCCTGCACGACGGAATTGACCCGACAACGCTGGGCCTGGGCGACGGCCCCAATGATGCCCCTCTGCTGGACAGCGTAGCCTTCGCCGTGGTGGTGAAAGGCTTCAACCGGGAGGGGGTCAGCCTTAAGAACAACGATCCCACACGGGTTTATCGCACTCAGCACACCGGACCGGCCGGCTGGCGCGAGGGGCTTGATTACTTTTTAACGTGATCCTGCCAGATGACCCGGTTACGCCCGCGCTGTTTCGCCTCATACAGACGCGCATCGGCGGTGGATTGCAGATTTTCGAAGTGATAATTGCCCTTCTCCTGCGCGCCAGAGACGCCAAACGACGCGCTCACGCGCAGGGTAGTACTTTTCTTAATCAGGATCTCTTTGCTGTCGATACGCTCACGGATCTGCTCTGCAACTTCCGCCGCCTCTTCAAGCGTCATGCCGGGCAGCACCACACAGAACTCTTCGCCGCCGACGCGCCCGGCAATATCTTTAGTGCGCAGGGTACTGGCAATCAGCCCCGCAGCATGGGACAACACCTTATCACCCGCCTGGTGCCCGAACCGGTCATTAATGCTCTTAAAGCAGTCAAGATCGATCTGGATGACAGAGAAAGGCAGCGCCTGCTGTTCACACTGCTTCGCCAGTATTTTCGCCCGCTCAAACAGCGACCCACGATTATTCAACCGGGTCAGAGGGTCGTGCCAGGCCTGCCATTGCAGCGAATTCTGCAACGAATACATATTACTGACCATGCGCCGGATCACCAGCCATGAGATGAGCAGCATCGCGGTGAACAGCGCCCAAAGCAATGCCAGCACAATACTGATGCTGCCGAAATCGCCGCGCACCCCTTCTTCCAGGGTGTGCACGCGCAGGACGATGCCATCAAAGTGGTCGAGACGCTCCCAGCTGACAAAACGACTCCCCAGGCGAATGCCGCCTTCGGAATCCGATTCTATTGCGTGCGCTATCTGCGCTAGTTCGGGCGCGTCAAAATGATTAACGTCCGCAGCAGATGATCCAGACGTCGCAAGCAGGGTGAGACGACTGTCATACAGCTGGTATTCCCCTTCCGGGTTATCGCCTATGGCCTCCACCAGCAGACAACGCAGGGTGGCAAAGGTGAAATCCATCGCCACCACGCCATACCAGACGTGATTGTAATAAACAGGCACACTGGCGGTGATCAGCGGCTTTTTGCCCACAAAGGAGGAAGGAGGCGAGATAAACCAGCGCACGGCACGCGCACGGTTCTCACGCTCGGACTGTTGGGTAAACCAGGGCTGAGTGACCAGATGGTAGTAACGCTGCACGATATCGCTGGCATTTTCCGGCGTATCCGTTTCCAGAAAGAATCCGGCGCGAGAGACATAAATCACGCGCTCTTCGTTGCCGGAAGAACTGGATGCCAGACGCAATAAATACCCCACTTCAAGCGCGGCGGACAGTTCATTATCAAGAAACTCATCATCGCGATTCAGAAGGGTGGTCTTTTCAACGAAGGCATCCGACACACCGTTGATCGGCAATGTGCGCTGTTTATCAACCTCAATTTGCCAGGTGGGGGATGTGCGCAAACGGGCAAAACGCTTTACCGCATCATGTAGCACGCCAAACGCCAGCGGCGTTTCCAGCGCATCACGCATGCTGTGGCGAAAAAACAGCATTTTATCGACGCTGAACTGGAGTTGTCTGTCCAGCGCACTGGCAACCGTTTCCAGATGGTTACGCTGACTGGAGATATAGGCATCTTCCAGTACCACAACTTCGCGCCAGGTCAGGAGGGTGGAAAAGATCAGGACAACGATAAAACAGAGGTTAACAACCAAACGGGGATTGCTACGCTTATGCAGCCACTGCAAAAAAGATTGTTTTACAACAAAGGTATTGTGCTGCACACGCACTCCCTGAGTGTCGCTCACCATCCGATATGATAAGTCTTCTGCCAGTAAAAACGCCCGGCAAGGCCGGGCGTTGTGTGATTAAGCCTTATCGCGTTTTTGCCTTTTATCACCAGGCTGAAGCTCATCTTCACGAAAAGCCTCCCGCTTAATGCCGTATCCGTCATGCCACCGACACTCCACCATTCCACTGGAATAACCGGTGACAATCATGCATGGACCACCATTCTTTGGCTTAACTTCATCACTGACCAAAAAGACCATACCTGCCTCCTGTATCAGGGTGAAACGTTTTCAATTTAGACGAGGAATGGTCTTTTTGCATCCGGAGTCAGCAAAAATTAATGCGATTTTCCGCGTACTTTTTCTACCAGCTTGACCACTGCCACCACAATGACACCTACGATAAAGCCCAACACAAGGTTAAGCAGCGTCGGCAGAATGGCGGCGATCACCGAACCATGTCCCGACGCCAGATGTTCAATTGCATGATGCAGCGAAGCAACGCCGTGCACGATAATACCGCCGCCGACCAGGAACATCGCCAGAGTTCCCACTATCGACAAACTTTTCATCAGCCACGGCGCCAGCACCAGCAGGCTTTTGCCGATAACGCGGGCAATGGCGCTGGATTTTTTTTCCAGCCAGAAGCCGATATCATCCAGCTTGACGATCAGACCGACCAGCCCATACACCCCAACCGTTACAAGAATGGCAATCAACGAAAGCACCATGACCTGATTCATCAGCGGTGCTTCGGATACGATCCCAAGCGTAATCGCCACAATCTCGGCCGAAAGGATGAAGTCAGTACGGATCGCACCTTTGACCTTATCGCGCTCGAACGTTTTTGGATCCTGCGCGGCCAGCGCTTCCAGACGCTGCTGGCGCATTTCCGGGGTGTCTTTCTCTTTGCGTGCGGCAAACATATGCAACACTTTTTCGGCACCCTCGAAGCACAGGAACGCCCCGCCAATCATCAGCAATGGCGTAATGGCCCAGGGTATAAAGGCGCTAATGAGAAGCGCCAGCGGAACAAGGATCACCTTGTTAATAAAGGACCCTTTCGCTACGCCCCACACCACCGGCAGCTCACGGTTCGCCCGCACGCCGCTGACCTGCTGCGCGTTAAGCGACAAGTCATCCCCCAGTACCCCGGCGGTTTTTTTCGCTGCCAGTTTCCCCATGACTGAAATGTCATCCAGCAAGGTGGCGATATCGTCCAGTAATGTTAATAAGCTACTTCCTGCCAAAATCTCTATCCTTCTTTTTTTGCTAATTAAGTGAATAGTATGGAACAAAACTCACCGCCCGGAAACAGGCACCTCACGTCAACAAAAATTTCACATTAACAACACAATTAAAGCACTCGCCAGCCCGATAGTTTTGGCGTTAACTATGAGCGAACTTTTTATTTCGTCGTGAGGGACTATGCGTTTTCGGCATTTATTACCGCTCATTGGAGCACTTTTTTCCCTGTATATCATCTGGGGATCCACCTACTTTGTCATTCGTATTGGCGTGGAAAGCTGGCCCCCGCTGATGATGGCCGGTATTCGTTTCCTTATGGCTGGCGTGCTGCTGATGGCGTTTTTATTGCTGCGCGGTCACAGGCTACCGCCGCTGCGTCCCTTGCTTAACGCCGCCCTGATTGGCCTGCTGCTGCTGGCGGTGGGCAATGGCGCAGTAACCGTCGCCGAACACCAGAACGTGCCGTCGGGCATCGCCGCCGTGGTCGTCGCGACCGTGCCGCTGTTTACGCTCTGCTTTAGTCGTCTGTTCGGGATCCGCACCCGTAAGCTCGAATGGCTGGGCATCGCGATTGGGCTTGTAGGTATTATCATGCTGAACAGCGGCGGTAACCTGAGCGGAAACCCCTGGGCTGCCGTTATGATCATGATCGGCTCGATGAGCTGGGCCTTCGGCTCGGTCTACGGCTCCCGCATTGAGCTGCCCTCCGGGATGATGGCGGGTGCCATTGAAATGCTCGCGGCAGGCATCGTGCTGCTGATTGCCTCGGCGTTGACGGGTGAAAAACTGACGGCAATGCCAGATCTCTCAGGTTTCCTGGCCGTCGGGTATCTGGCCCTGTTTGGCTCGATTATTGCCATCAACGCCTATATGTACCTGATCCGCAACGTCTCACCGGCGGTTGCCACCAGCTACGCCTACGTTAACCCGGTGGTTGCCGTGCTGCTGGGTACCGGTTTTGCGGGCGAAGTGCTGTCGACGATTGAATGGCTGGCGCTGGGCGTGATTGTCTTTGCCGTGGTGCTGGTCACGCTGGGTAAATATTTACTGCCCGCGAAACCGATTGTCACGGCGTGTGAGGTGGAGAAACCGTGATCGGGTGAATGCCCTGGGTATCGATCTGCGCGGCCTGACCGCCGCCGCAGATCCACTCTTCCAGCCGCTCCGTCAGTTCCACGTCATTCAGCTTCATTCTTCCGCGCAGTGCGCACTCCCAGACAATCAGTACCCGCCAGCCCTGGGCGTAAAGCTGCGAAACATCGCGTTTATCACGCTCGACGTTCCTGCCAATCTTCTCCAGCCAGAAGTCGGTGCGTGTCGCCGGGACTTTAAACAGATAGCAGTCGTGATGATGCCAGAAACAGCCGTGGGTAAAGATGATGCATTGATACGCATCGATCACGAAATCAGGACGCCCGGCAAGCGTGGCATCCTGAACCCTGAATTCAAACCCGATGGAGGTCAGGAGGCCAGCGATCCGTTTTTCGATCGCGGTATCACGCGTGCCGATGGCACGCATGTTTTTACTCCGCGTGGCCTTATTGTGAACGTCCGCCATTGACGGCCTCACTCTGACGAAGCTGAACGGCCTTGCTGATTCGTGAGGCCAGCAGTTTTGCGACGGCGGCAAAGGCTGGCACCACCACCGAGTTGCCAAACTGACGATAGGCTTGTGTATCCGACACCGGAATGCGAAAACTGTAGCCCTGCGGCGCCTCAAAGCCCATTAAGCGGGCGCACTCGCGCGGCGTTAAGCGCCGCGGTCGGTGCTGTTGATTCTGAGGGTCGTCGAAATCTTTTTCGCCCAGCGCCTTATCCCAGCCCCGATCGATAAGAATTTCCGCGCCATCTTTGTAATAGCGCGCCGACAGCGTACGCGTCACGCTGTCAGGATTAAGCGGATTGACCATGCCAAACCCAAAGCCATTGCCTTTGGCCTGATGCTTTTTGGCATAGCGATAGAGGTATTTCCACAGCACTGGCGTCAGAATGAATTTCGCATCGACGGCGGGCTCCAGCAGATCGGCCACTGTCGGACGGCGCGCCGGATACAGCGAGGGCAAATCGCGCAGCGTAAAATCGCCTTTCAGATTGAGATCGCGGCGGAATCCCACCAGCACGATGCGTTCGCGGTGCTGTGGCAGGAAGTGTTTGCCGTCGATAATTTTCGGATCGTCCGGCCCCATATCCTCTGCATCCGCCACGTCGTAACCCAGTTCATCCAGCGTTTGCATGACAATGCGGAAGGTTTTGCCGCCGTCATGACTCTTTAAATTCTTGACGTTCTCCAGCACAAAAATTGCCGGGCGGCGGGCTTCAATAATCCGGGCAACATCAAAGAACAGTGTGCCCTGCGTATCACAGGCAAAGCCGTGCGCACGTCCCAGCGCGTTCTTTTTCGACACGCCAGCCAGTGAGAACGGCTGACACGGAAAGCCTGCCAGCAGCACATCGTGCGCCGGAAGGGTGTTGCGAATATGCTCAGCGGCTTCTTCGTCGCTGACGCCGGTTTTGTGGCTCAGGGTGACGTCGCGGATGTCGGCATTGAACTGGTGCTCGTCGGGGTCGCAGTACCAGTTCGCCTTATAGGTGCGGACGGCATGTTTGTTCCATTCACTGGTGAACACGCACTGCCCGCCAATAGCTTCAAAGCCATGGCGAATGCCGCCAATACCGGCAAAGAGATCGATAAAGCGAAAGGCATAATTCGGATGCGCAGCAGGCGGGTGCGGCAGCAGGTTACGCAGATAACAGAACTCGCCGTCGCTCAGGCGGTGCCCTGCCCTGTCGCTTATCAGCAGCCGCTTGAGTATTGCCGGGCTCCAGTGGCTCTCGCCATGTGCCACCAGCTGGTTTGCCAGCGTTTTAGCATCATACATTTCCAGCAGCTGACGCAGGAGTGCCTGCACGGCTGCCGTTGATTTCTCAACCCGCTCAGGCGCGGGCACAGTCACTGATCGATTTTCCTGCATTCTCTTAACCGGACAATAAAGACAGAAAACAGAGTACCACAGTTCAGGATCGCACACTGCGACGGAAATGGGTCAATATCTGGCTGTCGGTTCCGAGGTAATCGCCCTGTAATTCGGCACTCAGCTTCGCCATAAACTGGATCAGAAAATCGGCATTGTGACGCGCAAGTTCGCGTCCCCGTGCGGTTTGCATGGTGTCCGGCAGGCGCAGGAGTTTAGTCTGAAAGTGATCGAGCGCGAAAGCTTTATCATCCAGCGCACGCGCCCCGGCAAACGGGTCGTCGGCATCAAACAACGCGGTGCCCAGCGCACCGGACACGGCAAAGACGCGCGCAAGGCCGATGGCGCCTAACGCCTCCAGCCGGTCGGCATCCTGGACCGTTTTGGCCTCCGGGCTTTGCGGCGCGATACCGGCACTGAAGCTGTGCGCTTCAATGGCATGCTCAACGGCCGCATACCGATCGGGCGGAAAATCAGGAAAATCGCGGCTCAGGATCTGGCGCGTTTCTCGCGCTGCCAGCCGCGAGGAGTGACTACGCTGCGGGTGATTTTTCGGCAGGCTGACAATGTCATGGAAGTAGCATGCGGTCAGCACAACCAGCGGATCGCAATCCCCGTCAGCCATAATGGTCTGCGCCGTCATCCAGACGCGGCGAAAATGGGCGATATCGTGCGCCGCATCATCAGTAAAATGATTTTCGTCGAGCCAGCGCTCAAAACGGTGCTGCCACTGCGCAAGTTCCATCATCCCATCCTGTTGCTCAAAAGAGAGTGAATTATAATACACCCGAATCAAAACCCTTAATAAATAGAATTTCGAAATACTTAATAATAATTACCCGCTATATTTTCAATGAATTAATTCACGCGAAAAATAAAGAGATAAAAAGAAATATTTTGTAATATTTTTACCAGTTTAATTACCTTTATTTTTGAACCTAAATAATAATCCATAGAATAGTATCAGCCATGTAGTTACGGAGGGTAATTACATATATTCAGACAATTTATATTTAAAGGGAATATATAATGAAAAGAAAAGTTCTGGCAATTCTCGTACCCGCGTTATTAATGGCTGGCGCAGCAAATGCGGCGGAAATGTATAACAAAGACGGCAACAAAGTTGACCTGTACGGTAAAGTTGATGCACGTCATACCTTCTCCGACAACCCAGGCGACGACGGCGATGAAACCTATGTCCAGATTGGTTTCAAAGGCGAAACACAAATTAATAACGATCTTATTGGTTACGGCCAGTGGGAATATAAAACCTACGCTAACGATACCGAAGGCGCAGGCGACACCTCTTTTAACCGTCTGGCCTTTGCTGGCCTGAAATACGGCGAATATGGCTCATTCGATTACGGCCGTAATTACGGCGTCGTGTATGACGTTGAAGCCTGGACCGATATGCTGCCAGTATTTGGTGGCGACTCCTATACCTGGACCGACAACTATATGGTTGGCCGTACTAACGGTGTGGCGACCTACCGTAATAATGACTTCTTCGGTCTGGTTAACGGCCTGAACTTTGCACTGCAATATCAGGGTGCTAATGAAGGCGCTAACGCAAACGAAAATCAGGAAGGCACCAAAAACGGCCATGATGATGTTCGTTTCCAGAACGGCGACGGCTTCGGTATGTCAACTACCTATGACTTCGATTTCGGTCTGTCGCTGGGTGCCGCTTATTCATCGTCTGACCGTACCAACGACCAGGTTGCTTACGGCGCAGGTACCTATAATCGCTTCAGCAAATATGCTGGCGGTGAACGTGCGGAAGCGTGGACAATCGGTGCAAAATACGATGCGAATGATGTCTACCTGGCAATGATGTATGCGGAAACCCGCAACATGACTCCGTACGGCAACGATGGCATCGCCAACAAAACTCAGAACTTTGAAGCCGTAGCGCAGTACCAGTTTGACTTCGGTCTGCGTCCATCCCTGGCGTGGGTCTATTCAAAAGGCATCGATTTGGGTGGTAACGATTATCATCCAGGCAATGGTTATGACTATGTAGACCAGGATCTGGTTAACTACATCGACGTGGGCATGACCTACAGCTTCAACAAGAACTTCTCCACCTACGTTGATTATAAAATCAACCTGCTGGACGAAGATGATGCCTTCTACAATGACAACGGTATTGCAACCGATGACATCGTTGGCATCGGTATGATCTACCAGTTCTGATCCCCATAAATAGCAAAGCCCGCAACGCGGGCTTTTTTTATTTGACGCTGAAATATTACGGCGCTTCCTGCAAGGCCAGGCGAACAAACCCGTTATTCTGCGCCAGTAATTCATGTGCTTTCCAGGCATCCATACCCGTCAGCACCATTAGCACCGCCGTTTTACACTGATGGTTACAGCTTTCCAGCGCCGCCTTCGCCTGCGCCCGGGAGCATCCCCCCGCTTCCATTACAATGGCAATTTGTCGCTCGGCCCATCTGGTATTGCTTGCCTCCAGATCAACACGCAGGTTGCTGTACACCCGTCCTGTCCGTATCGCCAGACCGGTGGTGACCATATGCATTATCATGCTTTGCGCAATGCCCGCTTTGGCGTTGGTATACCCGGCAACCACATCCGCGCCCAGATCGGGGGCAATAACCATGCTCGCCAGCTGCGCCGCTTCACTTTGCGCATCCTCCGTAATGAGCGCGACCGTTGAGCCCAGAGACCACGCATGACGCATCGCGCCCCAAACCCATGGCGTTTTGCCGCTGACGGACAGCGCCAGCATCATGTCGTGCTCGCCGAATTTTATCGTCTGAAGGTCTGCAACGCCGCGCGCGTAGCTTCCGGCGTTATCGCCTGCTGTCATCGCAATGACCGGATGTTTTCCCGGCGCGAACGCTTCTGCCGCCTGCTTCGCCACGCCTCCGGACGCGCCTGCGCCGATCAGCACCAGACGTCCGCCGTGACTAAGCGTCGCCGCCGCGTTATCCACCACGCGAGCCAGCATACTTAAGTGAGGGGTAAGTGCAGAAGAGATTTGTGCGTCATCCTGATGTATGACATTAAGCATATCCAGCGTAGATAATCTGTCGATGTTCATCGTGCTGGCGTGCCGTCTTTCCCTGGCCGTACCGGTAAGCATAATGCTCATAAACTGCCTCCTTATTATGAGTACCCCCACACTATAAAGTGTTTTATACAGGTCACATGAGAGAAGGCTCACGAAACGCCTCTCTTTACATGGCTTTATGAAATGCCCGTCATCAGCGATAATTAGCCCTTTCTTTTTCATCGCGGAGTGTTAATGAGCGATTTGCAGCCCTTCCCCCCGACGCGCAAGCGCCCTATGAAGCTGAATACGCTGGTTACGCTGATGGTGTGCGCCATTATCGGCTCTGTGCTGCTGGTGGTCTTCGCGCTGTACTCTGTGCAGATCACCCGTGCCACGCGCGATGACGTGAAAGATACCGCGCTGGGTATCGCCCGAACGCTGGCCGACAGCCCGGAGATCAAGCGTGGCCTGATGGAATCGCCGCAGGCTGGCATCATCCAGCCGATTGCCCAGGCGGTGACGAAGCGCAACGACCTGCTGTTTACCGTGGTTACCGACTTGCGTGGGATCCGCTATTCCCATCCAAACGAAGCGCTGTTAGGTTTGCATTTTATTGGCGACGATCTGACGCCCGCCCTCGAAGGGAAAGAGAATGTCTCCGTGAACCGCGGCGCGCTCGCGGAAGCACTGCGCGTCTTTACGCCCGTTTATGACGATCGGCACAACCAGATCGGCGTGGTCGTGGTGGGTATTTCGCTGAATAAAGTTGAAGATCAGATTGCCCGCGGTCGGCTCAATGCCGTGTGGACCATCTTATTCAGCGTTCTGATGAGCTCAGTGGCGATATGGGGTCTGGTCCGGGTTCTGAAACGTATTCTCTTCGGGCTTGAGCCTTACGAGATCTCCGCCCTCTTTGAGCAGCGCCAGGCCATGTTGCAGTCCCTGCGCGAAGGCGTGATGGCTGTTGATATGCACGGGCGCGTGACGATGATTAACCACACCGCCAGAGAAATTTTGCTCCTGAGCTCGGGTGAGCACTCCGAGAGCAGCGGCGAACCACTGCTGGCCAGCCTTAGGGAAGTGGCGAAAACCGGCATTGCTCGCCAGGATCAGGAGATCGGCTGTAACGGACGGCTACTGCTGTGCAACATGGTCCCCGTGAAAAGCCAGAATCAGGTCATCGGGGCAATCAGCACCTTCCGCGATAAGACCGAAATCAGCCAGTTAATGCAGCGTATCGATGGTATGGTCAACTATGTTGATGCCCTGCGCTCACATACGCATGAGTTTATGAACAAGCTGCACGTGATCCTCGGCCTGCTGCACATGAAGCGCTACGATAAGCTGGAAGAGTACATCATCCAGACCGCACAGAATTATCAGACGGATATCGGCGCGATACAGCGCAAGGTTAAATCGCCGGTCATTGCGGGTTTCCTGCTGGGTAAAATCAACCGCGCCAAAGAGGCGGGAGTGACCCTGACGCTGGCCGAGGAGAGTCAGCTTCCTGACACCAGCAATGAAGAGCAGGTTGCGGTTCTGATCACCGTGCTGGGCAATTTAATCGAAAATGCCCTGGATGCGATGGAAGGTCAGCCGGAAGGCGAGATCGGCCTGCTGCTGCATTATCAGAACGGCTGGCTGAGCGGTGAGGTCAGCGATGACGGTCCCGGCATTGATCCCGAGCGGCTGGAGGCTATTTTTACAAAGGGCTACTCAACAAAAGGTGAAAACCGTGGCGTTGGGCTGTTCCTTGCACGTCAGCAGATCCAGAACCTGGGCGGAGATATTACCGTCGAGTCGGAGCCTGGCGTATTTACCCAATTTTTTGTTCAGATCCCCTGGGATAGCGAGAGGAATATCGCGTGATAAATGTATTAATTGTCGATGATGACGCCATGGTAGCCGACCTCAACCGTCTGTATGTTAACCGCGTTGAGGGTTTTAACTGCTGCGGCGTCGCTTCCACGCTCAACCAGGCCGAAGCATTGATCGCAAACCCAGGCCAGCCGATCGATCTGGTGCTGCTGGATGTCTATATGCAGCAGGATAACGGGCTGGATCTATTGCCCATCATCCGGGCATCGGGCCGCCCGATTGACGTTATCATGATTTCGTCAGCCTCCGACGCCGCAACGATCCAGACGTCGATGCACTATGGCGTGGTGGATTACCTGATTAAACCGTTCCAGTTCCCGCGTTTTGAAGAGGCGCTGAACGGCTGGAAGGCAAAGCGCAGTCTGATGGGCTCGCATCAGTATTATGAACAGGCCGACGTCGACAGGCTGATCCACGGCGGCGCGCCGGAGCTGGCCGACAGCAAAAAATTACCGAAAGGCTTAACGCCGCAGACGCTGCGCACCATTTGCCAGTGGATCGACAGCCATCCGGAGATAGAATTTTCCACCGACGATCTGGCGAATGCGGTCAACATTTCCCGCGTCTCCTGCCGCAAATACCTGATCTGGCTGGCGCAAATCAATATCCTGTTCACCAGCATTCACTACGGTGCCACCGGTCGACCGGTATATCGCTATCGTTTGCAGCCGGAACAGGTCGGCCTGCTCAAACAGTACTGCCAGTAATTCGGTAGCTGTCGTCCAGAAGGGTAAAACGGAAGTGGTGCATCGAGGAGATCACCACTTCTTTTGTTTTGGTGACAAAAATGGCTTCAATATCGGGGCGCGAACGCAGCGCGGCGCAGCCCTGCTCCACGCCCATGCCGTAGATCAGCGTGGTCCAGATATCGCCGTCGAGGGAGTCTTGCGAAATAATCGTCACGCTGTCCAGTTCGTTATCCAGCGGGTAGCCGGTACGCGGGTCAAGTATGTGATGATAACGTTTGCCGTTCTGCTCGAAGTAGCGCTCATAGGTGCCTGACGTCACAACCGACCGGTTTTCTACCGTTATGGCGCCAATCAGCGCGTCACCAGCGAACGGTTTTTTCAGCCCGACGTGCCAGCCGTCCTCCGGCGAGCCTAACGTCTGGACGTTGCCGCCAAGGTTGATCAACCCGAGTTCGGCGCCCTCTTTATGCAAGTAATCCCGCACCCTGTCGGCGATATAACCTTTGGCGATAGCCCCCAGATCGATCTCCATTCCCTGGCGTGTAAGAAACACGCTGCTGTTGGCGTCATCCAGTACCACGTTCGCAGGATCCGTGATACTCAGCAAGGCGGCGATCTCGTCCGCGGGCGGTACAGCGTCCCCCTTAAAGCCAATTTTCCAGCGTTTGACCAGCGGACCTATCGCCAGGTTGAACGCACTGTCTGTAGGCAGGCTGGCCGCTTTCGCGCAGCGGATCAGGTCAAACACCGGGCGACTGACGACAACCGGATGCTGACCGGCAGCATGGTTGACATCCATCACCTGCGAATCCGCACGGTTGACGGTGAGGAGATCTTCGTACTGTTTGATCAGGCGAAACACGCGGGACGCGAGGGCTTCGTCATGGGAGAAGAGTTTCAGGAGGATGGGCGAGCCCATCAGAACGGCGTTGTAACTGTAAACGCGATGGCTATCAGGCATTGCATAAGTCCTCAGATGTAGCCCCGGCAAGCACCGCGCCGCCGGGGAAACAGGAGCCTTACCGTGTTTTCGAACGCATAGCCGCCTGATGTCCGGCAAGCGTACCAAAAATAATGATATCTGCCACCGCATTACCACCGATGCGGTTACCGCCGTGGATACCCCCGACAACCTCACCCGCAGCAAACGCTCCCGGTAATACGTTGTGGTTGCTGTCCAGCACGCAGGTTTCTGTATTGATGGTCACACCGCCCATGGTGTGGTGCACGCCCGGCGCAATCTGAATGGCATAGAACGGCCCTTCGTTGATAGGCGCACGCAGCGCGGTGGTGCGGCCAAAATCATCGTCATGCTGTTTTTCCACAAAGCCGTTGTAGCGTTCCAGCGTTGCCAGGAACTGGTGGTGATCCATCCCCAGCGCTTCCGCCAGGGCTTTTGGCGAGCTGGCACTGGTGACAAACCCTTTCGCGATGTACTCATCCGCGGCTTTGTTTTTAGCGCGAACATGCTCGTCAAAGACGATGTAAGCGTATTTCTCCGGCAGCGCGATGATTTGCGCCGAGACTTTGTCGCGGGTCGACATTTCGTTATAGAAGCGGTTGCCCTGCTGGTTTACCAGAATCGCCCCGCCGCCGCGGATGGATTCGGAAATCAGGTACGACGTTTTCTGCTCAACGGTTGGGTGGATCTGGATTTCGCCCATATCGACGGTGCCTGCGCCAATACGCTCCAGCAGTGCGATACCGCCGCCGGTTGCGCCTTTGTGGTTAGTCGTCACGAACCCTTCCAGGTCCGGACGGTATTTCACCACCATCTGGCTGTTGGCGCTGAAGCCGCCCGTCGCGACAATTACGCTTTTAGTTGCCACGGTGAGGGTTTCGTTCTCTTCGGTGGTCAGACGCACGCCGGTCACTTCGCCGTTTTCGAAGATGATGTCGCTCACGGAGGTATCCAGCATCACCTCGATGTTGCGTTTGTTGACATTGCGCACCAGGCCGCTAATCAGATATCCGCCCACCGCGGAACCATCTTTCGGACGGTGCGTACGGTCGATGCTCATCCCGCCGGTGGTGGTGATGTCGTTGAGCATAATGCCGCGCGTTGCCAGCCATTCGATGGCCTCCGGCGCGTTCTCGACAAAGCGACGCAGCAGTTCAGGGTTGTTCTTATTGCCACCGCCTTTCAGGCTTTCCTGGTAGAACAGCTCTTTGCTGTCCTGAATGCCCTTCACGCGCTGGAAGCGGGTCTCAGCCGCGTTCATACCGGCAGAGGCTTTAATGGTGTTCCCGCCAATAGTCGGCATTTTCTCAACGATCAGCACGCTCGCGCCTTCGTCATGCGCCTGAATCGCCGCCGCCAGACCGGCACCGCCGCTGCCGACCACCACCACGTCCACGCTTTTAGTCTCATTCGGGTCAGCGCCCTCTTCTGCCGCCAGCGCTTTGCTGGATTTCAGCATCGCCTTCGAGACCGCTTTTTTCACCGCCTCGCTCTGGCTGGTTGCGCCGGTGATAGCATCCACGTGCGGGGTATTGGCATCCAGAATTCGGGTACGGATCTCTTCGAAGCTGGTGACAAACTCGACGTCTTCACTCGGGCCGGAGGCCAGTTCGATATCGGCGATGCGGTCGGTTTCGAGGCTGACGTTAATCACCAGTTCGTTAGCATCGTCCTGCACTTTTTCAATAAAGGTGCCCGGTTTGAATTTAGATTCGCCCATGCTCATGTCGCGGATCATCGCTTCCACCAGCGAGAAGCGCCACAGCGGTTCCGGGATGCTCAGTTCTTCGCGTCGGGTACTGTCCATAAACAGCTCCAGGCTTTCGCCCGCCGCGATGCGATCGGTCCAGTCCGGATAGGCGATGGTGGCGCGGCCAACGGCAATCAGGTCGTAACCGTGATCCAGCGCTTCATTCACATCCGTGGCATTCACCACGCCGCCAACGCCCATCACCGGTACCTGCGCCAGCGTGTCAGAGCGCATGGCGCAGTATTTTTCGATAAGTGGCGTCGGGTCCTGAGTATCGACGATAGAAGGACGCAGGGCGGCGCCAAGGGAGAAGTGCAGATAATCCACCCCACGAGCGGCCAGTTTTTCCAGCAGATACAGGGTGTCTTCGAAGCGAATGCCGGGGACTTCCAGCTCTTCCGGTGAGAAGCGGTAGCCAACGATGAACGCGTCGTCCGCATACTGGCGCACCATCTTGTGGGTAATGTCCAGCACCGCCAGCGGGAATTTCGCGCGGTTATCGCGGCTGCCACCCCACTCGTCGTCGCGCTGATTAGAGTTCGGGGAGTAGAACTGCTGGATCAGATAGGTATTCGCCCCGTGGATTTCGACGCCATCGAAGCCGGCCTGAATTGCGCGGCGTACGGCTTCGCCGAACTTGCCGATCATGCCTTCCACTTCTTCTGAAGTCAGAGCAACCGGCGTCGCGGCACCGTCACGCGGCGCGGCAACCGCGCTTGGGCCAACCGGCGTGCGGCCGCCGATCAGTTTTGGGTCGACCATACGGCCGCCGTGGTAAATTTGCAGAAGGGCTTTGGAACCTTTGGACTTAATGGCGTCAGCGATTTTTGCCAGTCCGGCGATTTTTTCGTCGTTATCAATACCAATTGCGCCCGGGAACGCAAGGCCGAGATCGTCAACAAAACAGCATTCAACGATAATGGTGCCGATGCTGCCAGCGCGGGCGCGGTAGTACTCCACCAGCTCGCTGGTCACGGTGCCATCGAAATACCCCGTACAGGTTGTCATCGGGGCCATTAACAAACGGTTTTTCAGTTCAGTACCATTCGGTAATGTGAAGGGGCTTAAAATACGTTCGTTAGTGCTCATAATAGAAACTCCAAACTTTAAAAATTAAGAATTCGTTATCGGTATGGATTTTTTATTTGTGTTTTCGCCGATGTCATGACATTAATATAAAGCTTTTTTTAGTTTCTAAAGCCATTACGTTAGTTAATAAACTATTTAATCCCTGCGATAACATTAATAACACATTGGTGTTAGCGTGAATGTTTTATACGTTCACATTAATTTAAAAAAAGTTAAATCAACAATGGTAAAACCAATACACCATACACATCAAAAATCCTTTAAAATCAAAACATAAAACACGTCCCAAATTAATAATGTTATAAAATTGATAAATAAAATGCTTAAAAATAGCGAATAACCACACTACTCAGAGTGGTTATTATAAAAAGTATAAAATTACGTCCTCAATTCTGTTTTTTTGATCGCGATCAATAGTAATGGCATCCAAAGGCGCAATATAAAAACATCATCATTTTTTATTTAGCGCAAACAAAAATGCGTTAAATCGCTATTACTGAAAACACAAAAACGCACCTTAAATAACTAAAAAAAGCAAAACGAATAAAGCAATCGAATTTGTGTTTTCGCTGTACGACGAATTTTTGACAACTTAAGACGTGAAACTATGAAAACAAAAACTGCTGTAACGCCTCCTGCGGCGAATCTGGCATCAAATGGAACAGCAAAACGCCTGCTGATGATGGCCCTGCCCGTCATTGTCGCCGTCCTGCTGTTGTTTGTCCCCGTTCCGGAAGGTCTGCCGCCTTATGCGTGGCACTACTTCGCCATCTTTGTTGGCGTCATCGTCGGGTTGATTTTCGAACCTCTGCCGGGCGCCGTAATCGGCCTCACCGGCGTGGTGGCGATTGCGCTGTGCAGCCAGTGGGTGCTCTTTAGCCCCGAACAGCTGGCTGACCCGAAATTCAAGCTGGCGGGCGCCTCCTTTAAATGGGCGGTGAGCGGGTTTGGTAACTCCACCGTCTGGCTGATTTTCGGTGCCTTTATGTTTGCCGCAGGCTACGACAAAACCCGCTTCGGCCGCCGTCTGGCGCTGATTCTGGTGAAGTACCTGGGCCGTCGCAGCCTGACGCTCGGTTACGCCATTACCTTCGCGGACCTGCTGCTGGCCCCGTTCACCCCGTCCAATACCGCGCGCAGCGGTGGGACCATCTACCCGATTATCGCTAACCTGCCGCCGTTGTACGGTTCAAAACCCAACGACCCAAGCGCGCGCAAAATCGGTTCCTATCTGATGTGGGTGGCAATCACCGCGGCTTGTATCACCAGCTCGATGTTCCTTTCCGCTCTGGCACCTAACCTGCTGGCACTGGCGCTGGTGAAAAGCACCGTTGGAATTGATATCTCCTGGGGGACCTGGTTCCTCGCCTTCCTGCCGCTGGGTATCCTGCTGATCCTGACCATGCCGCTGCTGGCCTACTGGTTCTACCCGCCAGAAGTGAAGGTAAACAATGAAGTACCACTGTGGGCGACCCGCGAACTGGAAAAACTGGGCAAACTGTCGCGCAATGAGATCCTGCTGCTGGTATTCGTGTGCTGCGCGCTGCTGATGTGGATCTTCGCCGCGGCGTGGATTGAACCGGCCATGGCTGCCCTGCTGATCGTTGGCCTGATGCTGTGGACCGGCGTGCTGGAGTGGAACGACATCACCGGCAACAAAGCCGCGTGGAATACCTTCGTCTGGTTCGCCACCCTGGTGGCGCTTGCGGATGGTCTCTCCTCCACCGGCTTTATCAGCTGGCTGGGTAAAGAAGGCGGCCTGCTAATGAGCGGTATCTCGCCGGGTGTCGCCACCATCGTCCTGCTGCTGGCGTTCTACCTGCTGCACTACCTGTTCGCCAGCACCACCGCGCACACCACGGCGCTGCTGCCTGCGATGCTGACCATCGCCTCCACCATTCCGGGCATGAATATGGAAGTGTTCGTCCTGCTGATGGTGACCTCGCTGGGCGTGATGGGGATCATCACCCCGTACGGTACTGGCCCAAGCCCGATTTACTACGGTAGCGGCTACCTGCCAACCAAAGACTACTGGCGCCTCGGCACCATCTTCGGTGCCATTTTCCTGGCAGCTCTGCTGCTGATTGGTTACCCGTGGATGTCCATGATGTTCTGATTTCTGACCGCCGGACATTTCCTCCGGCGGTTAAATTTTTGTGGAGCAAGCTATGTCAAACAAACCCTTTATCTACCAGAACCCCTTCCCACTCGCGCATGACGACACCGAATATTATCTGCTGACCAAAGAGCACGTTTCCGTTGCCGAGTTCGACGGTCAGGAAGTGCTGAAAGTCGAGCCAGAGGCGTTGACCCTGCTGGCCCAGCAGGCCTTCCACGACGCAGCGTTTATGCTGCGCACCTCTCACCAGAAGCAGGTTGCGGCTATTCTGAGCGACCCGGAAGCCAGCGAGAACGATAAGTACGTTGCCCTGCAATTCCTGCGCAACTCCGAGATTGCGGCGAAAGGCGTGCTGCCCACCTGTCAGGATACCGGCACGGCGATTATTATGGGTAAGAAAGGCCAGCGCGTCTGGACCGGCGGCGGTGACGAAGCAGCGCTGAGCCAGGGCGTGTATAACACCTATATTGAAGACAACCTGCGCTACTCGCAGAATGCGGCGCTGGATATGTATAAAGAGGTGAATACTGGCACCAACCTGCCCGCGCAGATCGACCTCTACAGCGTGGATGGTGACGAGTACAAATTCCTCTGCATGGCGAAAGGCGGCGGTTCCGCCAACAAAACCTATCTGTATCAGGAAACCAAAGCGCTGATCACCCCGGCGAAGCTGAAAAATTATCTGGTTGAGAAGATGCGGACCCTCGGCACCGCGGCCTGCCCGCCTTACCATATCGCCTTCGTTATCGGCGGCACCTCAGCGGAAGCCACGCTGAAAACCGTCAAGCTCGCCTCTGCGCGCTACTACGATAGCCTGCCAACCGAAGGCAACGCGCACGGCCAGGCGTTCCGCGACGTCCAGCTCGAGCAGGAACTGCTTCAGGAAGCGCAAAACCTCGGCCTTGGCGCACAGTTTGGCGGGAAATACTTCGCGCACGATATTCGCGTGATCCGTCTGCCGCGCCACGGTGCCTCCTGTCCAATCGGCATGGGCGTCTCCTGCTCCGCTGACCGTAATATCAAAGCGAAAATCAACCGCAACGGGATCTGGATTGAGAAGCTGGAGCACAATCCGGGCCAGTATATTCCTGAATCCCTGCGCCAGCAGGGAGAAGGCGACGTAGTAAGCATTGATCTGAACAAGCCGATGCCCGATATTCTGGCGCAGCTTTCCGCGCACCCGGTCTCCACCCGCCTGTCGCTGAATGGCACCATTATTGTGGCGCGCGACATCGCCCATGCGAAGCTGAAAGAGCTGCTCGACAACGGGGAAGAACTGCCGCAGTACGTCAAAGATCACCCGATTTACTATGCAGGCCCGGCCAAAACGCCAGAAGGTTACGCGTCTGGCTCACTCGGCCCGACCACTGCGGGACGTATGGACTCCTATGTGGACTTACTGCAATCCCACGGCGCGAGCATGATCATGCTGGCAAAAGGTAACCGCAGCCAGCAGGTGACGGACGCCTGCCATAAGCACGGCGGCTTCTACCTCGGCAGCATCGGCGGCCCGGCAGCGGTGCTGGCGCAAAACAGCATCAAGAGCCTGGAGTGCGTCGCTTATCCGGAGCTGGGTATGGAAGCGATCTGGAAAATTGAAGTGGAGAACTTCCCGGCCTTTATCCTGGTGGATGACAAAGGCAACGATTTCTTCCAGCAGATCCAGAACAAGCAGTGCAAAGGCTGTTCACAGCGCTGAGTCTTTCCACAATGATGGCAGCAGCGACAGCGTTTCATTAATTAACCCGCGCTTGTCGCTGCCCGGTTTCCAGATCGTCACCATCGTTTGACCGATCCCCTGGCTGCCCACTTCGGTGTGCAGCCTTTTTACGTTTTGCCATCGCGCCGCCTGAAGATGCGTCGGCAAAAATCCCCAGCCGCACTCTTTCTCCAGCAGGCCGCGCAGCATCTCCAGTTCGTTAGTGAAAAGCGTGTGCCCTGAAATTTGCAGGCGACGGGCAACCGGCTCATCTGACGCGGCATGCATAATCACCTGCGGAACCAGAGAGAGATCGAGCAGCGACACCGGCGACGCAACCTCCGCAAAAAGCGCCGTTGCGGCGTAAAAATCCATTTCGATCGCCCCCAGCGCCCGCCACTCCATCTCATTGCCCACGCTGCGGTTGCGCGCCTGGCAGATCCCCAGATCGGCCTGACCGTTCGCCAGCATGGCTTCCGCCTCATCGCGCGATGCGCTGGTCAGGCTCAGGCGGATCTTTTTCGCCGCCAGTGTGGCAATCAGCGCCTGTAAAAAAGCTCTGGGGGTGAACGGATCGTAAACGAGGGCAATGTCCTGCGTGGCGCTGTCGGGCACCGATCGGGCAAACGCCTCAAATGCTTTGACCTGCCGCATCAGCAGGTGCGCCTGCCGCTGAAGCTGCTCCCCCTCCGGCGTCAGGCGCAGGCTGCGCCCCTCCCTCAGGAACAGCGCGTAGCCCAGCCCATCCTCAAGAAAATCGATCAGATCCCGCAAGGTTGTACGATCTTTGCCGAGTTTACTGGCCGCCTTCATCAGGCTGCCGTGCTCAGCGACGGCGGTGAACGCCTCAAGTTGGGCAAAGGAATAGATCAGGGATGCCACGTCATTCTCCACGCGATTTTTCCGGGGGATTTTCCCCCATAACGCGTTTTTTATTATAGGCCGCAGGTTCTTAAACTGAAGTCCTTCCTGAGCCAAACGAGATAAATATGAAAATCAAAACAAACCGCACGCTGCTCGCGGCGCTGGTTGTCAGCAGCCTGCTCTCACCCGCCGTCATGGCGGCCTGCAACGGTACCGACCTCACGACCTGTCCGGCGCCTTTCGATGCCAGACTCCCGGACGCACATACCATGCTCACCTGGAGCCAGGCCGATCGCGTGGTGGGCTTTCGCAATGACTACCGCAACTACGCGGGCGATGTGTTCCGCCACGGCAACGCAACGCCGCTGCTGCCCGCAGAAAAACCGCTCACCGATGCCCGCTATCAGGTGAAGGGTAAGATTTACAATCTTCAGGATTACCTGAAACGCCAGAACGTCAGCGGCATGCTGGTGCTTAAAAATGGCAAAGTGGCCTATAAATACCTGGGAGAAGGCAATACCAACACAACGCTCTGGACGTCGCGTTCCGTGGGCAAATCGGTGGTTTCCGCGCTGGTGGGCGTTGCGATAAAAGAGGGTAAAATCCACTCACTGGACGACCTCATCACCCAGTACGAACCGGATTTAAAAGGCACCGCCTGGGAGGGCGTAACGCTAAAACAGCTCATCACCCACACCTCGGGCGTGGCGTGGAACGAAGATTACACTAACCCGCAGTCAGACTTCGCCCGGCTTACCGAATGCGAAGCGAAACCGGGCACCTACGACTGCGTGCGCACCCTGGTGAAAGGATTACACCGTGAACACCCGGCGGGTGAAAACTGGTCCTATTCCTCGGGTGGCGCCTGGCTGTTAGGCGATGTGCTTGAGCGCGCCACCGGCATGACGCTCGCGGCGTATCTGGAGAAAAGCATCTGGCAGCCGTACGGCATGGCGAGCGACGGCGTGTGGCATGCCTACAGCAAAGGCCAGCACGACGTGGGTGCGCATGGGTTCAACGCCACGCTGGAAGACTGGGGGCGTTTCGGGGAGTTTATCCTGCATAACGGTACGCTGCCGGACGGAAAGCAGATCCTCCCCGAGGGCTGGGTGAAACAGTCCTCAGCCTGGACACAGGCCAAAGGATCGGTGTCCGAGGCGCATCCGAAGGGGTTGTACGGCTACCAGTGGTGGAACAACGAAGTGCCGGCCACCGCCACAAACGTGGAGCCGAAAGTCGAAAATTCGCTGAAGGATTCCCTGTGGGCGCTGGGTATTTTTGGTCAGATGATCGTGGTTAATCAGAAAGAAAAACTGGTTATCGTCCAGTGGTCCACCTGGCCGCAGGCAGAGCCGTCATTCAGCGCCCAGCCGCTGGAAGCGTCGCTGATGTCTAGCGCGATTGCGAACGCGCTGCGCTGATAATCCCAAGCCAGGCCCCGCCTGGCTTCTCACCTGCGCGGTGTCACAAAACTGATATATCAGCAACTTAGCGAAATGTGGTAAATAAAAGATCACCGAAATGTTAAGTTATTGTTGAATATGTAAATACTGGTCAACGCTTTGTCATTAATGCACCACACGCATCAGTCCATGCGCGATTTGCGCTTATCAATTTCCACTTCCTGATCCAGTTTTCAGAAACAGACGAGCATATCGTCACTATAAAACTGGAGATAATCATGGTTTCCTCAACCTCACCTGCAACGGTTCGCTCGAAAGCGGGCGCGATTTTCCGCGTCACGTCGGGCAACTTTCTTGAGCAATTCGACTTCTTTCTGTTCGGCTTTTATGCCACCTACATCGCCCACACGTTCTTCCCGGCAAGCAGTGAATTTGCGTCACTGATGATGACCTTCGCCGTCTTTGGCGCGGGCTTTCTGATGCGTCCGATCGGGGCCATTGTGCTGGGGGCTTACATTGATAAAGTGGGCCGCCGTAAAGGGCTGATCGTCACCCTGTCGATTATGGCCGCCGGAACCTTTCTGATTGTGCTGATCCCTTCTTATCAGAGCATTGGCCTTTGGGCGCCGCTACTGGTGCTGACTGGCCGCCTGTTGCAGGGCTTTTCGGCAGGCGCCGAGCTGGGCGGGGTTTCGGTTTATCTGGCGGAGATCGCCACGCCGGGCCGCAAGGGTTTCTACACCAGCTGGCAGTCGGGTAGCCAGCAGGTCGCCATTATGATCGCGGCGGCGATGGGCTTTGCGCTGAATATGGTGCTGGAAGAGAGTGCCATTCGCGAATGGGGGTGGCGTATTCCGTTCCTGTTTGGCTGTCTGATTGTGCCGTTCATCTTTTTCCTGCGCCGCAAGCTGGAGGAGACCGAGGAATTCAGCGCCCGTCGCCACCATCTGGCGATGCGTCAGGTCTTCACAACGCTGCTCGCCAACTGGCCAGTAGTCATCGCGGGCATGCTGATGGTGGCGATGACCACCACCGCGTTTTACCTGATCACCGTTTACGCACCGACCTTCGGTAAAAAAGTCCTGATGCTCAGCGCCTCGGACAGTCTTTTGGTCACGCTACTGGTAGCCATTTCTAACTTCATCTGGCTACCGATTGGCGGCGCGCTGTCGGACCGCTTCGGACGCAAACCGGTGCTGATCGCCATGACGCTGCTGGCGCTGGCGACCAGCTATCCGGCACTGACGATGCTGGCGGCAGCCCCGAGTTTCTCCATGATGCTGACCGTGCTGCTGTGGCTCTCTTTCCTCTACGGCCTGTATAACGGCGCGATGATCCCGGCCCTGACGGAGATCATGCCAGCAGAGGTGCGCGTGGCAGGCTTCTCGCTGGCTTATAGCCTGGCAACGGCGGTCTTTGGCGGTTTCACGCCGGTGATTTCTACCGCCTTAATTGAGTACACCGGCGACAAAGCCTCCCCGGGCTACTGGATGAGCTTTGCCGCCGTTTGCGCCCTGCTGGCAACGCTTTATCTCTATCGTCGTCGCACGTTAATTCTGCAAACCGCCGTTAAGGAGTGATCCCTCATGCTTACATTCAGAACGGTGATTGCCGCCCTGACCTTCACCACCCTCAGCGCGGGCGCGCTTGCGCAGGAGGTGACGGTGATGATTTCTGGCGGCTTCAAAGCGGCGCTGGAGAAGCTGACGCCGCAGTACGAAGCGCAAAGCGGCGACAGGCTCATTGTGGTCTCCGGCCCGTCGATGGGCAAAACACCGCAGGCCATTCCGGCCCGGCTCGCCCGGGGCGAAAAAGCGGACGTGGTGATTATGGTGGGAGATGCGCTGGCGAAACTGGAACAGGATCGCAGGACGGCGGCGGGCTCCCGCGTGGAGCTGGCGGATTCGCCCGTCGGGATGGTCGTCAAAGCGGGCGCGCCGGTGCCGGATATCAGTACGGTACCCGCCCTGCGGCAAACGCTGCTGAAGGCGCATTCCATGGCTTATTCCGACAGCGCCAGCGGCCGGTATGTTGAGAGCCAGTTGTTCCGTAAGCTGGGCATCGACGGCCAGGTCCAAAATAAAGCGCACCGGGTTGAGCGCATCCCGGTGGCGTCTGAAGTGGCAAAAGGGAAATACGATCTCGGCTTTCAGCAGGTGAGCGAGCTTCTGCCGGTCCCGGGCGTGACGTTTGTGGGTAAGTTGCCTGACGACATACAGTACATTACCCGTTTCGCCGGAGCCGTAACGCAGAAGGCCGACCATCCTGAGCAGGGAAAAGCGCTGCTGGCCTTTCTCTCCTCGCCACAGGCGGCCAGCGTCATTACGGCAACGGGCTTAACGCCCGTCAGTGCACCTCGCGATACTGCTCGGTGATCAGCGTTTCGAGTTCGGCAGCAATGTAGGACTGGATCCGCCCGCGGCGGCGAATCAACCCCACGGTTCGCCTGACCTCTGGCTCTGTTAAAGGCACCGACGTCAGCAGCGAATGCTCTGCGCGGGGCATTGACATGGCGGGAACGGCCGCAATGCCGATCCCGGCTTCAACCATCCCGAGCATAGTCGTCACGTGCCGCGTTTCGCAGATGCTGGGGCGCTCAGGCCGAATATGTCCGACCCGCTGGTCGAGAAGATTGCGGTTGCCGGAGGTCTTATCCAGACCGATATAATCCTGCTGATAAAAAGCCTGCCACGTCAGGCTTTTTCTTTTTGCAAGCGGGCTGTCTCGTCGGCAGGCGGCCACGTAGACGTCTTCCACCAGCGGGACAAACTCGATGTCGGGCTGTAAACTCCGTGCAAAGCAGATACCAAAATCCGCCTGTCCGCGGGTGACGGCCTCGATAACATTTCCGGCGCTGCTGTCGATAAGTTTAATGCGCACGCGGGGGTAACGAGACTGAAAGCGGCGGATCACATCCGGCATAAAGTAACAGGCGGCTGACGGCACCGTCGCCACGGTGATTAATCCCGTGCGCTCCTCGCTGGCCTTATCGATATCCGAAAGCATGGACTCCACGTCGACAAGCAGTTGCCCGCACCGGTCGGCAAAGGTCTGTCCATACAGGGTCAGCGTGACGCGCCGGGTAGTTCTGTCGAACAGTTTTGTCCCCAGTGCCGCCTCCAGCTTTTCAATTCTGCGACTCAACGCCGACTGGGAAAGGCAAATAGATTCTGCCGCAAGACGGAAATTGCCGTATTCCAGTAAAGCACGAAAGGCGTAGAGATCGTTGAGGTCAAAATTGACGGGCATACTGACGGGATCCTTAAGCACGGTAGGGTAAGAAGAGATTTATCATAGCCGCGTACGACATACTTCACAAAATGAAGGGGATACCCCTAAAGCGCTATCAACCTTACGGCACATAGTGATAGTTTATGCGGGCTGGATTCCTCTTAAACAGGCTGCCAGTCTGCATGCCGCCGAAGAGGAGTGTCATACTGCTTAACAGAGTATGTTGGCATGCTAACAGCCCCTGACCTTTCCATTTTGTTCACGTGCGAGTAACGAGCAAAGCGATGATTAAGTGGCCCTGGAAAACGAACGAAGCTGGTCGAAATATGGCGCTGCCCTGGGATGAGGCTCTGGCGATCCCCGTGCTGGCGAATCTCTTGCCTGAAGAGCAATCAAAGCTGATTCAGCTGGCCGAGCGTTTTTTACAGCAAAAACGGCTGGTGCCGCTACAGGGCTTCGAACTGGATCCGCTTAAAAATTCGCGCATCGCCCTGCTCTTCTGCTTACCGGTACTGGAGCTGGGTATCGAATGGCTGGATGGCTTCCACGAAGTGCTGATCTACCCGGCGCCGTTTATCGTCGATGATGAGTGGGAGGATGACATCGGGCTGGTGCACAACCAGCGTATGGTGCAGTCCGGGCAGAGCTGGCAGCAAGGGCCGATCATCCTCAACTGGCTGGATATTCAGGACTCGTTCGATGCCTCGGGCTTCAACCTGATCATTCACGAAGTAGCGCATAAGCTGGATACCCGCAACGGCGATCGCGCCAGCGGCGTGCCGCTGATCCCGCTGCGTGAAGTCGCGGGATGGGAGCACGACCTGCACGCGGCGATGGAAAACATTCAGGATGAGATAGACCTGGTGGGTGAAAGCGCGGCCAGCATTGATGCCTATGCCGCGACCGATCCCGCCGAGTGCTTCGCGGTGCTGTCCGAGTATTTCTTTAGCGCACCTGAGCTTTTTGCCCCACGCTTCCCGGCGCTGTGGCAGCGTTTCTGCCAGTTTTACCAGCAGGATCCGCTCCAGCGTCTGCGGCAAAGTGAGGACGCAGCCAGCACCTCCTCTCATCCGTTCCACTAATGTTCAGCAGGGGTACGATCGGTCGATCGTACCCACACGCTCACCGCGAGAAACAGCAGCGCCATTCCCCATGCGGCAGTAATCAAAAACTGCTCACCGTAAAAGCGCGTCACCACGGGTACCAGCAGCGCACTGGCCCCGTACCCCAGCGTATGGCTGGTGGCGATCACCCCTGCGCCTTTGCCCGTCGTCAGCCGATCGTTGAGCAAAAGCTGGTATCCCGGCGTGGCCATGGAGGCACCCAGCGAGGTGATGACAATACCCACGTAGAACAGGGCTAAACTGGCGAGACACATCAGCCCAAGCCCCGCCACCATCAAGACCGCGGCGATCAAGAGTAAAACCCTTGGGCTAAAATGCTGCGGGCGCACCACCAGAAACTGCGCCGCCAGGGTCGCCAGCGCGGCCAGGCTCAGCAGCAGGGCGACATGATGGCTGATTTGCACGGCATCGCCATTAAATAACGGATGAAGATGCGGCGATAAACCAAGCTGCATCAGGCTGACCAACGCCGCCAGCAGCAGCGCCAGCAGCAGGAAAGGCATCATAGAGGCCTGTAACCGCGTCGACTGGTGCGCCACCGGCGGCAGCGGGGGATCGGCGGCTTCGCGCAGCACCAGAAGCAGCGCGATAAACGGCGCCAGCGCCATCAGCCAGAGCGGTGCGACCGGGCTGACGCTGAGCATCAGCGCGGCCAGAGGCGGTCCCAGCAGACGCCCGCAGCTAAGGCCAGAGCTTATCGTTGCCAGCGCCGCCATCCTTTTATCCAGCCCCGCGCGTTGAATGGCCCACGTCTGGGCCGCAGGCACCAGCCCCGATACCGTCAGGCCGTACAGCATGCGCGACAGAACCAGGCCCGCCATTCCCCAGAGGGCATTCAGCGCGCCGTTGGCCATCGCCCAGACCACCAGCGCCATCAGGACGAAGCTCGACAGATAGCCGCCTAACGAGGCCAGCATCACGACCTTACAGCCGTGCCGCTCGCTCTGCCGTCCCCACCAGGGCGATGCGGGTAAAAAGAGCATCGAGCCGAACATCAGCAGCCCGGCCCAGACGGAGAGCGACAGTCCGGTCAGGGAGACCAGCTGCGGCAGCATGACCAGCAAACCGTTTTGTCCGATACCCAATAAACCGGCGCCCAGTGCAAGGGGCCAGTTTGCCTTCGGGGTCATATTGTCAGTGATGTTCTCAGTACAGGTGCGCATAGAATTGTGAAGATAATGTCAATAAATGTGTGGAAATTATGAAGTTTATGAAAACAAATATTGCAAAAATAGTTGCGGCTGTAAACAGAATGAATATCATAACGAGAATTATTATCAGTCATGGAATGAGGTACATCTATGCGTGCTCTGCCCCGCTCCGCCGGTACAGATGTTGCGGCCCAGTGTTTTTTGAACGCGCTGCTGCGCGAAACGAAGGACTGGCACTATCTTCCCGCAACCCGTGCGGATGAGTTATCGCAGATACATATCCCGCTCTACCCAACCCAGGCCATCCGGGTTCCGGTACGCTATTTCTCCCCCACGCAGCATCACCAGTATTGTTTCCCGGCCACGCTGATTCAGGCCGACAGCGACGGCGGTGACACGGTCACATTCCATCAACTGATTGATTTCATTCTTGAAAAAGAGACAGTAAAAGGCGCTCTGGACGCCGATACGCTGGCCCGCTTTAAGCAGCGCGTCCTGGAGAGCCATACGCACACCTGGCAGGCCATTGATTTACGCCACAACTGGGCAAACCTGCGCGATAAGCCGCTGACCTTTGCCGAAGCGGAACAGGCGCTGCTGGTCGGCCATGCTTTTCATCCTGCCCCAAAATCGCACGAGCCGTTTAACGAGGCCGAGGCGCGCCGCTATCTGCCGGATTTCGCCTCGCGCTTCCCGCTGCGCTGGTTTGCGGTTGAGCATGAACTGATTGCCGGGGAAAGTCTGAACGTCTCCCTGCGTGAACGTCTGCTGCGCTTCGCGGCCCAGAGTGCGCCGGATCTTCTCGGCCACTTCACCGACACCCGCTGGCTGCTGCCGATGCATCCGTGGCAGGCTGCCTATTTGCTGGAGCAGCCGTGGTGCCAGCGTCTGGTTGAAAAAGGCGCCCTGCGGGATCTTGGCGAGGCGGGCGCACAGTGGCTGCCTACCAGTTCTTCCCGCTCGCTGTACAGCGAAACCAATAGCGACATGATTAAGTTTTCCCTCAGCGTGCGGCTGACCAACTCCGTGCGCACGCTGTCGGTCAAAGAAGTTAAGCGCGGCATGCGCCTGGCGCGGCTGGCGAAAACGGCACGCTGGCAGGAGCTCCAGGCGCGCTACCCGACCATGCGCGTGATGCAGGAAGACGGCTGGGCCGGGCTGCGCGATGAAAGCGGCGTCATTCAGGAAGAGAGCCTGATGGCCCTGCGCGTCAACCTGCTGTTTGATACGCCAGATACCCAAACCAACGTGCTGGTGAGCCTGACCCAGGCGGCACCGGACGGCGGCGACAGCCTGCTGGCGGCGGCGGTGCGCCGTCTGAGCCAGCGTCTGGATCTCCCGCTCGCTCAGGCCGCCCGCTGCTGGCTGGACGCCTACTGCGACCGCGTATTGCTTCCGCTGTTCAGCGCCGAGGCGGACTACGGTCTGGTCCTGCTGGCGCACCAGCAAAATATCCTCGTTGAGATGCAGCAGGATTTCCCCGTTGGGCTGATCTACCGCGATTGTCAGGGCAGCGCCTGGACCGAAGGGGCCGACGCGTGGCTGAAAGAGGCAGGCGAAACCGAGGTGGAAAACCGCTTCGGTGATAGCCAGCTGCTGCGCTACTTCCCTTATTACCTGCTGCTGAACTCTACCCTTGCCGTCACCGCCGCGCTCGCCGCTGCCGGCTTCGACAGCGAAGAGAACCTGATGCCCCGCGTGCGTGACGCGCTGGCCAAACTGCGCACGACGGCGAAGCAGACCCGCTGCCTTGATTATGTGCTCGACAGCCCGACCTGGAACTGCAAAGGCAACTTCTTCTGCTACCTGCACGATCGCAACGAAAACACCATCGTCGATCCGGCGGTGATCTATTTCGACTTTAGCAACCCGTTTTATAAGGAGAAGGCGTGATGGCAAACGCGAATATCGTCCATTCCGGCTACGGCTTTCGCTGTACGGCCACGGAACAAAACCTGCCGCTGACGCTGGGTCTTGACGGCAGCGCGGTCCTTGCGCGTCTGGCCGGGCTCCCGGACGGCTGGCTGGTGGACGCCCTCGACCAGCTGTTTGTTGCCGCGCCCGCCCTGACCGGCATTACCCTGCCGTGGGCAGCCTGGCAGGATGAACCTCAGGCGCAGGCGCTGTTTAGCCTCGCAAACGGAGATTATCTGGCGCGTGAAATTTTCTGGCAGCTGCCGCTGTGGCTGAAAGGCGAACGCCCGCAGGCGAGCGGCGGAATGCAGTTTGATGAAAGCCGTCAGCTGTACTTCCCGCTGCGCCCTCACCGCCCGCAGGGCGAGGTGTATCGCCGTTACGATCCGCAGATTAAGCGCACCCTGAGCTTCCGCGTGGCGGACGTGGCGCTGGACGGCGAGCGTTTTACCCGCTGGATGAACACCCCACGCGTGAACGCTTTCTGGGAGATGGCGGGCCCGCAGGCCGAGCAGGAAAACTACCTGCGCCGTCAGCTCGACTCGACCTATTGTTACCCGGTGATCGGCTGCTTTGACGATCAGCCATTCGGCTATTTTGAACTCTACTGGGCGGCAGAAGACCGCATTGGCCGCCACTATCGCTGGCAGCCGTTTGACCGCGGGCTGCACATGCTGGTGGGCGAAGAGAACTGGCGCGGGGCGCAGTATATCCGCAGCTGGCTGCGCGGCCTCAGCCACTATCTGTATCTCGATGAACCGCATACGGCGCGCATTGTGGCGGAACCGCGCTTCGACAACCAGCGTCTGTTCCGCCATCTGGCGTCTGCCGGTTTTGACACCGTGAAAGAGTTCGACTTTCCGCACAAACGTTCCCGTCTCATCATGAGCGAGCGTCACCGCTTCTTCCATGAGGTGGAACTGTGAACGCGCTCTGGCAGAAAGTGAACCGCGAGATGGTGGCGAAGATCCTCGCTGAACTGGAATATGAACGCACCCTGCGCGCCGAGCCGGTTTCGGCGGACTACTGGCGCATCAGTATGGGCAACGCGACCTGGCAGTTTAGCGCCACGCGTGGGATCTGGGGCTGGCTGCATATTGACCCTGATACCCTCACCACCGCCAGCGGCGCGGCGGTCGAAGCGGAAAACGCGCTGCTGCAACTGGCCACCGTGCTGGAGATGAGCGACGCGCAAACGGCGGAGCACATGGAAGATCTCTACGCCACGCTGCGGGGCGACATGCAGCTGTTGCAGGCGCGTGACACGCTGGATGCCGATGCGCTGATCCACCTCGACCCGGACGAACTACAGTGCTTTATGCGCGGTCACCCGAAGTTTATTTTCAACAAGGGACGCCGCGGCTGGGGGCTGGATGCCCTGCGCCTGTACGCGCCGGAATATCGCGGGCGTTTTCGTCTGCACTGGGTCGCCGTGCAACGCGATCGTCTGGTCTGGAGCAGTGACGCCGATTGCGATATCAACACCCTGCTCGCCAGCGCCATGGACGATGCCGAGCGCAACCGATTCGACGCCCGTTGGCAGGAACTGGATCTGGACGACAGCTGGCTGCCGGTGCCGCTGCATCCGTGGCAGTGGCAGCAAAAAATTGCCATTCATTTCCTGGCACAGCTCGCGCGCGGTGAGATGGTGGAGCTGGGAGAGTTCGGCGATGAGTATCTGGCGCAGCAGTCCCTGCGCACGCTGACCAACGTCAGCCGTCGCGCGCCGTATGACATCAAGCTGCCGCTGACCATCTACAACACTTCCTGCTACCGCGGTATTCCGGGCAAGTATATTGCCGCCGGTCCGCTGGCCTCGCGCTGGCTACAGCAGCAGTTCGCCAGCGATGCCACGCTGATTCACTCCGGGGCGCAGGTGCTTGGCGAACCCGCAGCCGGATATCTGTCGCATCCGGGTTATGCCGCATTGCCTGAGGCGCCGTACCGCTATCAGGAGATGCTGGGGGTGATCTGGCGCGAGAACCCATCCTGCTATTTACAGGATGGCGAACAGGCGGTGCTGATGGCCGCGCTGATGGAAACCGATAACGACGGGCGCCCGCTGATTGACGCATGGATCAAACGCTCGGGGTTAACCGCAGACGCATGGCTGGAAAAGCTGTTTGAGGCGACGGTGATCCCCTTCTATCACCTGCTCTGCCGCTACGGGGTGGCGCTCATCGCCCACGGCCAGAACGTCACGCTGGTGATGAAAGATTACGTCCCACAGCGCATTCTGCTGAAGGATTTCCAGGGCGACATGCGCCTGGTGGACGAGGATTTCCCGCAGGCGCAGAGCCTGCCGGAGCAGGTAAAAGCCGTCACCGCACGCCTCAGTGCGGATTACATCATCCACGACCTGCAAACCGGCAACTTTGTCACGGTGCTGCGCTTTATTTCCCGTCTCACCCTGCAATGCGGCGTGAGCGAAACCCGCTTCTATCAGATCCTGGCGCAGGTGATACGTCGCTATATGGCCGCCCATCCGGATCTTGCGGCGCGCTTCGCGAAGTTCGACCTGTTTAAGCCGCAGATTATTCGCGTGATCCTCAACCCGGTCAAACTGACCTTCTCTGAACACGATGGCGGCAGCCGCATGCTGCCGAACTACGTCTGCGATCTTGATAACCCTCTTTTTCTGGTCTCCCAGGAGTCAGCGCAATGAAAACCTATGATTTCATCGGCATTGGTATCGGTCCGTTCAACCTCAGTATTGCCGCGCTGGCAGAGGGGCTGGACGGTTTTAGCTCGCTGTTTCTTGAACGCAAGCCGCACTTCTCCTGGCACCCGGGAATGATGGTACCGGACTGCCACATGCAGACCAGCTTCCTGAAGGATCTGGTCAGCGCCGTGGAGCCAACCAACCGCCACAGCTTCCTGAACTACCTGGTACAGCGCAAAAAGTTCTACCGTTTCCTCACTACCGAGCAGCGCACCGTCTCGCGCGAGGAGTTTGCCGACTACCTGTGCTGGGCGGCGGATAACCTGACTAATCTGGCCTTCAGCCAGCAGGTGCAGCAGGTCAGCTTTGATGAGCAAAACGGTCTGTTTGAGGTCGTGACCCAGCGGGATCGCTTCCTGGCGCGCCACGTCTGCGTGGGGATTGGGAAGCAGATCAATCTGCCAGACTGCGTCACCGCGCAGGACGACACCTGCTTCCATGCCAGCGAAATGATGCTGCGCACGCCGGATTTAGCAGGCAAGCGCGTCACCGTCGTCGGCGGCGGCCAGAGCGGTGCGGATCTGTTTTTGAATATCTTCCGTGGGGAATGGGGCCAGCCGCTGAGCCTCAACTGGATCTCGCGTCGCAACAACTACAACGCGCTGGATGAAGCCGCGTTTGCTAACGAGTATTTCACGCCGGAGTATGTGGACAGCTTCTCCACCCTCGGTGACGACGCCCGTCGCCAGATGTTGCAGGAGCAGAAGATGACCTCCGACGGGATCACCACGGAGTCGCTGCTGGCCATCTATCGTGCTATGTATCACCGCTTCGAAGTGCTGCGCGAAAAACCCTGGGCGCACCTGATGCCGTCCCGCTCGGTGACGGCGCTGACGCGCCAGGAGAACGGGCAGCGCCTGAGCATCCAGCATCACCTGGACGGCGGTCGCGAACAGCTTGAAAGCGATGTGGTGATTTTCGCCACCGGCTACCGCGCCGTGCAGCCTGCTTTCCTCGCTCCGCTCTCTTCCCGACTGCGTCTGGATGAGGATGAAGCCTTCTGCATCAACAACGATTTCACCCTTGAATGGGACGGCCCGCAGAGCAACCGCCTGTTTGCCGTCAATGCCGGGATGCACCGTCTCGGTATTGCCGAACCCCAGCTCAGCCTGATGGCCTGGCGCGCGGCGCGAATTCTGAATCGCGCTCACGATGACGAGCCGTTTGAACTGGCAACCACCCCCGGCGTGATCCACTGGCGGAGCACCACCAGCCCGGAGAGCAGCCAGGTTTTTAAATCATTAATGAAGACCACCGAGTACTGACACACACATTCAGGATCAACATAACAATGAAACGTTCTCATCTTTGGGTTTTAAATCCGTGCTTACTTGCCATGCTTTCTACCTCTGCGTGGGCGGAAGAACAAAAGGAAGAAGATATTGTGGTCTCTGCCAGCCGGGCACATCGCAGCGTGGCAGAGATGGCGCAAACCACCTGGGTTATAGAGCGGGCGGAAATTGAGCAGCAGGTTCAGGGCGGGAAAGAGATTAAAGAGGTGCTGGCCCAGCTGATCCCCGGCATGGACGTCAGCAGCCAGGGACGTACCAACTACGGCATGAACCTGCGCGGTCGCTCCATGATGGTGATGGTGGACGGCGTACGTCTGAACTCGTCTCGCAGCGACAGCCGCCAGCTCGACTCTATCGATCCGTTCAACATTGACCGTATCGAAGTCATTTCCGGCGCCACCTCGCTGTACGGCGGCGGCAGTACCGGCGGTCTGGTGAACATCGTCACCAAAAAAGGCCAGCCGGAGACCGAAGTGGAGTTCCAGACCGGGGCAAAAAGCGGGTTTAACAGCCATAACGACCATGATGAGAACGTCTCAGCAGCCGTGAGCGGCGGCAACGACAATGCCTCTGGACGTCTGTCGGTCTCCTATCAGCGCTACGGCGGCTGGTATGACGGCAACGGCGACGAGGTGATTATCGATAACACCCAGACCGGCTTGCAGTATTCCGACCGTATCGACGTGATGGGAACGGGCACCATCAACATCGACGATCATCAGCAGCTCCAGTTAACCACCCAGTACTACAAGAGCGAATCCGACGGCAAACACGGCCTGTTCCTCGGAGAGAATTTCGCTGCGGTCACGGGCGATGCCAAAGCCTATAACAAAGACAACCTGAACTCTGACCGTATCCCGGGCACAGAGCGTCACCTGATCAACCTGCAGTACTCGAACACCGACTTCTGGGGGCAGGATCTGGTTGCGCAGATTTACTACCGTGATGAGAGCCTGACCTACTACCCGTTCCCGACGCTGAGCAAAGGCGCGGTGACCAGCATTGGCGCGTCCCAGCAGAAAACCGATTTTTACGGCGGCAAGCTGACGCTGAACAGCAAGCCGATGGATGACCTGACCCTCACCTGGGGTGTGGATGCCGATCACGAAACGTTCGACGCCAACCAGCAGTTCTTCGACTTAAGCAAAGCGGCGGCGAGCGGCGGCATGGAGCTGGACAACGCCTACAACGTGGGCCGTTACCCGGGATACAGCATTACCAACCTCGCGCCGTTCCTGCAAGCCAGCTATGACATTGACGCTATCACCCTGAGCGGCGGCGTGCGCTACCAGTACACCGAAAACAAGGTTGACGATTTTGTCGGTTACGCCCAGCAGCAGGCAATCGCCACGGGCAAAGCCACCTCCGCTGACGCGGTGCCGGGCGGGAAAACCGACTACAACAACTTCCTGTTTAACGCCGGGATCCTTGGACGTCTGACCGAACAGCAACAGCTGTGGTTTAACTTCTCCCAGGGCTTCGAAATTCCGGACCTGGCGAAGTACTACGGCTCCGGCACCTATCAGCTGGTCGATGGTCACTATCGCCTGCAAAACAGCGTGAACGTGAACGACTCAACGTTGGACGGTATTAAGGTCAATGCTTACGAGCTGGGCTGGCGCTTCACCGGCGATAACCTGCGTACCCAGGTGGCGGCCTACTACTCGCTCTCGGATAAAACCATCACCATCAACAAGAGTGACATGACCATCAACCTGGAAGACGACAAACGTCGTATCTACGGGATTGAAGGCCAGGTGGATTATTTCTTCACCGACAGCGACTGGAGCACCGGGGCGAACTTTAACGCCATCAAGTCCGAAACGCGTGAAAACGGGAAATGGCAGAAGCTGACGGTCGACAGCGCCAGCCCGTCGAAAGCCAGCGCATGGGTGAACTGGGCGCCGGGCGACTGGGCCCTGCGCGTGCAGAGCACACAAACCTTCGACGTGTCTGACGCCGACGGTAAGAAGATTGATGGCTATAACACCGTTGATTTCCTGGGTAGCTACGCCCTGCCGGTGGGCAAAGTCAGCTTCAGCGTGGAGAACCTGCTGGACAAAGACTACACCACCGCCTGGGGCCAGCGCGCACCGGGGCTGTATAGTCCAACCTACGGTGCACCGGGTCTTTATACTTATAAAGGCCGTGGCCGTACGTTTGGTCTGAACTACTCCGTTCTGTTCTGATCCTGCGCGCCGCCTGTCTGCGGGCGGCGCGATTTGCTGTGCAATTTGAAAGCAAATTTGCTATTAAATCATCGGTTTGCTGAAATTGTCGGCAAACGAACAAAAACGGTGTTTTCCCCTTTGACAAGGCGCACTGAGGTCGATAATATGCGCCTCGTTCACACGATTCCTCTGTAGTTCAGTCGGTAGAACGGCGGACTGTTAATCCGTATGTCACTGGTTCGAGTCCAGTCAGAGGAGCCAAATTTGAAAAGCCTGCTTTTAAAGCAGGCTTTTTGCTTTTGTGGGTTCGGTAAATTTGCCGGGTGGCGGCTGCGCCTTACCCGGCCTACTGATTAGCGACTAAATCTGATAATCAATCGCCACCTCTTCCGGCTCCATCACCTGGCGTTTGATCTCATCCACGGACAGCCCTGCATTGCACAACTCGATAAATCGCCACACGTAGTTGCGCTGAAGCTGCCCGCGCTTTAGCCCCAGCCAGACGGTATTCGCGTCGAAAAGATGACGCGTATCCAGGCGCACCAGATTTCCGGCTTCATATTCTCCGCCAGACTGCTCGGCCACCAGGCCAATCCCCAGCCCTAACTCGACGTAGGTTTTGATCACGTCGGAATCCTGCGCGCTCAGCACCACGTCCGGTGTGAGCCCTTTACGCTTGAACGCTTCATCAATGCGCGAGCGTCCGGTAATGCCCTGCCGGTAGGTAATCAGCGGCCATTTGACGATCTCTTCCAGCGTCAACGGCGAAACCTGATTCAGCGGGTGATCGGCGGGTAACAGCAGGCTGTGATGCCAGCGGAACCACGGGAACGCCACCAGCAGCGGGTCGTTGCTCAGCCGTTCACTGGCGATACCAATATCTGCCCCACCGTTATGCAGCAGCACTTCGATTTCCTGCGGCGTGCCCTGGATCAGTTCCAGACGTACGTCCGGGAAGATCTCACGAAATGCTTTGATAACGGTCGGAAGACTGTAGCGCGCCTGCGTATGGGTGGTGGCGATTGTCAGCACACCTGACGCGTCGTTGGTAAAGAGATCTGCCAGCCGACGAACGTTGCTGGCCTCGTTGAGAATGCGCTCAGCGATGGTCAGCAATGCCTTGCCTGGCTCCGTCATGCCCAGCAGGCGCTTGCCGCGACGGATAAAAATCTCAATGCCTAACTCCTCCTCAAGCTCGCGGATATGTCGGCTGACGCCTGACTGGGAGGTGTAAAGCATGTTGGCGACCTCGGTCAGGTTGTAATCCCGCCTGGCCGCCTCACGAATAATTTTAAGTTGCTGGAAATTCACGATTCACTCCGGCGCATCTGACATAAGGCTATTGTTAGAGTCAGCCGGGCTGGAGAACAAATAATAAAAACCAGCATCTTATGCTTATTTGGAATATCAGCTGACCAGTTGCAGCTCGCGATTTTCCAGCGACGGCTTACTGACCAGAGACATCAGGATCTCTTTCACCGCCTGCGCCTGCGGTGACAGGGAGCCGCGCGCGGACATATTCAACGACAGCGGTAAGCTCATGGATGGCGTGGTGATGCGGGCCATCCAGCCATTCGCCGCGCTGCACAGTGAACGTGCGGCAGACTCGGGCAGTACCGTTACCCCCATGCCGCTGGCAATGGCGGCAGTCAGCGTGGAGATGGAATCAATCTCCCCGATAATCTTCGCCGTCAGACGGCGCAGCGAGAACGCTTCGTCAACGCGAACACGCACGGCGCTGTAGTCGCGCGGCAGGAACAGGTTCATCTCTGCCACGGCGGTTAAATCAATGCTCTGGCCGGGGCAATCACGGGTCCCGACCAGATAAAGATCTTCCTTAAGCAGCGGCTGGCTGGTGATCCCGGCAACCGGTGAGCGATCGTACAGCACCGCCATATCCAGCTGACCGTTGAGCAGTTTGTCATTGAGCACGGAACCACTGTTCTCATGCAGATAAACCAGCACTTCCGGTAGCTCCGCGCGCACCGCCTGAAGCAGCGGCATGGTTACCGACGATGCGGCCGTTCCCGGTGCCAGGCCGATGGAGACATTCCCGCTCAGGGTCTGACCTACGTTGTGCACGGCCAGCTGCGCCTGTTCGCACTGACGCAGGATCGTACGGGCATGGGTATATAAAATTTTTCCCGCTTCGGTAGGCGTTACGCCGCGCTTGGTGCGGATCAACAGTTGCTGGTCCATTTCGCCTTCCAGAGTCGCGACCTGCTGGCTCAGCGCAGGCTGCGCGATATGCAGCACTTCAGCCGCCTGGGTCAGGCTGCCGATATCGACGATTTTTACGAAGTATTTCAGTCGTCTTAAGTTCATGTTGCCCCCTGTTCGAAAATAGCGTGCCGGTAACGGCTGTGTTGTTAAACAGGTTTTGCAATATGGATGCCAGGTTTTGGCAGCGAATAAATATCTTTGCTAAGCGGCTGAAAATAAGGAAAGCCAATCGCTGGTGCCTGTTTTCAGACAGTGACAACGGATTCCGATCTGCCCCATTCGGGGTATATCTGCACAATAATGGTGCATTCCGTTGGCAAAAACGTCAGTTTGCTGTTTTTGTCAGCAAACAGTCTAAAGTCGGCGATCCATCCTTTGACAAGGCGTACGCAGGTCGATAATATGCGCCCCGTTCACACGATTCCTCTGTAGTTCAGTCGGTAGAACGGCGGACTGTTAATCCGTATGTCACTGGTTCGAGTCCAGTCAGAGGAGCCAAATTTGAAAAGCCTGCTTTTAAAGCAGGCTTTTTGCTTTTCTGCGTTTGGTAAGTTTGTCGGGTGGCGCTCTGCTTATTCGACCTACGGTCCTGTAGGCCCGGAAAGCGCAACGCCACCGGGCATTGCAAGCCTCACCGGCATCCCCGACCGCCGTTCCAGCTCAGTGCCCGCCCCTTCACTTATCAGCTGCGTCCTTTGCGCGGCCGAAATGGGCAGCGGCACTTTTCGGGTTGATTCAAATTCCGCGCGATTGCGTGAAAGCGGCTCGTGAACCTCTACCCAACGGCTACCGTCCGGCTCGGTGGTCACTTTTACGGGCTGATCGATAAGCTGTACCCGCGTCCCCACCGAAACGTTATCGAACAGGTATTTGATATCGTTATTACGCAGGCGAATGCAGCCCTGGCTGACGCGCAGACCAATGCCGAAATTTGAGTTGGTACCGTGGATCGCGTACAGCCTGCCGATATAGAGGGCATACAGCCCCATCGGGTTATCCGGCCCGGCGGGAACGAACGCGGGCAACGTTTTCCCCTCTTTCGCGTAAGCGCGTCGCGTATTTGGCGTGGGTGACCAGGTCGGGCCTTCCTGTTTGCGCTCAACGGCGGTTACCCAGTTACGCGGCGTTTCGCGCCCGGCCTGACCGATGCCAATAGGCAGCACCTCAACCGTGTTGCTGCCGGGTGGATAATAGTAAAGTCGCATTTCCGCGACGTTCACTACAATCCCCTCGCGCACCGTTGGTGGCAGAATAAGCTGCTGCGGCACCACCAGCTGTGTTCCGGCTCGCGGTAAAAATGGATCCACCCCCGGGTTGGCTTCCAGCATATTGCTCAACCCCTGCCCGTGCTGCGCTGCAAACGCTTCGAGCGGCAGGGTATTGCCTTCAGGTACGGTGACAGTTATCGGCGCTCCCACCAGGCGGCTCCCCTCGGGTGGGAGTGGGTAGGTTACAGCAGATGCAGCGGGAACCAGAATACCAAGCGTAAAAACGAACGCGGCAAATCGAATCATAGTGTTCTGTACTCGGTCAAAGAGAAAGCCTGCCGGTGGGCAGGCTTAGCCAACTCATTCAGTTAACCTTTCGTCGTGCGCCATCTCCGGGTAAGGACTTTTTCCGCTTCAACAATCATGAACATTGCGAACCCGATCAGGAAGGTAATGATCCAGTAGCGGAACGGCAGCGCTTCGGTACCGAACAACATCTGCATAAATGGCGCATAGACGATCAGAAGCTGAAGGGCCAGAAGTACGCCGCTCACGATCCATATGCCCTTGTTAGCCAGCAGACCTTTACTCAGGGAGAAGCCGTCGGTGACGCGGCAGTTGAGCATGTAAAACCACTGGGCAGTGACCAGCGTTTGCAGCAACACGGTGCGGATGAACTCCGCCGAGTAACCACGCGGTTGCAGCCAGGCCTCCAGCACAAAGGCGCTGATGGCAATCATCAGGCCGACAAACACCACGCGCCAGATGGCGTAACCGTCCATCACGTGCAGGTTAGACTTACGCGGCGGCCGGTTCATGATGTCCTTCTCACCCGCTTCAAACGCCAGACCAAACGACAGCGTTGCCGAGGTTGCCATGTTCATCCACAGGATCAGTACCGGTGTTAACGGGATCAGGTTCCCCGCCAGCAGGGCAATAATGATCAGCAGGGCCTGGGCGATATTGCTCGGGATAACGAACAGAATGGTCTTTTTCAGGTTGTCGTAGACCCGACGCCCTTCATGGACCGCCCGGGCAATGGTGGCAAAGTTATCATCCGTTAACACCATATCGGCGGCTTCTTTGGTGACTTCAGTACCTTTGATCCCCATCGCGATGCCGACATCCGCCCGCTTCAGCGCAGGCGCATCGTTCACGCCGTCCCCGGTCATCCCGACCACTTCCTGCTTACTTTGCAGCGCCTGCACCAGACGGAATTTATCTTCCGGGCTGGTTCGGGCAAAGATATCGTATTTTTGCGCCGCCTCGCTCAGCTGGTGGTCGTCCATCGCCTCCAGTTCGCGCCCGGTAATGGCGCTCGCCGCGTTGCCAATACCCAGCATCTGACCAATGCTCATCGCCGTTTGTGGATGATCCCCGGTAATCATTTTCACGCGAATGCCCGCCTGCAAGCAGTCGGCAATGGCCGAAATGGCTTCCGGGCGCGGGGGATCCATCATGCCCGCAATGCCGAGCAGTATGACCCCCTCTTGCAGATCCGCATGCGTCAGCTCGCGCTGCCCGCTGGCGGCCGGTTTCCAGGCCGCAGCCACCATGCGCAATCCTTCGCGCGCATACTCTTCAATCTTCTCTTCCCAATAGTGCAGGTTGAACGGCTCCAGCCCGTTTTGAGTCTGCTGGTGCTGGCAAAGACGGAAAAGGACGTCCGGCGCACCGGTGATTAACATCACCTCTTCGTCGCCCAGGCGATAAAGGGTGGACATGTATTTATATTGCGAATCGAATGGGATTTTACTGCGCAATTCGGCGTCAATTGCCGGAAGCGGGATTTTTGCCGCCAGCACCTTCAGCGCGCCTTCGGTAGGCCCGCCGGTGATTTTCCACAGCCCCTGCTCATCTTTGATCAGCTGGCTGTCATTACAGAGATCGACGGTGCGCAGATAGCGCTCCAGCACAGACCCCTGGGTCACGGTTACCGGTGTTGGATCGTCAACAGGGTGAATATTGCCCACCGGCTCGTAGCTGTCTCCCTCCACGCAGTAGGTGGTGTCCGCGGTAATCACCGCTTTTACCGTCATCTCATTCATGGTCAGGGTGCCGGTTTTATCCGAGCAGATCACCGTCATCGCCCCCAGCGTTTCCACGGTAGGCAGCTTGCGAATAATCGCCTTGCGACGCGCCATCGCCTGCACGCCCAGCGAGAGGATGATAGAGATAATGGCCGGTAAACCTTCCGGCACCGCCGCCACCGCAAGGCTAATCAGCGACAGCACCAACTCTGAAACGGGCATATCACGGAAGATAAGACTGAAAACGAACAGCGCCAGCATCATCACCAGAATGGTGATAAAAATGGTCTTGCCGAGCTTGTCCATTTGCACCATCAACGGGGTACGGTGTTTTTCAATGTCTGACATCATCTGGTTGATATGGCCGAGTTCGGTCTCCCCCCCGGTCGCCACCACCAGCCCTTTTCCCCCGCCGGAGCTGACGGTGGTGCCAGAATAAAGCAGGTTGTAACGGTCGCCTAACGGCAACTCCCCGTGGAGCGCATCGCTGCTTTTCTCCACTACCGTGGATTCGCCGGTAAGAATAGCTTCTTCCACCCGCAGGTTGTGCGCCTCTATTACGCGAAGGTCGGCAGGAATGCGATCCCCGGCGCGTATCACCACGATATCTCCCGGCACCAGCGCTGTCGTCGGGATAGTTTCATGGTTGCCCTGCCGGATGACCACAGCCTCGCTGGAGAGCATATTACGAATGCTTTGCAGCGATTTCTCCGCATTGCTCTCCTGAATATGTCCAATCAGGGCGTTGATGATGGCCACCCCAAGAATGACAAACATATCCACCCAGTGTCCCATTATCAGCTTCAGCAGCGCCGCCGCCAGTAGGACGTAAATAAGGACATCGTTGAAATGGGCCAGAAAGCGCAGCCAGCCAGGTTTACCCGGTTTTTGCGGTAAGGCATTTTCACCGTATTTTTCCAGTCTGGCGGTGGCTTCTGCACTGGTAAGTCCGTCCAGGCTGGATTGGATATTTGTCAGGGTTTCATCAACGGTCTGTTGATAATACGGATGGTGAGGCTTTTCTGTTATCATCGTTCCTTCCTCGGGTTCTTTTCAGAAATCACCTTGCTTTCATGTCATTAACGAATAACGAAAACAGGAACATGTGCATAACGAACGATACTCGCCGCCTCTGACCCTAATAAATGGGTTTGAATATTGGGATTGCGCGACCCCACAATAATCGCGCCGACGTTAAGTTCATCCGCCAGTTTGATTACCTCATCACGTATATTCCCGCTGCGAACATGTAGATGGACATTTGCTTCCGGCAGGCTGATTTTTTTTACCAGCGCGGCCAGTTTTTCTTTAGCATTATTAATCATATATTCATCCATCTTTCTCGCGTCTGCAATAAAACCGCGGGTCAGTTCCGCCGAGAACTTTGGCATAACGTACAGCAGATGGACATTACCCGATGCGCTTTGCGCCAGGAATTGGGCATGCTGTAGCGCTTTATCAGACAACGCTGTTTCGTATACATCCACCGGCACCAGAATCGTTTTATACATATCAAGCGTCCTTTTTATAACCAACACAACAGTGAGTGAATCAGGAGAGATCGCATCAAACCCATGGGTACAGGCGTGAATGCCTTTTACGGAAAAAAGGAATGGATGCTATTAAACGTAGCACAGGAATATCAGGATGTTATTCAAAGGGGATACGCTATCGTATCGCTTGTTTCGCCTGAGTATGTCACGCCACTAATAATGGTTATTTAACATTTATTTATTCACCGACTATGCTCATAGTCAGACATGCAACACGTTCATTCTCATTATCCCGCGCCACCTTCAACCTCATGGAGGAATGCATGTACGGTTTAAGCCTGATTCGCCTTGGTTTGTTTATTGCGCTTGCCATTATCGCCAGCACAGCAATCGGTTTATTTACCTATGTGGTCGTCTCGGCCCTGGCGGAATAGTGCCACCCCAGCATTGATGACGAAATAAATAAAACAATTATTATCAGGGGAATACTGTGAAGCGCTACCTCTCTCTTCTGCCTGCTGTTTTATTGCTGCTGACGGCGTGCGACCCCAAACCCGACCGCGCCGCGCCCCTGCCAAAAATGGTAAAAGTCGCAGAGGTGGTGAAGGCCGGCAACGCGCAGCAGCGCGTATTTCCCGCGCGTATCGAATCCGGCGACGCCACCGATCTCGCGTTCAAACGTGCCGGGCAGATTGAGACCCTGGACATTCGCCAGGGTGCCGTTGTCAAACAGGGGCAACGGCTCGCCAGTCTTAACGATCGCGAAGCCCGGCAGCGTCTGAACGACAGGCAAACGGCGGCGACCCTGGCTCAGCGGCAATTCGACCGCTTCCAGACCCTGGCAGGACGCCAGGCCGTGTCGAAGGCCGAGATGGATGTCCAGCGCGCAAACCGCGATTCTGCAAACGCCGCGCTACAGATTGCTCGCGAGGAATTAAGCCAGATGACGCTCGTCGCCCCCTTTAGCGGGACAGCGGCCAGCGTACATGTGCGAAATCATCAGGTCGTCTCAGCCGGCCAGCCCGTCGTCACCCTGACCCGTACCGACCTGCTGGACGTGGTGTTCAGCCTTCCAGAGAACCTGTTTAACACCTTCGATATCCGCAATGCGCAGTACAAACCGGTAGTGAGGATCAACGCCCTGCCCGGTCGCGAGTTTACCGCTGTGTACAAAGAGCACTCAGGCAGTAGCGACAGCAATACATTGACCTGGCAGGTGATTTTAACCATGCCCCGCCCGGATGATTTTCCCGTCGTGGGCGGCGTCAGCGGAACGGTCACCATCAATTTAACCAACCTACCGGCGGGCGTGGGCAGTGAGGCGCTGGTGGTGCCGGTTGAAGCGGTCTTTAACCCGGATAACCGCCCGCGCAATGAGCCACACGTCTGGGTGGTGACGGGCGAAGGCGATACGTTGCACCTGGAAGATCGTAAGGTCAGCGTCGGGCAAGTCAGCGCTGAGGGGGTCGTCATCGTCGGTGGGCTTAAGGCGGGTGAACGCGTGGTGGCCGCAGGCGTTGGGGAGTTACATCCCAACCAGCCGGTACGTATCTGGACGCGTGAACGGGGACTGTAATGGATATCTCTCGTCAGTTTATCAGCAACCCGGTTCGCGTCTGGCTGACTATTCTGCTGCTGGGCGTAGGTGGCATTATTGCCCTGTTGAACATCGGCAGACTGGAAGATCCGGCGTTTACCATCAAAACGGCGGTGGTGATCACCCATTATCCGGGCGCGTCGGCGCAGCAGGTTGAGGAAGAGGTAACCCTGCCACTGGAAAACGCGCTTCAGCAGTTACCTTACCTGGATAACGTCAGCTCCATCTCCTCCAGCGGCCTGTCGCAGATCACGGTCAATATAGCCTCGCGCTACCACTCAAATGCGCTGCCGCAAATCTGGGATGAACTGCGTCGCCGGGTGGGAGATGCCGCCCGACAGTTTCCACCGGGGGTAGTGACCCCGTTTGTGAATGACGATTTTGGCGATGTGTTCGGCTTTTTCTTTGCCATTTCCGGCGATGAATTCAGCAATCCGGAACTGGTCCGGTATGCCGAGCAGCTGCGCCGGGAGTTGGTCCTCGTGCCGGGCGTGGGCAAAGTGGCCATCGGCGGAGCCCTCACCCAGCAGATTAACGTGGACATTTCTCTGAGCAAAATGGCCGCGCGCGGGATTACGCTTAACCAGCTTTCTGCCCAGCTCAGCAGGCTGAACGTGGTTTCCAGCGCGGGAGAGATCCCCTCCGGTACTGAGTCAATTCGTCTGCATCCTACCGGTGAATTCGAAAGTATTGACGAGCTGGCCGATCTCATAGTGACCCCGCCCGGCGTTGGGGCGGCTACCCGTTTACGGGATATTGCCACCCTGTCACGCGGGCTGGATGCGTCCCCTGCCAGCATCTACCATGCCAACGGCAGAAAAGCCGTCACCATGGGCGTCTCCTTTATACCCGGCGTTAACGTGATCGACGTGGGACATGCCCTGGAGGCGAAGCTTGAGCAGATGTCAGCCGAGAAACCGGCAGGTATCCATATCGACCTGTTTTACGATCAGGCGGCGGAGGTCGGGCATTCCGTCAACGGATTTATCATTAATTTCCTGATGGCGCTGGCGATTGTCGTCGGTGTGTTGCTGATCTTTATGGGCTTACGCAGCGGGCTCATTATCGCCTTTTCCCTCGCGCTCAACGTGCTGGGCACGCTGCTGATCATGTATCTCTGGGGCATAGAACTACAGCGTATTTCACTGGGGGCGCTGATCATCGCCCTCAGTATGCTGGTCGATAACGCCATCGTAGTTGTCGAAGGGGTACTGATAGCCCGGCAGCAGGGCTCGCCCCTGCTTAACGCCATTAACGCGATTATTCGCCGCTCTGCGCTGCCGCTGCTGGGTGCGACGGTCATCGCCATCCTGGCTTTTGCGCCCGTCGGGCTGTCACAGGATTCCACCGGCGAATACTGTAAGTCGCTGTTTCAGGTGCTGTTGATTTCGCTGATGCTGAGCTGGTTCTCAGCCCTCACCATTACGCCGGTGCTGATTAAATGGTGGCTGTTTAAACATGACGCTGCACCGCCAGACGCCGACGAAACGGATCCCTATGACAAACGCATCTATCGGATCTACCGGGGTTTGCTCAATGCACTGTTACGGCGTAAAGCGCCAACGCTGATGGTGATGGCCGCACTGCTGGCTGCCGCCATCTGGGGCTTTGGCTCGGTGCGGCAGAACTTCTTCCCCTCATCCAGTACGCCAATTTTCTTTGTCGATCTCTGGCTCCCTTACGGGACCGACATTAACTGGACCGAGAAGATGACCGGTGATATCGAGAAAACCATTAACGGCCAGCCTGGTGTGGAAACTACGGTCTCGACGATTGGTCAGGGAAGTATGCGATTTATTTTGACCTACAGCGGACAGCGGCAGTACAGCAACTATGCACAAATCATGGTGAGAATGGACGACCAGCGTAACATCCCCGCCCTGACCCGCCACGTTGATGAGTACATTGCACGGAACTACCCGCAGGTTAACGCCAGCACGAAACGGGTGATGTTTGGCCCCTCCGGTGACAGCGCCATTGAAATACGTATTAAGGGCCCCGATCCGGACAGGCTGCGTCTGATCGCCAGCCAGGTAGACAACATTCTTACGCGCGATCCGGCGACGGACAGCGTCAGGAACGACTGGCAAAACCGCAGCAAAGTGATCCGCCCGCAGTACGTCACCGCGCTGGGACGTGAGCTTGGCGTGGATAAGCAAGACGTCGATAACGCCCTGGAGATGAATTTCTCCGGCAGCCGGGCGGGACTGTACAGAGAAGGAAGCGACCTGTTACCCGTGGTGGTGCGCCCGCCGGAAAGTGAGCGGCTGGACGCCAATCACCTGAATAACGTCCTGGTCTGGAGCCAGACCCGGCAGCAGTATATTCCGCTGAGCAACGTCGTCAGCGGCTTCGCGCTGGAGTGGGAAGATCCGCTGATCCTGCGTCGCGACCGCTCGCGCGTGCTGACCGTGCAGACCGATCCTGACCCGCTAAGCCAGCAAACGTCCGGCGATATTCTCGCCCGCGTGAAGCCGCAAATAGATGCCCTGCCTCTGCCCCACGGCTACAGCATCGAATGGGGCGGGGACGCGGAGAACTCCAGCGAAGCGCAGCAGGGGCTATTTACCACGCTGCCGCTCGGGTATCTGGTGATGTTTGTGATCACGGTGCTGATGTTCAGTTCGGTGAAAAACGCCGTCGCTATCTGGCTGACCGTGCCGCTGGCGCTGATCGGCGTTACGCCCGGTTTTTTACTTACCGGGATCCCCTTTGGCTTTATGGCACTGATTGGCCTGCTGAGCCTGAGCGGGATGCTGATCCGCAACGGCATTGTGCTGGTGGAAGAGATAGAGCAGCAGAAAGCGCAGCAGGATCAGCACAGTGCGATCGTTTACGCCGCCACGTCGCGCCTGCGTCCCATCCTGCTCACCGCCTTTACGACCGTGCTTGGCCTCGCCCCCCTGCTGCTGGATGTGTTCTTCCAGAGCATGGCCGTTGTGATTATGTTTGGGCTTGGGTTTGCTACAATCCTGACGCTGCTGGTACTCCCCGTAATTTACGCGTGTTTTCATCGTAAGGACGAAGCTGAACAACAATGAATGCGACAGGGCTGAACATCATCAAGACGCTGGGCTGTATGACGGCGGTCACCTTCTTCACCATCTACAACACCTGGGACCATTACGATTATGACTATCACTGGATCCTCGGTTTTTTAACCTTCATTTCGACCATCGCCACGCCGTTGTTTTTTGTGGTTGCAGGGTATCTGGATGGGCAATCCCGACACGGCACGCGCTGGCAGCTGGATAAGATCAAAAGCCTGGTGATCGTCTTTCTGTTCTGGGTAACCATTTACTACCTGTGGGAGCCCTATCAGCGCGGATATCTTATCCAGCCCTGGTTCGTGTTCGCATTTGTCGTGATTTACACTTTTCATCCGGCGGTGGAGTGGCTCAGCCAGCGGCGAACGCTGTTTTGCGGGGTGATTGCCACCCTGCTGCTTTTCTCATACGGGTACGATTTGCTGTCAGCCCTCTATCCTGATGTCCACGTGCTTTCATTGTCGCCGCAGTATCGCCTGTGGACGTGGCTGCTGTTTTATCTGACGGGGCAGCTCTTTTGCGATCCGCAGATTGCGGCGTGGATCGGCCGCAAAAATGTGGTCAGGGCAGCGGTGATTGCCATACCGTTTATCTATCTCTTCACGTGGTTTTACGAACGGCATTTCTTTTTTGCGCTATTTAAAGCGGACAGAAACGCCTTTATCCTCACCGGATCGCAAATCTACATCCTGATTATTGCCCTGGTGATTGCGGCCAACGGCGTACGTTTTCGCCGCAATGCGGAGTTTAAAGAGTCCGTGCTGGCCGCCATTAGCAAAACGATGACCGGGGTCTATATCATGCACTACTCGGTGTTTCACCTGTTGACGGCGCTCATTCCGGTAACGTCCCTGAGCACCAAACTTGCTCTGATTGTGCTCACCTTTGTTACGTCCGTCCTGTTTTCGCTGCTGATCCTGTCCAACGCAGTGACCAAAAAAGTGATCACACTTTAAAAGCCCAGGCGCAGCCAGGCAAACAGCACGTTGCCGTTGTTGTAGGTTCCGGGAATATAGGTGAACTGGACGGTGACGCGCTTATATCCGGCAGAGAAAAGCGGGAAGATAAACGGCAGCGGGACATAGTTAGCAAAGTCGTCGCGCGCGGTGATCCCCGCGGCGGCCCCCAGCCCCAGACGGAAATCTTTTGCGTTATCCAGATACCAGCCCTTTTCCCAGCCGTAGCCCATCGCGGGCTGCCACTCGCTATGTGAATCTTTAAACATCATGGCAAAGAGTGCGCTCCAGTTGCCCTCGTCGTTGTAGCGAGAAACGCCCAGTCCGCCGCCCCACGGCATTTCGTTGTAGTTATCCGTTTTCTCTTTGTCATACATAAAGCGGGCATGCCAGCTCAGAAACGGCAGGTAGAGATCGTAACGATCTGGCTGCTCCCAGGTCTGGGAAATATCGTCTGTTACCGCATCCCACCAGCGGTGGATGCGCTGTTCGCCGTAGACTTTTGGCTCCGCATGCAGCGGCGAAGCCACCAAAAACAGGACTACCCAGAGTGCAGGAAAGAGGCGTTGCATCGTTATTCCCTCAGCTTACGTCACACAGCGATCATTATTACTGTAAACCATTCAGCCCTAACCGGAGCCAAACAGGCTGATTTATATTGGGACCCGATAAGATGAAATTTATTGATTCTGCGCTTTCAGGAAAGATAAAAACGTTTTCTCAGGCCGTCTGTCGCGGTAGTCTCATACGTTCCGTCAATATGACGGCTGCAACGTGAGTGACCTTTTCTTATACCAATAATTAAAAATCAGTACAGACAGGACAACTATGGACTCCACCCTCATCTCCGCTCGCCGCAACGAGGAGACACCTTCGCTTAACCGCGCCCGCCGCGCCGCTTTAGGTAGCTTCGCAGGCGCCGTCGTCGACTGGTATGACTTTCTGCTCTACGGTATTACCGCTGCGCTGGTCTTTAACCGTGAATTCTTTCCTCAGATCAGCCCCGCCATGGGCACGCTTGCTGCGTTTGCCACCTTCGGCGTCGGTTTTCTGTTTCGTCCGCTGGGCGGGATAATTTTCGGCCACTTCGGTGACCGCCTTGGCCGTAAGCGCATGCTGATGCTCACCGTCTGGATGATGGGCATTGCCACCGCGCTGATCGGTGTTTTGCCCTCCTTTGCATCGATTGGCTGGTGGGCCCCGGTGTTGCTGGTGACGCTTCGCGCCATTCAGGGCTTTGCCGTCGGCGGCGAATGGGGCGGCGCGGCACTGCTGTCCGTGGAAAGCGCGCCGAAGAATAAGAAAGCGTTCTACAGCAGCGGCGTGCAGGTAGGTTATGGCGTGGGTCTGCTGCTCTCCACGGGCCTGGTGTCGCTCATAAGCCAGCTCACGACAGACGAGCAGTTTCTGAGCTGGGGCTGGCGTATTCCGTTTATCTTCAGCATTGTGCTGGTCGTGGTGGCCCTGTGGATCCGTAACGGCATGGAAGAGTCGGCTGAGTTTGAGCAACAGAAGCGCGAAAAACCGGTCGCAAAAAAACGGCTGCCGGTGATGGAAGCGCTGGTGCAGCACCCTGGCGCTTTTCTGAAAATTATCGCCCTGCGCCTGTGCGAACTGCTGACGATGTATATCGTCACCGCCTTCGCCCTCAACTACTCCACGCAAAACCTCGGCCTGCCGCGGGAATTGTTCCTGAATATTGGCCTGGTGGTGGGCGGGATCAGCTGCCTGACCATCCCCTGCTTCGCCTGGCTGGCGGATCGCTTTGGTCGTCGACGGGTGTATATCACCGGGGCGCTTATCGGCACACTCAGCGCCTGGCCGTTCTTTATGGCGCTGGAGGCCCAGTCGGTCTTCTGGATTGTCTTCTTTGCGATCATGCTTGCGAACATCGCTCACGATATGGTGGTCTGCGTGCAGCAGCCGATGTTTACCGAGCTGTTTGGCGCAAGCTACCGCTACAGCGGCGCGGGCGTGGGATATCAGGTGGCGAGCGTGGTCGGCGGCGGGTTTACGCCGTTTATCGCCGCCGCGCTGGTGACGTTCTCCGGCGGGAACTGGCACAGCGTGGCGATTTATCTGCTGGCAGGTTGCCTGCTTTCTGCCGCCACCGCCCTGTTGATGAAGGAAACCGCGCACAGCTGATCTCCTCACTTTTGTTTCACAGGCGTGTGACATACTATCGGTTATAGCCGCACACCTGTGGAACAAGGAGACAGACATGAATAATAAGGGCTCCAGCCTGACCCCGGCTCAGGCGCTGGAAAAACTCGACGCGCTGTATGAACAGTCCGTCAATGCACTGCGCAGCGCCATCAGTGACTATATCGAAACAGGGAAACTTCCCGATGAAAAGGCCAGAACCCAGGGCCTTTTTGTTTATCCATCGCTCTCTGTCACCTGGGACGGCAGCGCCAGCAGCAATCCGAAAACCCGCGCCTATGCGCGTTTCACCCACTCCGGCTGTTACAGCACGACCATCACGCGACCTGCGCTGTTCCGCCCCTACCTGGAAGAGCAGCTTACCCTGCTGTATCAGGATTACGGCGCGCATATCAGCGTTGAACCGTCCCTGCACGAGATCCCCTACCCGTACGTGATAGACGGCTCAGCGCTGACGCTGGATCGCTCCATGAGCGCGGGACTGACCCGTCATTTCCCGACCACTGAGCTGTCGCAGATTGGCGATGAGACGGCGGACGGGATCTATCACCCGGCAGAGTTTTCACCGCTGTCGCACTTTGATGCCCGCCGTGTCGATTTTTCGCTGGCACGCCTGCGCCACTACACCGGCACCCCAGCCGAACATTTCCAGCCGTTCGTACTGTTTACCAACTACACCCGCTATGTAGACGAATTTGTCCGCTGGGGCTGTAGCCAGATCCTTGACCCGGACAGCCCTTACATCGCTCTCTCCTGCGCGGGCGGGATCTGGATCACTGCCGAAACCGAAGCACCGGAAGAGGCCATCTCCGACCTGGCGTGGAAAAAGCACCAGATGCCCGCCTGGCACCTGGTCACCGCCGACGGTCAGGGCATTACGTTGATTAACATCGGCGTTGGCCCGTCGAATGCGAAAACCATCTGCGACCATCTGGCGGTTCTGCGCCCGGACGTCTGGCTGATGATCGGCCACTGCGGCGGCCTGCGTGAAAGCCAGCTGATTGGTGATTATGTCCTCGCCCACGCTTATCTGCGTGACGACCATGTCCTTGACGCGGTTCTGCCGCCGGACATTCCTATCCCGAGTATCGCTGAAGTACAGCGCGCCCTGTACGACGCCACCAAAGAGGTGAGCGGCATGCCGGGTGAAGAGGTGAAGCAGCGCCTGCGTACCGGTACGGTCGTCACCACCGACGATCGTAACTGGGAGCTTCGCTATTCCGCCTCCGCCCTGCGTTTCAATCTCAGCCGTGCGGTCGCGATCGATATGGAAAGTGCCACCATTGCCGCGCAGGGCTACCGCTTCCGCGTCCCGTACGGCACGCTGCTGTGCGTGTCCGATAAACCGCTGCACGGCGAGATCAAACTGCCGGGTCAGGCGAACCGTTTCTACGAAGGGGCGATCTCAGAGCACCTTCAGATTGGTATTCGCGCCATCGATTTACTGCGTGCAGAGGGCGACAAACTGCATTCCCGTAAGCTGCGCACCTTCAATGAGCCACCGTTTAGGTGATACTAAGGACACAATATGCACACCACATCACCGCTTACGGCCCTGCGCCAGTGGCTACAGGACAATCAGCTCGACGGGATGATTGTGCCGCGCGCCGATGCCTGGCAGAGCGAATCTTGCGCACCGTATGATGCAAAGCTGGCCTGGCTGACGGGCTTTGACGGCTCGGCGGGGCTTGCGCTGGTACTGAAAGACAGAGCGCTGCTGTTTGTTGACGGACGCTATCAGGTTCAGGCCCGCGTACAGGTCAATCTCGACGAGGTGGAGATCCACCATCTGCACAACGAGCCGCTGGCCGAGTGGCTGGCGAAAAACGTTGCGGCCGGCACGCGCATCGGCTTTGATGCGCTGCTGATGACCAATGCAGAGTTTACGCGGCTCTCGGCCACGCCGTGCGAACTGGTACCGCTCGCGCGCTCTCCGTTCGATACCCTCTGGGTTGACCGCCCTGCCGCCCCCGCAGGGCTTATCCGCGAGATGCCTGTAGACATCAGCGGCGAAAGCAGCGCCGCCAAACGCCAGCGCGCCGCCGCCGTGCTGGCAGAGCACCGCGCGGATTATCTGGCCGTTACCCTGCCGGACAATATCGCCTGGCTGCTGAACGTGCGGGGCTCAGATATCCCCTTTTGCCCGGTGCCTCTGTCGTTTGCCCTGCTGAGCCGCGAGGGTGCGGTGGAATGGTTTGTGGATGACAGCAAGCTGAATGCGCTGCCGGATGCCGTGCGGAACGCCTTCACGATTGCGCCTCAGGAAGCCTTTATCCCGCGCTGTAGGCAGCTTGCGCAGGGTAAGCGGGTCATGATCGATCCCGATTCCGCACCGGTGGCGTTACGCTTTGCGGTTGAACCTCAGGGGGAAATTATCTGGCAGACCGACCCGATCACCCTGATGAAAGCTACGAAAAACCCGGTGGAGCTGGCGGGCTATCGTGAATGTCATCACCAGGACGGTGCGGCATGGGTGAATTTCCTGGCCTGGCTGAGCCGGGAAGTTCCTCAGCGGGCCGCGTCGGGAATGCCGCTGACCGAGCTTGACGTGCAGGCGAAACAGCTTGCGTTCCGCCTGCAACAGCCTGGCTTTGTCGAGCCGAGTTTCGCCACCATTTCCGCTTCCGCGAGTAACGCGGCGATGTGCCATTACCACTCAAGCGAGGCCAGCAACAAGCCCATCGGCCACGACCACTTTTACCTGAATGATTCCGGGGGGCAGTACCGCAACGGCACCACGGACGCGACGCGTACCCTGGCCTGGGGAAAGGTCGATCCACAGCAGCGTTTGCACTACACCGCAGTGCTTAAAGGCTTCCTGTCGCTGATTACCCTTCAGTTCCCGTCCGGCACTCAGGGGCACCAGCTGGATGCCTTTGCGCGCCGTCCGCTGTGGGAGTTGGGACTGGATTACGACCACGGCACCGGGCATGGCGTAGGGCATCAGCTTCTGATCCACGAGAACCCGCACCGTTTTGCGCAAAAGGTCAACCCGTGGCCGCTGGTGGCGGGCAATATTATGACCATTGAGCCGGGTTACTACCTGGGCGATAGCCACGGTATTCGCATTGAAAACCAGGTGGAGATTGTCGAAAGCCGTCCGGGATTTTGTAAGTTTGCCTCGCTGACGCTGATCCCAATCGATTTAAGCCAGGTGGAGCTGCATCTGTTGAGCGAGTCAGAAAAACAGTGGCTGGATGAGTACCACCAGCAGGTACGAGAGGCGCTTTCACCCCGGGTGGACAGCGATGCGCGGCCGTGGCTGGTGGAGGCAACGGCGCCAATACGTGTGAACCGGTAGTGCGGCTTTTGCCGGGTGGTGGCTTCGCCTTACCCGGCCTACGATTCGATGTTTTTGTAGGTCGGGTAAGCGGAGCGCCACCCGACAATTTTACTGAACGCAGAAAAGCAAAAAGCCTGCTTTAAAAGCAGGCTTTTTTAATTTGGCTCCTCTGACTGGACTCGAACCAGTGACATACGGATTAACAGTCCGCCGTTCTACCGACTGAACTACAGAGGAATCGTGTGAACGGGGCGCATATTATCGATGCGCCCTGAGGATGTCAAAGGGTGAATGCAGATTTTCAATCGTTTGCCGATTTATTCTCCACTTCGCACATTTGTCAGGCACTTGCCGTTTCCGAAACCTCCTGCTCCGGTTTTTTTCGCGGATATTTCCACAGCCAGCGTCCGCTCACCATGCGCCAGTAGAACAGCACGCCGCGCACGGCCCAGTCAAGGAACATCCCCAGCCAGACGCCGACAACGCCCATACCTAACATTACCCCCAGCGTGTAGCCCGCCACGACGCGGCAGCCCCACATGCCGAGCATGGAGACCCACATCGCAAACCGGGCATCGCGCGCCCCTTTCAGCCCGGCAGGAAGTACCCAGGACGCGGCCCAAATTGGCATAAACGCCGCGTTGAGCCAAATCAGCACCTTCACGACCTCTTTCACGTCATTTTCGTGCGTATAGAACGAGGCCATCAGCCCGGCTAAAGGCGCAGTTCCCCACGCAATCGCCGTCAGTCCAATGGTTGAAAGCCAGAAGACATGCCGAAGCTGCCGTTCCGCCTGCCCTATCTGCCCCTTTCCGAGGCGTCTGCCGGTGATGATCGTCGACGCCGATCCCAGTGCGTTTCCGGGCAGGTTAATGAGCGAGGCGATGGAGAAAGCAATAAAGTTGCCGGCGATGACGTCTGTTCCCATCCCGGCAACAAACATCTGCGTCAGCAGTTTCCCACCGTTAAACAACACGGATTCGATGCTGGCCGGAATACCGATCCCCATCACTTCCCAGATAATGGCGAAGTTAAGCGGACGGAAATAGCTTTTAAGCGTCAGGCGCAGCGATGGCGTAATTCCCGCCATCAGCACGCCGATTATCGCCGCCGCACCAATATAACGGGAAATGGTCAGCCCTAATCCCGCGCCGACAAAGCCCAGCCCCTCCCAGGAAAAGACACCGTAAATCAAAACACTGCTGATAATGATGTTCAGGATGTTCATGCCGCCATTTATTAGCAGCGGAATTTTGGTATTCCCTGCGCCACGAAGCGCACCGCTACCAATCAGCGCGATGGCAGCCGCCGGATAGCTCAGCACCGTCATTTCCAGATAGGTAAGCGCCAGATCCTTCACTTCACCTGTCGCTTCACCCGCGACGATGTCGATAATTTCTTTGCCGTAATAATGGATAACCGCCGCCAGGATGATCGAAAAGAGGGTCATGATCATCAGCGACTGTCTGGCCGCCTCCCGGGCGCGTTTTGGATCAAGTTTCCCAAGACTAAACGCCACCACTACCGTTGTACCGAGATCGATAGCGGCAAAGAAGGACATCACAACCATGTTGAAACTGTCCGCCAGCCCTACCCCGGCCATGGCTTCTTTACCGAGCCAGCTCACCAGGAAGGTGCTTAACACCCCCATCAACAGGACGCAGGTATTCTCCAGGAAAATAGGCACAGCAAGGGGGGTGATTTCACGCCAGAACAGAACTCGATAACTCTTACGTTTTGCATACCAGGGCGTGCGCATAATCGCCTGGCGCAGGGGTGCGGTGACGTTCAAAATGGGCCTTAACGAGAAAGTTGAAACTCCATTTCAAATGATGGGGCAGAAATGCGTATCCTGCAAAGTATTTTCCATAAAATTATGTTTGGATTTACAACAAAATGACGACAGAATCATCAAACAATCACTTTTGCCTGAGATCAGGTTTGACAAAAGTTTTTTCGCCGCTAAGATAAGCCTCCACAACGATTCCTCTGTAGTTCAGTCGGTAGAACGGCGGACTGTTAATCCGTATGTCACTGGTTCGAGTCCAGTCAGAGGAGCCAAATTAAAAAAGCCTGCTTTTAGAGCAGGCTTTTTGCTTTTCTGCGCCACGTAAATTGTCGGATGGCGCTACGCTTACCCGACCTACGGTCCTGTAGGCCCGGTAAGCGCAGCGCCACCGGGCAACAGAGTGAGCGATTACTCGCCTTTAGCGTCGACGTTTTTGATTTCGCCCATCACTTTCAGCTTTTTGGAGATGTCGCGACGCTCTTTGGACAGCTCAGCGTTTTTGATGATGTAGTCATCAACGCGATCTTCATAATCGCTCTTCATGCTGGCGATGATGCCCTGAATGGCTTCAACGCTCATACCTGGCTTGATGTAGTCGCTCAGGTTGTCCAGCAGCAGGACACGTTTCTGGTTGTCACGGATCTTCTTCTCTACGTCCTGGATTTCGCGCTGTAGCTTGTTTTTGCGGCGGAACAGGCGGACGAACTCCAGAACATCCTGGAACGAAGGCTTGGTAGTTTCCATTTTTACACCCCTGATAATGTGAGATTCGGATTCGTTAAAGCAACCGTTTTAACAGACAGCGGCTGCGAATGACAATGAGTATATCGTTTAAAACCATCATAACCCTAATTGTTGCTGAATCGAAGCAGCAGGCATCACATACGCTTTTTATTTGCGCAGTGCCCGGCAAATCAGCTGCGATAACAACTCCAGCTGTCGCGCCAGCTCCATACTCAGCCAGACATAGCCGTGGATGGGCGTTTCCGACACATTGTCGCCCTGACGCTCATTCATCAGCTGTTTGAGCTCGATGACGATGTCATTCAGCCGCTCGCTGTTCGCCCGTATCGGCTGTGGGTTACCTTCGTAAAGTGCATGAGCGATGGTCAGCAGGGTTTGTTGCGTCATCTGCTGCGTCTCTTTCAGCGTATGCGCGTTGAGCATCAGAAGATGGCTGGGGCGTGAGGCCCAGTGGGCATTGATTTGCAGTTCAAGCATACAGACCAGATTACGGCTGACCGTTTGAATGGCTTCAAAAATGGCTTTCTGGATATGCGTCTCTTTGCTTGCCGGGGTAATTAACCCGCGCATTTTGACCACATCATTAAGGATTTTTTGCAGGTGCTTTTCCAGCCGCGGACGCTCAATCAGATTCGGCGAAAACCCGGCCTGGTAAACCCGGTTAAATGCCGTGACGTAGTTTGCCATCTGAATGCGCCAGTGCAGGAAGGCGCGCTGCGGCCAGATGCCGGTAAACAGCATGGCGAGCAACGAGCCGAGGATCACGTCCCCGCTTCGCCACAATGCGGTGGTCATATCGCCCGCCGGTGCGCCGACCACTACCGCGAGCGTAATGCCAATCAGCAGCGCCTGATACGGTTTCTTGCCGAGGGCCAGCCATCCGCAAAGAAACATCGCCACCGCACACCACAGCAACATGAACGGAAATGAAATTAGCTCCAGCTTCAGGGCGATAAGCCCAAGCGCCGAGCCTAAAACGGTACCGCCTATGCGTTCGAAAGCGCGAGGGACCACGTTCCCCCAGAATGAGATCGGCCCCATCACCACCACCAGCGTGATCAGCGGCCACGTTCCTTCCGGGATATCCAGCAAACGAACCAGTACGAAGGTCAGCACAAACGCCAGCGCAATGCGGCAACCGTGCACCACGCGATAATGTTTGTATAACCGAATTTCAAAAGGGGTTAATGACTTGTCGGGGCGCACACCCGTCTCCAGCTCTACGGCAAACCACAATTGTACTGTGTTTTCAGCCGGGTGGATCGCGCCCGGCTGAAAAACCCTGCGTTTCGCAGGATTATCCCACTTTGTGCTCTACCGGTACAAACATCTCAATATCCCAGTAGCCGTCAGCATTGCCATCGTTCAGATAGCGTTCGAAGCAGGGTTTTGGCGCAATCTGGAATTTGCTGTCTTCCAGCAGGGAGTTGAAGAACTGATACCACGGGGTGGCGAAATCATGATTTTCGACGCGCGCGGCGGCAATAGCATACTCTCCGGCAGCAATTTCGGTCAGCATTACCCCTTCGCTGTTATCAGGGATAGTGAAATCGTCCGCTACCGTTACGGCGGTAACGCAGCGAAGCTTTTCTGCCGGTACGTCATCCGGATTGTCATAATAAACGGCCACCCACTCCTGCGGCTGAATATGACGTCCATCTACCCACATAACCAGCTGTTCAAATCCCTGCTTGACCGTCTTTTCCCACGGCCCCACGAGATGAAAGCCAGCGATCGTACGTTTCTGTTGCTGCCTGATGCTGTAGTCCATGCTGCCTCCGTTTATTACTGTATATATATACACTATAAAGCAGAATCGAGATTATCGGCAAACCAGGAGTGTTTATTATGTGAGCAGACTCGCAACACTGCCAGTCTGCCCGAAAAGGTTAGAGTTTATGATGCAGATAATCGCCGAGGCGGGAGAAAAGGCCGCCCTTTTCAACGCGCTCCAGCGTAACCAATGGCCAGTGCGCTACCACCTTGTCACGATCGTACAGCTGGATCTCCCCTACCCGCTGATGCGCGGCGATCGGCGCTTCCAGCTCTTTTTTATCCATTACATATTTCGCCTTGATGTTCGGCACTTCCGTTTTGGGTAATGCCAGCCAGAAATCCTGATCCGTGCCCAGCGCGATCTGCTCTTTATCGCCATACCAGATGCGTTCGGTTCCCACTTTTTTGCCGTTATGCAGGATCTGCACCGTATCGAAATTTTGCTGTCCCCAGTGGAGCAGCTTGCGCGCCTGATCTTCACGTCCTTTCGGGCTGTCTGCCCCCATCACCACCGCAATCAGTCGACGCTGACCATCCACCGCAGAGGCGATCAGGTTAAAGCCCGCGCCCGAGGTGTGTCCCGTTTTCAGACCATCCACGTTCATGGTCTTATCCCACAGCAGGCCGTTGCGGTTCTGCTGAGTGATGCCGTTCCAGGTCAGACTCTTCTCGCTGTACATGTGGTAGAACTCAGGCTCGCCGTGGATGATGGCCCGGGAAAGTACGGCGAGATCGTAAGCGGAGCTGTGCTGACCCGGTGCATCCAGCCCGTGTACGGTTTCGAAGTGGGTATCGCGCAGGTTCAGCTTTTCAACGTAGTCATTCATCATCCTGACGAACTGCGGCTGACCGCCCGCCACGTGATCCGCCAGCGCCACGCAGGCGTCATTGCCGGAATCAACAATCAGGCCGCGGCTGAGATCGCGCACAGAAACCCGATCGCCCTGCTTCAGAAACATCAGAGACGAACCGTCAAAGACCGGATTGCCTTTTGCCCAGGCGTCACGTCCGACCGTCACAATGTCATCGGGGCTGATGCGGTGGCTATCAATGGCACGATCGACAACGTACCCCGTCATCAGTTTGGTCAGGCTCGCCGGATTACGCTGCTGATGTTCGTTGCCCGCCGTTAAGATTTGACCCGTGGTGTAATCCATCAATACCCAGGATCCTGCCTGGATGGCAGGCGGCTGAAGTGAAAAATCCAGCGGCTCGGCAGCCAGCGCGGATGAAATACTCGAAGCGAGTAAAGAAACAGCAATAAACAGACGGCGTTTCAACGGTATATCCTCAGGTCAGTAAAAATCGATGACCTTTTTACGGGAGTTCTGATGTCGTTACCTGCCTTAATTGCAAAAAAATGTGACAGCACGCAGATTTTTTCGGAACAAATCTCGCAAATTTCTTGCCTGAAGGTGCTTTTTATTCGGACTGCCCACCCCAATCGTTTACCATAGAGACGTCAACTTTTAACAGGATGAGATTACTGGTGTCTGACTCTGCCGCGCGCCCGACTTTTTTGTTCCACGATTACGAAACCTTTGGCACCCATCCGGCGCTGGACCGACCGGCGCAGTTTGCGGCTATCCGAACCGATGACGAATTTAACTTCATCGGCGAACCCGAGGTGTTTTACTGTAAACCCGCCGATGACTACCTGCCGCAGCCAGGCGCGGTGATGGTGACGGGCATCACGCCTCAGGAAGCGCGGGATAAAGGCGTTAGCGAAGCAGAATTTGCCCGTCGCATCCACGACCTGTTCACGGTGCCCAATACCTGCGTGGTGGGTTACAACAACATCCGTTTTGACGATGAAGTGACGCGCAATATCTTCTACCGCAACTTCTACGATCCGTATGCCTGGAGCTGGCAGAACCGCAATTCGCGCTGGGATTTGCTGGATATTATGCGCGCCTGCTATGCGCTGCGCCCGGAGGGAATTAACTGGCCGGAGAACGACGACGGCTTGCCGAGCTTCAGGCTCGAGCACCTGACGCGGGCCAACGGCATTGAGCACAGCAACGCCCACGACGCGATGGCAGACGTCTACGCGACCATCGCTATGGCGAAGCTCGTAAAAACCGCGCAGCCGCGCCTGTTTGAGTATCTGCTGAGCCATCGCAGCAAGCAAAAGCTGATGACGCTGATTGACGTGCCGCAGATGAAACCGCTGGTGCATATTTCAGGGATGTTCGGCGCGTGGCGCGGGAACACAAGCTGGGTGGCGCCGCTTGCCTGGCATCCAGACAACCGTAACGCCGTCATCATGGTGGATCTTGCCGGGGATATCTCGCCGCTGCTTGAGCTCGACAGCGACACCTTACGTGAACGGCTTTATACGCCGAAAGAGGCGCTGGGTGACCTGCCAGCCGTACCGGTAAAACTGGTGCACATCAATAAATGCCCGGTGCTTGCGCAGGCCAACACGCTGCGTCCGGAAGACGCCGACCGGCTGGGGATTAACCGTCAGCACTGCCTCGATAACCTGAAAGTGCTGCGCGACAACCCGCAGGTGCGCGAGAAAGTCGTCGCCATTTTTGCCGAAGCAGAGCCGTTCGTGCCGTCTGATAATGTGGATGCGCAGCTTTATAACGGCTTCTTCAGCGATGCCGATCGCGCGGCGATGAACATCGTGCTGCAAACCGACCCGCGTAACCTGCCTGCGCTGGATATCACCTTCGCAGATAAGCGTATTGAGAAGCTGATGTTTAACTACCGTGCGCGCAACTATCCCGGCTCGCTGGATGAAGCAGAGCAGGAGCGCTGGTTACAGCATCGGCGCAACGTGTTTACACCGGAGTTTCTTAATAGCTATGCCCAGGAGCTGGAGATGCTTTACGGCCAGTATGAAGGGGATGCTGAGAAACAGGCGCTGCTGAAAGCGCTGTTCCAGTACGCGCAAGAGATTGTCTGAGTAGCGGGTACAAAAAAGCCGGAGGCGATGTCTCCGGCTTTTTTTTTGCCCGGTGGCGCTTCGCTTACGCGGGCCTACGGTGTAGAAGTCCGTAGGTCGGGTAAGGCGAAGCCGCCACCCGACACAGTCTTACGCGACGTCTTCGTACTGAGGAACCGGGTTGCGGAAGCTCTTCGTTACGCAAGCCAGGTAAATCAGACCGATTGCACCCCAGATCAGACCCAGAACCATTGAGCTCTCTTCCAGGTTGATCCACAGGGCGCCCACCGTCAGGGCACCACACACTGGCAGCACCAGATAGTTGATGTGGTCCTTCAGCGTCTTGTTGCGCTTCTCACGGATCCAGAACTGCGAAATCACGGAGAGGTTAACGAAGGTGAACGCCACCAGCGCACCAAAGTTAATCAGCGCAGTGGCCGTTACCAGGTCGAACTTGATCGCCAGCAGGGCAATCGCGCCCACCAGCAGCACGTTCCACGCCGGGGTACGCCATTTCGGATGCACGTAACCAAAGAAGCGAGTTGGGAACACACCGTCACGGCCCATCACGTACATCAGACGAGAAACGCCCGCGTGCGCTGCCATACCGGATGCCAGTACGGTGACGCTGGAGAAGATGAGCACGCCCCACTGGAAGGTTTTACCCGCCACGTACAGCATGATTTCAGGCTGCGATGCATCCGGATCTTTAAAGCGAGAGATATCCGGGAAGTACAGCTGTAAGAAATAAGACGCACCGATGAAGATCAGGCCGCCAATCAGCGCGGTCAGGAAAATCGCTTTCGGGATCACGCGCTCGGCATCTTTGGTCTCTTCAGACAGAGAAGAGATACCGTCGAAGCCCAGGAACGAGAAGCACAGGATAGTCGCCCCGGTGATCATCGGCACAACGTGCGCACCTTCAGACCAGAACGGACGGGTGCTGGTCAGCGTACCTGCGCCTTCACCGTGGGAAACGCCGTAGATGATCAGCCCAACGATAACCGCAACAATCCCCATCTGAAGGATCACGATCAGGGTGTTGAAGTTAGCCACGGTCTTGATGCTGCGCAGGTTAGAGATGGTCATAAAGGCCACCAGCGCCACAACGAAGATCCACGACGGCACGGAAGGCACCAGCGCTTCGAAGTAAATTTTTGCCAGCAGAATGTTGATCATCGGCATGAACAGGTAGTCCAGCAGTGATGACCAGCCCACCATAAAGCCAACCGCCGGGCTAATGGATTTCTGAGCATAGGTGTACGCAGAGCCTGCGGACGGGAAACGGCGAACCAGTTTACCGTAGCTCAGCGCTGTAAAGAGGATGGCGACCAGCGCAAAGGCGTACGCCGTTGCAACGTGACCGTCAGTAAGGCCTGATACGATACCGAATGTATCGAACAGCGTCATCGGTTGCATATAGGCAAGGCCCATCATAACAACCGGAATCAACGTAAGCGTTTTACGTAATTCCACGCGAGAGGTGTTTGGAGTTGCGTTATGCGACATAGTTATTCTCCTTTACGGTGATAACCGCCACGTAAGCGAAAAATTGCCCCATTTCTTTCTTCCTCAGCGACAACAACTGTCGGATTTTAGTAAATATCTATCCGGTACGAAGCCCGGCCTCTTGGTTTTTAGTTTCGTTTCGTACATGCAAAAAAAAATAACCGACGCCTTTTATATCGTCGATTATTCATTTGTTTGCAGCGGCGGCATTTTGCCCTATTCCAGATACAAAAGGCAATACATTGAGAAACCTGCCCATAAATTAATTTTACTAACTGGTTGATTTCCCATCATCTGCCTGAGTGTAAACTGTCGCGATAGCACTATTTGCTAAAATTTCGTCTCGCCACCAGGCGCTGGCAAGCCCGGCGGTCTGTTCATTCCAGCCCACCCATACCGATTCGTTACTGCTTTGCGCTAAAACCTGTTTTTCCACCAGCGCGCCGCTTTCAATAAAGCGCTGTGCTAAATAACGGGGAAGGTAGCCGCACCCCAGGCCGCTTATTTGCAGTTCCAGCTTGGTTTTAAAATCAAAAACGGTGATGGCCTCCTGCTCATCCAGAAGCTGCGATGAAATGCCGCACTCGGGGCGGGAGCTGTCTCCCACCACAATGGCGCGATGGTTTTTAATGACGCGTCTTGAAACAGGCTCCGGTTCATTCGCCAGCGGGTGGTGAGGCGCAACGGCAAAGATCTGCTCCAGAACGCCCAGCCGGGCGAAACCAAATTCACTCAGTTGAGGAGGCTCATGCAGCGCTCCAACGATGATATCCGCCCTGCCCTGCGTTAAGGCATCCCACGAGCCGCCCAGCACGCCGTTGATAAAAACCAGCCGCGTGACGCTATGGCGCTGATAGAACGCCTCAATAAGCGGGGTAAGCAGCGAAAAAGGGAAAGTATCATCAACCCCAATCACCAGCTCATTTTCCCAGCCCTGATGAAGTTTGACGGCCTGTTTTTCCAGCTCGCGAACCGTATGCAGCACGTCACGCCCTTTTTCCAGCAGCATCTGCCCAGTACGGGTGAAACGCGCGCGATGGCCAGTGCGGTCAAGAATTTGAATATTAAGATCGCTCTCGAGCTTTTGCACGGTGTAGCTCAGAGCCGAAGGGGTTTTATAGAGCTTCGCCGAGGCGGCGGCAAAGCTCCCCTCTTTTTCCAGCGCATCCAGAATAACAAGAACATCCAGCAGCGGTTTCATCTTCGCCCCCTTGCGGTGTGCGATGGCCTCCGCCGGCGCAATTATTCCATGGGCATAACCAGCGGATCGGGATACTGATATTCAAATCCCAGTTCATGGCAAATACGATTGCCATCAATAATTTTGCCTTTGCGCTCCCCCTGCGCCTCACTGAACACCGGCGGCGCCAGACCCAGCTGGCGCGCCATCAGCGGATAAAAGGTGCTGCGTGGCGGATGCGAAGGCGCACATATATTATAGATGTGCCCCCCTTTCGGAGCCTGTAAAAGCAGCTCTATTGCACCGATAACATCTTCAAGGTGTACAAGGTTAACGCCGTGCTGACCATCCGGCGCGGATTTACCGGCAAAGAAGCGTCCCGGATGACGCCCCGGCCCCACCAGCCCGGCGAGGCGTAAAATATCCACCTGCGTGCCAGGCAGATTGTGCAGCCAGTCTTCCAGCTCTTTCAGTACCCGTCCGCTGGCGGTCACCGGACGGCGCTCGGTGTTTTCTTTCGCCGTACCGTCGATATCGCCATAGACGGAGGTCGAGCTGGTGAAAATGATACGCGGAATATGGTGCGCCAGGGCGCTGTCGACAATCTCCTGCACCGCCTGCAGGTAAAACGTCTCGCCCGGCCCGCTGCGCCGCGCTGGTAAGGTAATGACCAGCGCGTCCACATTCATCAGTTCATCCAGCTCGTCGGTATCGCAGATAAGCTCGGGTTCGAGACGCAGCTCGACACCATCAATGCTGCACATGCGCGCCGCCTCAACCCCGTCCCGCGTGGTCTTACTCCCTGTCACCTGCCAGCCTTTTGCGGCTAATGACATCGCCAGTGGCATTCCTAACCACCCTAATCCGACAATCGCGACCTTTTTCATGACATTCTCCGCTTAACGACGCCTGTTATAAGGCTACGCCAGCCTTATGGAACGCACAATTCATACCATCAATATGAAATGAATTAATGATCAAAAAAAGCCCTTGCTTTATGGCGTACAACTGGTTTAGGTTAAAAGACATCAAATGCATAAGCATTCAACGAGAATTTATATGACACGCGTTCCTTTTAAAAACCACCATCATCACCATCATCCTGACTAGTCTTTCAGGCGATGTGTGCTGGAAGACGTTTGGATCTTCCAGTGGTGCATGAACGCATGAAAAAGCCCCCGGAAGATCTTCTTCCGGGGGCTTTTTTTTGGACCGCATTCAGACAGGTTAAAACAGGTTAACGAGGAACACAGAATGTTAGATAACTCACGTTTACGCATAGCTATTCAAAAATCAGGCCGTTTAAGCGATGATTCACGCGAACTGCTGGCCCGCTGCGGGATTAAAATCAACCTGCACACCCAGCGCCTGATCGCCCTGGCTGAAAATATGCCGATCGACATTCTGCGCGTACGTGATGACGATATTCCGGGCCTGGTCATGGATGGCGTCGTTGACCTCGGCATCATCGGCGAAAACGTACTGGAGGAAGAGTTATTAACCCGCCGCGCGCAGGGCGAAGATCCGCGCTACTTTACCCTGCGTCGTCTGGACTTTGGCGGCTGCCGCCTGTCGCTGGCCACGCCGGTTGATGAAGCCTGGGATGGCCCGGCCGCGCTGAACGGCAAACGTATCGCCACCTCTTACCCTCACCTGCTGAAGCGTTACCTCGATCAAAAAGGCGTGCAGTTTAAATCTTGTCTGCTGAACGGCTCTGTTGAAGTGGCGCCGCGTGCGGGCCTGGCCGATGCCATCTGTGACCTCGTCTCCACCGGCGCCACGCTGGAAGCCAACGGCCTGCGCGAAGTGGAGGTGATCTACCGCTCCAAAGCGTGCCTTATCCAGCGCGACGGCGAGATGGCGGAGGCTAAACAGCAGCTCATCGACAAGCTGCTGACCCGCATTCAGGGCGTGATTCAGGCGCGTGAATCCAAATACATCATGATGCATGCGCCAACCGAGCGCCTGGACGAAGTGATTGCCCTGCTGCCAGGTGCTGAGCGCCCAACCATTCTGCCGCTGGCGGGCGACCAGCAGCGCGTGGCGATGCACATGGTGAGCAGCGAAACCCTGTTCTGGGAAACGATGGAAAAACTGAAGGCGCTGGGCGCGAGCTCCATTCTGGTGCTGCCAATTGAGAAGATGATGGAGTAACGACCATGAGCTTTAACACAATCATCGACTGGAATACCTGTAGCGACGCGCAACAGCGTGAGCTGCTGATGCGCCCGGCAATTTCCGCCTCGGAGAGCATCACCCGCACCGTGGCGGAGATCCTCGATAACGTCAAAGCCCGCGGAGACGACGCGCTGCGTGAGTACAGCGCGAAGTTTGATAAAACTGAGGTCGACGCGTTACAGGTCACCGCACAGGAGATCGCCGGGGCGGAAAGCCGCCTTGGGGATGAGATCAAACAGGCGATGGCCGTCGCGGTGAAAAATATTGATACCTTCCACACCGCGCAGAAATTGCAGGCGGTGGATGTGGAAACCCTGCCCGGCGTGCGCTGCCAGCAGGTGACGCGCCCGGTGGCGTCCGTTGGCCTCTATATTCCTGGCGGCTCTGCCCCGCTGTTTTCGACCGTCCTGATGCTGGCCACTCCGGCACGTATTGCCGGTTGTCAGAAGGTGGTGCTCTGCTCTCCGCCACCGATCGCCGATGAGATCCTGTATGCGGCGAAGCTGTGCGGCGTGCAGGCGATCTATAAAGTGGGCGGCGCGCAGGCGATTTCCGCCCTGGCGTTCGGGACGGAGTCTGTTCCCAAAGTCGACAAAATCTTTGGCCCGGGCAACGCATACGTTACCGAAGCGAAGCGCCAGGTCAGTCAGCGTCTGGACGGCGCGGCGATTGATATGCCTGCCGGTCCGTCTGAAGTGCTGGTGATTGCCGACAGCGGCGCTACACCTGATTTCGTGGCCTCTGACCTGCTCTCGCAGGCCGAGCACGGCCCTGACTCGCAGGTGATTTTACTGACGCCAGATGCCGATATGGCAAAACGCGTGGGCGAGGCCGTTGAGCGTCAGCTGGCCGACCTGCCGCGTGCGGAAACGGCGCGTCAGGCGCTATCGGCCAGCCGACTGATTGTGGCTCGCGATATCGACCAGTGCATCGCCATCTCCAACCAGTACGGTCCTGAGCACCTGATCATTCAGACCCGCAACGCGCGCGATCTGGTCGACAGCATAACCAGCGCAGGCTCGGTGTTCCTCGGGGACTGGTCACCGGAATCCGCCGGGGATTACGCCTCCGGCACCAACCACGTGCTGCCCACGTATGGCTATACCTCAACCTGCTCCAGCCTGGGGCTGGCAGATTTCCAGAAGCGCATGACCGTGCAGGAACTCTCCCGCGAGGGATTTGCCTCGCTGGCGTCGACCATTGAAACCCTGGCCGCCGCCGAGCGCCTGACTGCCCACAAAAATGCCGTGACGCTGCGCGTTGCCGCCCTGAAGGAGCAAGCATGAACATCGAAGAATTAGCCCGCGAAAATGTCCGTCGCCTGACGCCCTATCAGTCTGCGCGTCGTCTTGGCGGCAACGGCGATGTCTGGCTGAATGCCAACGAATACCCCACGGCGGTGGCCTTTGAGCTTTCGCAGCAGACGCTAAACCGCTACCCGGAGTGTCAGCCGAAAGCGGTGATCGAGAACTATGCGCAGTATGCAGGCGTGAAGCCTGAGCAGGTGCTGGTCAGCCGTGGGGCGGATGAAGGGATTGAGCTGCTGATCCGCGCCTTCTGCGAGCCGGGTAAAGACGCGGTGATGTACTGCCAGCCCACCTACGGGATGTACAGCGTCAGCGCCGAAACCTTTGGCGTGGCTTGCCGCAACGTACAGGCGCTCGACAACTGGCAGCTGGATTTGCAGGGCATCGCCGATAACCTTGACGGCGTGAAGGTGGTGTTTGTCTGTAGCCCGAACAACCCCACCGGGCAGATTATCAATCCGCAGGATATCCGTTCCCTGCTGGAAATGACGCGCGGCAAAGCGCTGGTTGTGGCCGACGAAGCCTACATTGAGTTCTGCCCGCAGGCGACGCTGGCAGGCTGGATTGAAGAGTATCCGCATCTCGTTGTGCTGCGCACTCTGTCCAAAGCGTTCGCTCTCGCCGGTCTTCGCTGCGGTTTTACGCTGGCAAATAAAGCGGTTATCGACCTGCTGCTAAAAGTGATCGCCCCGTATCCGCTCTCAACGCCGGTTGCCGATATTGCGGCACAGGCGCTGGCCCCGCAGGGCATCAGCGCGATGCGCGAGCGTGTGGCGCAGATCCTGGAGGAGCGTCAGTATCTAGTCGATGCCCTGAAAACGATTCCGTGCGTGGAGCAGGTGTTCGACTCGGAGACCAACTACATCCTGGTGCGCTTCACCGCCTCAAGCGCGATATTTAAATCGTTGTGGGATCAGGGCATTATCTTACGAGACCAGAATAAACAACCTACCCTGAGCGGCTGCCTGCGTATTACCGTCGGCACCCGCGCGGAGAGCCAGCGCGTGATTGACGCCCTGAAAGCGGAGAAAGTATGAGTCAGAAGTATCTCTTTATCGATCGTGACGGCACCATCATCTCGGAGCCACCCAGCGATTTTCAGGTCGATCGTTTCGACAAGCTGGCCTTTGAACCCGACGTGATCCCGGTGCTGCTGAAGCTTCAGAAAGCAGGCTATAAGCTGGTGATGATCACCAACCAGGACGGTCTGGGCACAGACAGCTTCCCGCAGGCGGACTTTGACGGCCCGCACAACCTGATGATGCAGGTGCTGACCTCGCAGGGCATCGCCTTCGACGAGGTGCTGATCTGCCCGCACATGCCTGCCGACGAGTGCGACTGCCGCAAGCCAAAAGTGAAGCTTGTTGAGCGTTATCTGGCGGAAGAGGCGCTGGATAAAGCGAACAGCTATGTGATTGGCGATCGCGTCACGGACATCACGCTGGCCGAAAATATGGGCATTGCAGGCCTGCGCTATAACCGCGACACGCTAAACTGGGCGATGATTAGCGAGCAGCTCACCAGACGCGACCGCTATTCTCACGTTGAACGCAACACCAAAGAGACGCAGATCGACGTGAAGGTCTGGCTCGATCGCGAAGGCGGCAGCAAGATCCACACCGGCGTCGGTTTCTTCGACCATATGCTGGATCAAATCGCCACTCACGGCGGCTTCCGCATGGAGATCGCCGTTAAGGGCGACCTGTATATCGACGATCACCACACCGTGGAAGATACCGGCCTGGCGCTGGGCGAAGCCCTGAAGCTGGCGCTCGGCGACAAGCGCGGCATCAACCGCTTCGGCTTTGTTCTGCCGATGGACGAGTGCCTGGCGCGCTGCGCGATGGATATCTCCGGGCGTCCGCACCTGGAATATAAAGCCGACTTCACCTACCAGCGCGTTGGCGATCTCAGCACCGAGATGGTGGAGCACTTCTTCCGCTCGCTTTCTTACACTATGGGCCTGACGCTGCACCTGAAAACTAAAGGCAAAAACGATCACCACCGCGTCGAGAGCCTGTTCAAAGCCTTTGGCCGTACCCTGCGCCAGGCGATCCGCGTGGAAGGTGACGCCCTTCCCTCGTCGAAAGGAGTGCTGTAATGAACGTGGTGATTCTGGACACCGGATGCGCCAACCTGAACTCCGTACAGTCGGCGATTATGCGCCACGGCTACGAGCCGGTGGTGAGCCGCGATCCGGACGTGGTGCTGCGCGCGGATAAACTCTTTCTGCCGGGCGTAGGCACCGCCCAGGCGGCGATGGATCAGATCCACGAGCGCGAGCTGGTTGATCTCATCAAAGCCTGTACTCAACCGGTGCTGGGCATTTGCCTCGGCATGCAGCTGCTTGGCCGCCGCAGCGAAGAGAGCAACGGCGTCGATCTGCTGGGCATTATAGAAGAAGACGTGCCGAAAATGACCGACCACGGCCTGCCGCTGCCGCACATGGGCTGGAACCGCGTTTATCCGAAGGCGGGCAACAGGCTGTTCCAGGGAATCGAAGACGGCGCGTACTTCTACTTCGTCCACAGCTACGCCATGCCCGTGAATACCTACACCATCGCCCAGTGCAATTACGGCGAGGCGTTCACCGCCGCCGTGCAGAAAGATAACTTTTACGGCGTGCAGTTTCACCCGGAACGCTCCGGCGCCGCCGGCGCGCAGCTGCTGAAAAACTTCCTGGAGATGTGATGATAATTCCCGCTTTAGATTTGATTGACGGCACGGTTGTTCGTCTCCATCAGGGTGATTACGGGCAGCAGCGCGACTATGGCAACGACCCGCTGCCGCGGTTACAGGCTTACGCCGCGGAGGGCGCTGAGGTGTTGCACCTGGTCGATCTGACCGGCGCGAAAGATCCGGCCAAACGCCAGATCCCACTGCTTAAAACACTGGTGGCTGGCGTGGACGTCCCGGTGCAGGTGGGCGGCGGCGTGCGTACGGAAGCCGATGTTGCCGCCTTACTGGACGCGGGCGTGGCGCGCGTGGTAGTCGGTTCGACCGCTGTGAAAGATCCTGAGACGGTCAAGGGCTGGTTCCGCCGCTTCGGCGCGGATGCGCTGGTGCTGGCGCTGGATGTGCGCATTGACGCGCAGGGTAACAAGCAGGTCGCGGTCAGCGGCTGGCAGGAAAACTCCGGCGTAACGCTGGAAGAGCTGATTGAGATGTATCTCCCCGTAGGGCTAAAGCATGTGCTGTGCACGGATATTTCACGCGATGGTACGCTCGCAGGCTCTAACGTCTCGCTGTATGAAGAGGTTTGCGCGCGTTATCCGCAGGTGGCGTTTCAGTCCTCTGGCGGCATCGGCGACCTGGCGGATATCGCCGCTCTGCGCGGAAGCGGTGTACGCGGCGTGATCGTGGGTCGCGCGCTGCTGGAAGGCAAATTTACGGTGAAGGAGGCGATTCAATGCTGGCAAAACGGATAATTCCCTGCCTGGACGTGCGTGATGGTCAGGTTGTAAAAGGCGTGCAGTTCCGCAACCACGAGATCATTGGCGACATCGTTCCCCTGGCTAAACGCTATGCCGATGAAGGCGCAGACGAACTGGTATTTTACGATATCACCGCCTCCAGCGATGGCCGCGTGGTGGACAAAAGCTGGGTGGCGCGCGTGGCAGAGGTGATTGATATTCCCTTCTGCGTGGCGGGCGGGATTAAATCTGCTGACGATGCGGCGAAGATTCTCTCTTTCGGTGCGGACAAAATTTCCATTAACTCCCCTGCCCTGGCCGACCCGGAGCTGATTACGCGTCTGGCGGATCGCTTTGGCGTGCAGTGCATTGTCGTGGGGATCGACACCTGGTTTGATGCCGCAACGGGAAAATATCACGTTAACCAGTACACCGGCGATGAAAGCCGCACGCGCGTCACCCAATGGGAGACGCTGGACTGGGTGCAGGAAGTGCAAAAACGCGGTGCGGGTGAAATCGTTCTGAACATGATGAACCAGGACGGCGTTCGTAACGGTTACGACCTCGAGCAGCTGAAAAAAGTGCGCGCGGTCTGCCAGGTTCCGCTGATTGCCTCCGGCGGCGCGGGCACCATGGAACACTTTCTTGAAGCCTTCTGCGATGCGAACGTGGACGGCGCGCTGGCCGCTTCCGTGTTCCACAAACAGATTATCAATATTGGTGAGTTAAAAACGTACCTGGCCGACCAGGGCGTGGAGATCAGGGTATGTTAACAGAACAACAACAGGCACAGCTGGACTGGGAAAAAACTGACGGATTACTGCCGGTAGTTGTACAGCATGCCGTTTCAGGCGAAGTGCTGATGCTGGGATACATGAACCAGGAGGCGCTGGCGAAAACGATCGACAGCGGCAAGGTGACGTTTTTCTCGCGCACCAAACAGCGCCTGTGGACAAAAGGGGAAACCTCGGGTCACTTCCTGAACGTGGTCAGCATTACGCCTGACTGCGACAACGACACCCTGCTGGTGCTGGTTAACCCGATTGGGCCGACCTGCCACAGAGGCACCAGCAGCTGCTTCGGCGAGGCGAGCCATCAGTGGCTGTTCCTCTATCAGCTGGAACAGCTGCTGGCAGAGCGTAAATCAGCGGATCCCGAGAGCTCGTACACGGCGAAGCTGTACGCCAGCGGCACCAAGCGTATTGCGCAGAAGGTGGGTGAGGAAGGCGTTGAAACGGCGCTGGCGGCCACCGTGCATGACCGTGAGGAGCTGACGAACGAAGCGTCGGATTTAATGTATCACCTGCTGGTGCTGCTTCAGGATCAGGAGCTGGATTTAACGACGGTGATTGAGAATCTCCGGAAACGGCATAAATAAAAAAAGACCGGGGAAACCCGGTCTTTTTTTGTGTGTAAATCAGGCTCTTGGTTTGTAGTTTCTCAGCGCGTTACGGCCAAGAACGACAGCAGAACCTATGATCCCGCCGAGGAGAACGGCAAGGATGAGGGTGATGGCCTTTTTAGGGCTGTCACGTCGGATAGGTAGGTTCGGCTTCATGACGTAACGGTAGACGTGAATAGTGTCTGGGTTAACGTTGAGGTTCTGAATATCCAGTAAGTTTTGTTTGGTCTGGTAGTAAGCGCCTGAAAAGACCAGCGGACGTGACGCTTCGTTATCAATCATTGACTTGAGCGCTACGGTACCCAGCAGGAACATGGTTTCCTGAGTGACATCCTGCGTTTGCTGGAGCTGTGGAGTACTAATCTTAGCTGCTTCCGCATTCTTGTAAGCTTCAGAGATCTGTTTGATACGCAGATCTTTCTGCTCCTGTGCTACTTTCTCCTGGTTCTGAAGGGAGTCGTTCAGGGTTGTGATCTGCTGCTTGAGGTTATCTCTGAGGTCAAGCGTCAGTTCTTTAGCCGTCTGCTCATCAACCTGCTGAATATACTGAGCTAATTGCTTTTGAGCTGCATCAGCGGATTCGCCCTGATAGCTTACGGTTAAAGGTAAACTTTGCCCTTTTACGGTAGGCTCAATAGTCAGTTTTTCCGGATCTTCCTGATTCTCCAGCGCCTGTGCTAATGCCGAGAAAGAGGAATTAAAACGACCAATAGCACGATTCTGAATATCCAGCATGGAAGGCGCTGCGCCACCATAGAGGATATTCAACGCATTGGAATAGGTGGCGATTTGTGCCGCATCAGGCTGGGCTATGATGGCAGAGGATGTCCATTTTTCTTTAGCTACAGTGATGTAAACAACGGCGAGAACAATGAAAGCAGCAACGAATGCCCCAATCACCCACTTTCCACGCCACAGCTGTAGCACTAAATCCAGTAAATCAATTTGCTCCGGGTCATTGTTGCGTGTGACCAGGTTGTTGTTGTTTTGCGTCATACTATCCCTAACAGATGAAAAAGGGCAAAAATAATCTTGTTTCCTTAGTGTATCTGTTGCTGGCGATTTTTCTATAAGAATCCGATGAGTTATATCGGAAAGATGGGTTATGTAAGTGAAGTGCGACGCGCTATCATAGACGGATTCTGATGTCCTGGGACATCAACAAGAACACTGTGAATGAGGGAAGCTATGAAATTTCTGGTTACGGGCGCGGCGGGCTTTATCGGTTCTCATGTCAGCAAGCGCCTGCTTGATGCAGGGCATGAAGTTGTTGGGATTGATAATCTGAATGATTACTATGACCCAAACCTCAAGCTCGCTCGCCTCGATCTGCTCAAATCCGAGAGTTTCACCTTCCACAAGCTGGACTTAGCGGACCGTGAGGGCATGGCCGCGCTCTTCGCTGAGGAGAAATTTGACCGCGTGATCCATCTTGCCGCCCAGGCGGGTGTGCGTTACTCTCTGGAAAACCCGCATGCCTATGCAGATGCGAACCTGGTAGGTCACCTGAACGTGCTGGAAGGCTGTCGCCACAACAAGGTTCAGCATCTTCTGTATGCATCATCCAGCTCTGTTTACGGCCTCAACCGTAAGATGCCGTTTTCTACTGACGACTCCGTAGACCATCCGGTTTCCCTGTATGCGGCAACCAAAAAAGCCAATGAGCTGATGTCGCATACCTATTCGCATCTGTACAATCTGCCGACCACTGGCCTGCGCTTCTTTACCGTCTATGGCCCATGGGGACGCCCGGACATGGCGCTGTTCAAATTCACCAAAGCCATGATTGAAGGCAACAGCATCGACGTCTACAACTACGGCAAGATGAAGCGCGACTTCACCTATATTGATGATATTGCGGAGGCGATTATTCGCCTACAGGACGTCATTCCTCAGGCCGATGCAGACTGGACAGTCGAAACCGGTTCGCCAGCAACCAGCTCTGCCCCGTATCGCGTGTATAACATCGGTAACAGTTCACCTGTCGAACTGATGGATTACATCACTGCGCTTGAAGAGGCGCTGGGCAAAGAAGCGGTGAAAAATATGATGCCGATCCAGCCGGGGGACGTGCTGGAGACCAGTGCGGACACCAAAGCGCTGTATGACGTTATTGGGTTTAAACCACAAACCTCAGTCAAAGAAGGCGTGAAAAACTTCGTCGACTGGTACCGCAACTTCTATAACGTTTAAAAACAAAAAACCCGGCAGATTGCCTAATGCTTGTCAGTTAAGCTTTTGAAGATTGCCGTAACGCGTAGCGTTGCGGCTTCTTTTTTACTGCTCGTGGGTAATGCCTCTTCCTGCGTCCCGGTAGCACAAAACTTTCCGCCATGGCCAGTATCTCATTTATTATCTTCGGGATTTTACCCGGTGAGACCGCTGGTAACAGACTTAGCTGGGCCGACAGATACAGACTCGCCTGCTTAAAATCTATCTGATATGGCTCTATCCCTTTCAGATTATACATCATTTGCGCCATCATAAATCGCAGCAGGTTATAGGCCAGCACCACGCCCCACAGTTCCTGCTCCACCAGTTCCGGTTTCCGGCTTCTCAGCACCTGTTCATTATTCAGAAGATGTTGCTTCATCTCCCTGAACCCGTGCTCTATTTCCCAACGATGCCCGTACAGCTCGGTAATGTCTGCTTTAGGGTATCTCAGCGGGTCATTCATTGACGTCAGGATACGCACCATCTTCCCGTTTACCTCTTTACTGACCAGCCTCGCCGTCAGTACTGGCGGTACGCCGTCCCATTTGCGTTTCGCCTTTGGAGATACATTCAGCTCCACGATGTCATCCCCTTTGCCCTGTTTCTGTATTACCTGATACTGCCGTCTTTTTTGAGCGGGATTAACCAGTGTTTCTCCACACCCAATGACTGCCAGTGGTGCATCAGTCCCAGAGCGTAAAAGCCTTTGTCCATGAGCGTCAGCGTATGTTCCGGCGTTCGCTCCGCGAGCCGTGCCGCAAGGTCAATTACGCTGGTCGCCGATACGCTGCCGAAAGCCGTTCCCGTCAGAAGGTGGCTGGTGACTTCCATCTGGCAGACCATGCGAACCTGGGGCCACTCAGAGCGGGAACTGGCATTCGCCGTGCGTCCGAAGGCGGCATCATTTTCTGGTGTATCTGGGGTTCGCCATAACGTTCCATCCACTGCCAGCAGCGTGAGTCCATTCAAGTGTGACAAGGGTGTTTTTTCAAACCAGAGCTGGCGCGTTTTTTCAAAGACCCGGCGAATAACATCAGCCCCCAGCCACTGACGAGCCTGAACAACGGCGCTGGGCACCACAAAGGGACGTTTACCGGGAAGAAGAATATCGAGGCGTGAGACTATCTGGTTCATGGACAGGGAACGAAACAATGCCATCCCGGTTACAGCCCAGACCATCATCTCCAGCGGAAGCCGACGTTTGCGGATAGTGACGATACCGGTATCAGTGAGACATTCATCAATAAGTTCAGGTGAGAGTAGTTCAGAAAGCGCAGAAAACGCCACCGGCGTAAAATTATGAACGGTGTTGAGAGCCTGACTTAGAAGCATAAAAAATCCGGAAACGTGTGAGTATGTCCGGATTTTTACACAAACAAGGGATCGGTCAACCGATCCTTAACTGAACGGCATTAGGCGCGATGACCGGTTTTTTTATGCTCAGAACGCTAACATCAGTCACTGCCAAACAGATCGCGGGTATAGACCTTATCAGCGACGTCTGCCAGCTCTTCCGCCATACGGTTCGAGATAATCACATCCGCTTCTTTCTTAAAAGCGTCGAGATCGCGAACCACGCGGGAGTGGAAAAATTCATCTTCCTGCATCGCTGGTTCATAGATAATGACCTGCACGCCTTTCGCCTTAATACGCTTCATGATCCCCTGAATAGATGAGGCGCGGAAGTTATCAGAGCCGCTCTTCATGATCAGACGATAGACGCCCACCACTTTCGGCTGACGCGCAAGGATAGAATCAGAGATGAAGTCTTTACGCGTGCGGTTGGCATCCACAATCGCGGAAATCAGGTTGTTTGGCACCGCCTGATAGTTTGCCAGCAGCTGCTTGGTATCTTTCGGCAGGCAGTAACCGCCGTAGCCAAACGACGGGTTGTTGTAATGATTGCCTATACGCGGGTCGAGGCACACGCCTTCGATGATCTGGCGGGTGTTCAGGCCCAGACTCTCTGCATAGCTGTCCAGCTCGTTGAAGTAGGCCACGCGCATTGCCAGATAGGTATTGGCGAAGAGCTTGATCGCCTCGGCTTCGGTAGAGTCAGTGAACAGTACCGGAATATCTTTCTTGATTGCGCCTTCCTGCAGCAGTGCGGCAAAACGTTCCGCACGCTCAGAGCGCTCACCGATCACGATACGGGATGGGTGCAGGTTATCGTATAACGCCCTGCCCTCGCGCAGAAACTCTGGCGAGAAGAAGACATTATCAATACGCAACTCTTCTTTAATCGATTTGGTGAAGCCTACCGGAATGGTCGATTTGATGATCATCACCGCTTTTGGGTTGATTGCGATAACATCTTTGATCACCGCTTCTACGGTTGAGGTGTTGAAGTAGTTGGTTTTTGGGTCGTAATCCGTTGGTGTGGCGATGATGACGAAATCTGCGTCGCGGTAGGCGTCTTCTTTGTCCGTCGTAGCACGGAAATTCAGCGGTTTATTAGCAAGGTATTCCTGGATTTCTTTATCAACAATCGGGGATTGCTTTTGATTAAGCATATCCACTTTGGACTGAACGATATCCAACGCCACCACTTCATGGTTTTGTGCGATCAGAATGCCGTTTGATAGGCCTACATAGCCTGTTCCGGAGATAGTTATTTTCATTCGTTCAACTTCTTCAAGTTTAGGTTTCAGGAGGCGTAAGCACACCACCGCAATAAACAACTGTTGAGGTTTTTACCTCTTATGTTGAGCGGCTGTCAAGGCGAATGCCTGGCTGCAGAAATGAGAAAACGCAGTGGTTTATAGGGTGTTTAAAGACACTCGCTGGACAAAGCAAGTCCAGATGGGCTTATCCGTTATAAAAAAAGCCCGGTGAACATCACCGGGCTTTGTTATCAGGCTGAGTTAAATCAGATTAATCCAGCCATTCGGTGTGGAACACACCTTCTTTATCGGTACGTTTATACGTATGCGCACCAAAGTAATCACGCTGCGCCTGGATCAGGTTCGCTGGCAGTACGGCAGCACGGTAGCTGTCATAGTACGCCACCGCAGCGGAGAAGGTCGGAACAGGGATACCGTTCTGCACAGCGTAAGCAACCACGTCACGCAGCGCCTGCTGGTATTCGTCCGCGATTTTCTTGAAGTACGGTGCCAGCAGCAGATTCGCGATACCGGCATTTTCAGCGTACGCATCAGTAATTTTCTGCAGGAACTGAGCGCGGATAATGCAACCAGCACGGAAGATCTTCGCGATTTCGCCGTAATTCAGATCCCAGTTGTTTTCGTCTGAAGCGGCACGCAGCTGAGAGAAACCTTGTGCATAAGAGACGATTTTACCCAGATACAGTGCACGACGAACTTTCTCAACGAATTCAGCTTTATCACCCGCTGGCTTGGCCTGAGGACCAGACAGTACTTTTGAAGCGGCAACACGCTGCTCTTTCAGAGAGGAAATGTAACGTGCAAACACAGATTCGGTGATCAGGGACAGAGGCTCGCCCAGATCCAGAGAGCTCTGGCTGGTCCATTTACCGGTCCCCTTGTTCGCTGCTTCATCCAGAATCACATCAACTAGGTATTTACCCTCTTCATCTTTTTTAGTGAAGATATCTTTGGTGATGTCGATCAGGTAGCTGTTCAGCTCGCCTTTATTCCACTCGGTGAAGGTCTCGGCGAGTTCTTCGTTAGAGAGGTTCAGGCCACCTTTCAGCAGGGAGTATGCTTCGGCAATCAACTGCATATCGCCGTATTCGATGCCGTTGTGAACCATTTTCACATAGTGGCCAGCACCGTCAGGACCGATATAGGTCACGCACGGCTCGCCGTCTTCTGCAACGGCTGCAATTTTGGTCAGGATAGGCGCGACCAGTTCGTACGCTTCTTTCTGGCCGCCAGGCATGATAGAAGGACCTTTCAGTGCACCTTCTTCACCACCGGAAACGCCGGTACCGATGAAGTTAAAGCCTTCCGCAGACAGTTCACGGTTACGACGAATGGTGTCGTGGAAGAAGGTGTTGCCGCCATCAATGATGATGTCGCCTTTATCCAGATACGGTTTCAGGGAATCGATAGCAGCATCGGTACCCGCGCCCGCTTTCACCATTAACAGGATACGACGAGGCGTTTCCAGAGACTCAACGAACTCTTTAACCGTATAGAAAGGAACCAGCTTCTTGCCTGGATTCTCAGCGATGACTTCTTCAGTCTTATCACGGGAGCGGTTGAAAACGGAGACGGTATAACCACGGCTTTCGATGTTGAGCGCCAGGTTGCGCCCCATCACTGCCATACCGACAACGCCGATCTGTTGCTTTGACATTACATACTCCTGTCTTGGGGATAATCACTGCGGTGCGATGCAGTTTGAATGTATATACGATGTTAACTCAAGCCTGTTACTTATGGATAGCCTTTGGTGCGCTAACGGCCGCGAGATAGGCAAACAGTGTATCGTTTAGTCAAAATAGACGGAATCGGCGAACGTCTTGCCTAAACTATCCTTGGATGACAGCAGGGGTAACTCACCATCAATAAGTGGCCACTTAATCCCAACAGAATCATCATTCCACAATAGGGAATGTTCAGACAAAGGGTTATAATAATCAGTGCACTTATAGACAAACTCAGCGCTTTCAGACAAGACGTAAAAACCGTGAGCAAATCCCTCAGGGATCCAAAGTTGACGTTTGTTTTCAGCGGAAAGCATAATACCTGTCCAGCGCCCAAACGTGGCTGATGATTTTCGCATATCAACAGCAACATCAAAGACTTCTCCGCTGACAACACGTACCAATTTTCCTTGTGGATTTTGAGTCTGGTAATGTAAACCTCTCAAAATATTCCTTGCAGATTTTGAGTGGTTATCCTGCACGAAGTTACGTTCGCATACCAATTCACAAAATTTCTTTTGTTGCCAGGTTTCCATAAAGAAACCCCGTTCATCACCAAAAGTGACCGGCTCGATAATTTTTACATCAGGAATTTCAGTATCAATGACATTCATTATTAACTCTTTATTTCCCCAAAACTTCTATTACCACACGTTCAACACCTTGTTTCCAGTCTGGAAGTGTCACATTAAACACACGCTGGAATTTCTGATTTGAGAGGCGCGAATTCAACGGACGAGTAGCAGGTGTAGGATACTCACTGGTAGAAATGCCGTTAACTTCCTGGATAAGAAGAGGCTCACCCTGAGCTTTAGCCGTTTCGAAAACAAAATTTGCATAATCAAACCAGGTCGTTTCCCCGCTTGCGACTAAATGGTATTTACCAACAACAGATTTATTATTCTGCTCTTCTCGAATTGCCAGTGCAGTACAATCAGCCAATAATTCAGCACTTGTCGGAGCGCCATGCTGGTCGTTGATAACGGACAACCTCTCTTTCTCACGAGCTAAACGCAGCATGGTTTTCGCAAAATTATTACCACGAGTGGCATAAACCCAGCTGGTGCGGAATATGAGATGTCGGGAATTAAGGCGCGTAATTTCCAACTCGCCTGCTAATTTAGTCTCACCATAGACATTTAACGGTGCTGGCGCCTCATCTTCCAGCCGATAATGATCGCCCTCACCATCAAACACATAATCTGTAGAGTAATGAATTAGGAGCGCACCTAATTTCGCTGACTCCTCAGCGAGAACCGCAACCCCTTTCTGATTGAGCAACTCAGACAGGTTACGTTCTTGTTCGGCTCTGTCCACAGCGGTATGCGCTGCCGCGTTAACGATAACGTCAGGTTTCACCAATCGTACGGTTTGTGCGATGCCAGGAAGGTCAGTCAAGTCACCACATAAATGCTTGTCGAAATAATCTACTGCGATGACTTCTCCAAGAGTGGAAAGAGAACGTTGTAATTCCCATCCAACCTGCCCGTTTTTTCCTACAAGTAAAATTTTCATTGGCATGCCGGTTTATTGTCCAATCAACATTTTCAAATATTGACCATAAGATGTTTTCTGAAGCAGATCGGCCTGAACAGCTATTTCGTCCGAACTGAGCCATTTATTACGGAATGCAATTTCTTCAAGGCATGCCACTTTCATACCCTGCCGTTTTTCAATGGTATGAATGAACTGAGAAGCTTCAATCAAGCTATCATGAGTACCTGTATCGAGCCAGGCAAATCCACGACCTAATAACTCCACCTCAAGCTCACCCCGGTCAAGATACATCTGATTTAGAGTTGTGATTTCAAGCTCACCGCGAGCAGAGGGCTTTATTTCCTTAACCATGTCGACAACATTATTGTCATAGAAATAGAGTCCAGTGACTGCCCAGTTTGATTTAGGCTTGAGGGGTTTTTCCTCAATAGATAATGCTTTGAAATGTTCATCGAACTCGACAACACCAAAGCGCTCCGGATCCTGAACCTGGTAACCAAACACAGTTGCCCCTGACGTTTTCTTTGCCGCCGCATTCAACTTCATACCGAAACTTTGACCAAAGAAAATATTATCACCCAACACTAATGCGCAAGGCTCGTCGCCAATAAACTTTTCACCGATAGTAAATGCCTGTGCCAGGCCATCTGGTGAGGGCTGCACGGCGTAGGTGAAATTAACACCAAACTGCGAGCCATCTTTCATTAAGCGCTGGAAAGCAGGCATATCTTCAGGTGTGGTGATAATGAGGATATCCCGAATACCGGCAAGCATGAGTACCGATACTGGGTAAAAAATCATAGGCTTGTCATATATAGGGAGCAGTTGCTTAGACACACCTTGTGTAATCGGGTACAGGCGTGTACCTGAACCGCCAGCTAAAACAATTCCTTTCATAACGCTATACCTCGATTATTTGTTCAGGCCAAGACGTTCACCAGCGTAAGAGCCATCAAGAACACGCTGCCACCAACCTTCATTATTAAGATACCATTGAATAGTTTTTTCGATCCCGCTTTCAAAGGTTTCTAGAGGCTCCCAGCCGAGATCATTTTTCATTTTAGTTGCATCAATGGCATAACGAAGATCATGTCCAGGACGATCGGCAACAAAAGTTATAAGCTCTGCAAAATTGACAATACCGTTTGGTTTTTTATCGATGAGTTTATCAAGAATTGCGCAAATAGTTTTTACAACATCAATATTTTTACGTTCATTATGACCACCAATACAATATGTTTCACCGATCTTGCCCTCTGTAGCCACTTTGTACAGTGCGCGGGCGTGATCATCAACATACAGCCAATCGCGGATCTGCTCGCCGTTCCCATAGACCGGGAGCGGTTTTCCCGACAAAGCATTAAGAATAATGAGCGGAATTAACTTCTCTGGAAAATGGTAGGGGCCATAGTTGTTAGAACAGTTGGTAATCACCGTTGGTAAACCATAGGTACGATTCCAGGCGCGAACTAAATGATCGCTACCCGCCTTAGAGGCCGAGTAAGGGCTACTTGGCGCATAAGGTGTTTCTTCAGTGAATAATCCGTCAGCATCGTGAAGATCGCCAAAAACTTCATCAGTAGAGATGTGATGGAAGCGGTAAACCTTCTTCCTATCATCATCAAGTGATGCGTAATACTGACGCGATGCTTCAAGAAGAATGAATGTACCTATTACGTTAGTCTGGATGAAGGCCGCGGGTCCGTCGATAGAACGGTCAACATGACTTTCAGCAGCCAAATGCATCACGATATCAGGCTGGAAGGAATTGAAAATATCCGCAACAGCTTTCGCATTAGTAATATCAGTTAGAGAGAATGAGTATCGCGAATTTTTTTCAACTGGTGCCAGAGACTCAACATTACCTGCATAGGTTAAACAATCAACCACGCATACTGAATCCTGAGTATTATTTATAATATGCCGAACCACGGCTGAACCAATAAAACCAGCACCACCAGTGACAAGAATTTTCATAGTTTTCACTTTCTGTTAGTTATTCAGAGGAGCTCTATACTCAACTGACTCATACAATTCTTTATAAGCTTTTAAAGGATCACTTTTTTTTGAGTATATTATCTATATGCATTGCAAGCATCTCTTCCGTACGGACAAAGTCACATTTTTCTACGAATGTTTTCAATGCATTTTTAGACATTTGAGCAACCAATTCGGGATCCCTATTTAACTTTTCTAGAGCGCGCGTCCATTCAATTAAAGAATTATCTTTAATATAAATACCGCACTTCTCTTTCTCAATATCGACATACCAGTAAGGGTTGTATGTAGCAATAACTGGCACGCCTAAAGCGATAGCCTCAATCAATGAAGACAATCCGACACAATAATTGATCTTATCTGTTTTAATAGGGATAATCATACTCTTTGATGCACTTACTTTCTCAAGCAAGTCTGTATATGCCCAGCGACCTTTATTTATCCTAATGTCGCCATTTACATTTGCATAGCTTTCAGGCAAATTTAAATCGCTGGTATAGATATCAATTGTAACGTCGCTATTTTTTACCGATGACATTACAGACGGCAGATCCCTATTTTCACGCCCTGTCGAAATTATATTCTCGTTATGTAATCCATTAATAAAAGGTGCATAGAAAGTTGCATCCCCTCCCCATGGTATAAAGTGACATTGATGAGAATGAAGTCCCCTTGAGGCCTTGATTTCATCGCGTGACTTTTCCGAAAGAAAGAAAATCGCATCAATTTTTCTTACATAACACTTTAAAAATGGCAGAAGCAATGAATGTATTACTTTCTTTAATCGAGACACTGGAGGGGCGAAAACATCGAGATGCATCCAACCCGCAAACTTTGTTTTAAATAAAAAAAAACGTGCCAGAATATAAAAAAGCATCGTTTTTCTTTTAATAAAAGGCATAAAGAACAAATCTGGTTTGAACTTCCAAAATGAAATAAGATCATTAAGTAAATTCCCCCGACCGACCATTACCTCAAAGCCCATCTTTTCTAATTTGGATACGCCGTACACGAACTGCGCAGGGATCTCATTTTTTTTATAACGGCTAAAAGCAGCGCCGTTATCATTAACAAAAACAAAGGCTTTCATTAAAACTCCGTATTAGAGGCCATATCCAATGTGCTTAATTCAGTAAGCGCCTTTTCTCAACAGAACCACATTGACGGTTTTGAAGAGAATGACGATATCATTCCACAAAGACCAGTTTTTGACATACCAGGAGTCAAAATAAACACGCGTGGTGTAGTCAACATCGTTACGTCCACTCACCTGCCACAGGCCAGTCATGCCTGGCTTTACCATCAGATAATATTCAACGTCATCGGCATAGCGTTCCAGCTCTTCGTGGATGACCGGACGCGGGCCGACCAGGCTCATCTCACCTTTAAGTACGTTAAATAACTGAGGTAACTCATCAAGACTCGTTTTACGAATGAAGTGACCAATGGCAGTAATACGCGGATCGTTTTTCAACTTAAAATCTTTTTCCCATTCAGCACGAGCTTCAGGATCTTTCTCAAGTAATTCTGCAAGGATCTCTTTTGAATTGATATTCATAGAGCGAAACTTATAACAGTCAAATTTCTCACCACGGCGCCCAATTCTCGTATGAGCATAGATAGCCGGCCCACCATCACGGGAAACTTTATACCACAGGTAAACCAGCAGTGGCGATGAAACAAGAAGAATGCCTAAGGTGCAGACGATATCGAAGGTACGCTTAATAAAGCGCGAGGTCAGTTTAGACAGATTATTGTGAACCTGAAGAAGTAATACTTCGTGGCTAAATATAAATGACATACTAGTGCCGTATAAAGGAAATCCTCTCAGAGAAGGAATAATTATAACGTTACGGCACTTATGTTTCGCAAGGAATCGTAACCAGTTTTCAAATTTATCCTTTTCGTCAAAATCGCACGCGACTACGAACTGAGTTGAAAACGAATTATAATGAGTAAGCAATGTCTCTTCATCTTTAACGATCGGACACTCTTCCATAATATCGGCTGTCGCATCAAAATCACAAAACGCATCAATTTTGAAACCAGACACCTCATGGCTTTGTAAAGCATAATAGGCTTCACGCGCATTTCGTCCGGTACCTAAAATAACGGTGCGCTTTTTCCAGTAGCCAAATTTGTTAAGAATGATTTTTGTAAATTCACGCGATAACGGAACCATAATGATGGCATATAGCCAACAGTAGGCCCAAATATAGCGAGAAAAGTGCCATTTAGAAAATGCTACTAATGCAAGATCGAAGATCGAAAAGATGACAATAGTACGCAGTGTTTCTTTAAGTTCAGACCAGAAGGGTTTCTTTTGTGCATAATGACGTAAGCGGACGCCAAACCAAAAAACACACATTACTGTCAGAATAAAGTGTGACAACACCCTCACATCAATTTGTAGAATTGGCATAAAGGTATTCAGGTCGCCAATAAAAAACATAACGGTTAAAAAGGAAAGCCCCAAAGAAACATTAAGCCAAAAT